>JAGVPT010000092.1 GCA_020052095.1 Bacteroidota bacterium | reverse complement strand
ATCAACCCACAATTTTCTTTGTGCCTTGCCTGCCCGCCGCTGCGCTTTGGCAGGCGGGGTGCCTTAGTGGCTGAGTAGTTACGAAAGAATATTTATGTCTACCGTTTCATTTCATCTAGGAGAACTGCAACAATTTGTTGATACTACCGGTGCAACATTCTCTTCAAATTCCATTATCAAACGTTTATGGGAGAAGGATTACGCCATTTGGCGGACTGAAGACGTCCACAAAAAATCCATCCTGAACAGACTGGGTTGGCTGGAGAGTGTTGAATTGATGCGGCAAAATGCTGATGGATTGATAGCGTTTGCTAAAGAAATTCGATCTGCAGGTTTTACTCACGCCGTTGTTCTTGGAATGGGCGGAAGCAGTCTATGTCCGGATGTATGCCGTGCTACGTTTGGTTCCGCGAGAGAATACCCTCAATTGTTGGTGTTAGATAGTACAAACCCCGTCTCTGTGCGGCGAATTGAGAAATCCGTTGTTCTGGAAACGACGCTGTTCGTTGTCGCGAGCAAATCGGGCGGGACGACGGAGACGAATATGTTCTATAAGTATTTCTACGACAAAGTCGCACAATCAAAAGGTAGCGATGCCGGGAGAAATTTTGTTGCCATTACCGACGCTCATACACAAATGGAGAAGATCGCGAAGGAGAAAGCATTCCGAAAGATATTTTTGAATCCTGAGGATATCGGCGGACGATATTCAGCGCTTTCATATTTCGGCCTTGTGCCGATGGCGCTGATCGGCATGGATGTGCTGAAAATCCTGGATAGTGCGTCTGCGATGATTGCAACGAGCAAGTTGTTGGACCTCAAGGAAAATCCGAGCGCTATGCTCGGCGTGTGCATAGCGGAGGCTTTCAAAGCTGGGAGAGACAAATTGACACTCATTGCATCCAAACAGATTGAAACGTTCAATTACTGGACGGAGCAACTGATTGCGGAGAGCACCGGCAAAGAGGGCAAAGGAATTGTCCCGATTGTAGGTGAGACGCCCCCGAAAGATTTTCCTTCCGACAGAGTATTTGTCTTTCTGAGACTGAAAAATGAGAAGGCTTCGAGTCGCCTTCTTGAGGAAAAGCTAGGCGCCGCCGGTCAACCGATGATTGAGATTGTTTTAGAAGATGAATACGAACTTGGAGGTGAATTTTTCCGGTGGGAGTTTGCGACATCGATCGCCGCGGTCGTTCTGCAAATCAATCCCTTTGATGAACCAAACGTAAAAGAGAGCAAAGACAATACCGTGCGCGTAATTGAAGAATTCAAGAAGTCCGGTGCTCTGCCGAAACAAAATCCGCTCGCCGAAGCAAATGGGTTATCCATTTTTTGCGAGCCTTCGTATTCGGCGCAATTGGCAAAGAGCGCTGGCGGTCATTCTCTCAAGGAATTCCTTCACGCCCATTTTCGTCAATGCGTTCACGGTGATTATGCATCGGTCTTGGCGTACGTCGATCAAAACGAAAATAACATGAAAATGCTCCAACTGTTGAGGAGCGCGATTGGGAACCGGACGAGCTGCGCGACAATGCTCGGATTTGGCCCTCGATATCTCCACTCCACCGGTCAATTGCACAAAGGAGGAAAGCAAAACGGCGTTTTCCTTCTTCTTACGGCTGAAGAAAGCGTCGACTGCAAAATTCCAGGCGAATTGTTTTCATTCGAAGTATTAAAGAATGCTCAGGCGATCGGCGATTATCGGTCACTCGCAGGCCGTTCGTTGCGGGTAATGCGCGTTCATCTCGGAAAGAATATTAAAGGCGGCTTGGACTATTTGCATTCCATTCTTTCATAGAGAGTAACTCGAAAGAAAACCGCGAAGGACGCAAAGGAGATATTAGAAGTCATCTCAAAAACGAAACATCGATCCTTCCCTACGGGTCGATAGACCTCGACGAGTCGAGTCGTCGACCGTAGGGAGTCTTCGACCGACGAAGTCGGGAGCGTCGAAGGGCAAACGGCAGGGTATTTTTGAGACAGCGTCTAGTGTTTCACTGAACAAATAAACCATCTTATATCCATGCTTGCCGTCGATTCTGAATCCAAATATGATGTTGTCGTGATCGGGGGAGGCCCCGCCGGCGTGTGTGCAGCAATCGCTTCGGCTCGCGGCGGCGCTGACACTGTGTTGATCGAACAGCATGGATTTCTTGGAGGAATGGCGACGCTGGCGATGTTTCAACCGTGGCGCGGATTTCATTCGCTGGGAAAACAGATTGTGCAAGGAATAGGGAATGAGATCGTGCAAGAATTGGAGTCGAGGGGGGGGAGCCTGGGACATCTTGTGGACCCGACGGGCGTCAGTTTTACCGTTACGCCGTTCGATGCCGAAATGTTGAAAGACGTCTTGCAGGCGAAGTTGGAGAGAGAACATGTGAGAGTGTTATTTGATTCTCAATTTGCAAAGGCAGAAACCAAAGGCAAAATTATCAATTCGGTTCTGATTCGCCGGAAAGAAGGAATCGTTGCGCTCTCTGCAAACGTGTATATCGATGCAACCGGCAACGGGAGAGTCGCCGTGAATGCCGGTGCGAAACACATAAAGCACGAGTCGAATGCATCGTATCCTTTTTGTATGAAGAAAGTGAATGAGAGGGCGTTGATCGATTTTGCCCAGAATAATCCACACGAGTTTTCGGGAACTACCTCGGCTATCCGGAACGGCTTTCTTTCGCTAAAAGGATTTTCTTCGCTCACAAAAAAATGGCTGGAAGAATCGCCGATGCTGGCGCGAGGTGACTCTCTTCAGATCGACGGGACAATGCGAAACGGCGAGGTCATCGTTTCCATGATCAGCCTTCCCAACGTGGACGCCACCGATGAAGGAAGCCTGACACGAGCGGAGATGCGATGCCGCCAACTCGCACCCAAAGCAGCACTCTTCCTCGCGAACAATTGCCCGGGCTTTGTTGACTCTCGAATTCATGCCACACCGCAGCAAATCGGGTTTCATGCGACTATCCAAGTTTGCGGAACGATGATGATCTCGGACTCAGACGTCATGTCGGGTAAGACCTTTGACGATTCCATTGCGACGTGTGCGATGCCAGGGCGGCCGGGGAGCACCTTTCAAGTTCCGCGGCGGGCACTATTCACGCCGGATGTTGAAAACCTTCTGGTTACGGGGCGGGCAATTTTCCCGCCGACGGCGCTCTTTGCTACAAACTCTCAGGCGGCGAGTATGCAACTCGGTGAAGCGGCAGGAAGAATCGCCTCGGAGATAAAAACCACATTGCAAAATAAAAATTAAGACTCGACGATGCCCGGTGAGATAGAAAAACTCCGCAAAGGCGTGATCGTACTCTGTCACGCAGAAGGCGATGACCCCTTCAATGCACCCATCCACACGACTGCGTTTGCAAAAGCGGCAGAACTCGGAGGCGCCGCCGGCATCCGCACACAAGGATCTGACAATATCAAAGCAGTGCGCGCGGCTGTTCGTCTCCCCGTTATTGGCGTGGCGAAAGGGGGGTACGATGACGGTTGGGTTCTCGTCACTCCCGATCTGATCGACGTGGAGAACATTATCGAAGCAGGCGCTGATATTGTGGTGCTCGACGTAACCAATCGGGTGCGCCCGAACGGAATGGACGGTTTCCAGTTTCTTGAAGTCGTCCGCAGACGTTACACCGTTCCGCTAATCGCGGATATTTCGACGTATGAGGAAGGACTCCGCGCCGCCGAATTGGGAGCAGACATTATTGCCACCACACTTTCCGGATACACTCAGTACACGGAAGACCTTGCTGACGATTTTCCCGACTTCAACTTGATCGAGCGCCTCGCCGCCGAGATTCATGTTCCGGTAATTGCCGAAGGGAGAATATGGACCCCCGGGGAAGCCGCCCACGCGATGAAATGCGGTGCGTACGCAATTGTTGTCGGCTCCGCCATCACACGTCCCCGAAGAATTACGGAGCGATTTGTTCACACGATCAAGAGTTTGTAACTGATGTTACGCGTGCGCCAAGCAAGCTTGGTGTATCTTGTCGGTGGAAGTCCGACTCGGGAAAGGGTTAGCCACCAGCCCGACACTAACTTTTACATAATAGGCGGTAACAAATATTATGGAGCTAAAAGAAAGGAGTTATCAGACCGTAACAGATGCCAGCT
>JAGVPT010000178.1 GCA_020052095.1 Bacteroidota bacterium | reverse complement strand
GCTGCCTTTGAGACATGTGCGTACAATTTCTTAAGCCTGTAATGTATCATTGGCAGCCACTTTTTCAAGAGTTTTCTAATAAACGGTCAACTTGAGTCAATTACCAAGATGTCCTACATCTCGCTAAATCGTACCATTGCCCAAAGTTCGCTGAGGACGCGAAGATTTCATAATATTTTCATAAAAACTTCTTTGCGACCTTTGCGTCCTCTGCGGTAAAAATACAAGATTTAATATTAGAAACAGCACTAGTAACCGATGCCGAGTGATATGAAATGCACCGCTCCAAATATTCCAAATGGCTCATAAGCGTAATCGACACGGAGGTTTGTTCCTGACACGGATTGCCGTACGCCGACGCCTGCCGTGAGACCGCGTTCATCGTAGTTCGACATATAGCCGACGCGTGTCGTGAAGGCGTCAAGAAAAATGTACTCTGCGCCGTATTTTACCTTCTCTCCGAAATCGCGGGGGTGGCGAGTTTCAAAATTCAGTGTGAGAGCTTTCATGGCTTCATCCTCCGAGAAAAACGTGAGGGGTGTGATCGCAAATCCAAAACTCACGGCGAACGGCAGTGGAAAAGACTCGTTCTCGTATGTGACTTCGCGGGAAATATTCTGCATCGTTGCGCCGAATCGAATTCCGTTGTAGAGGAAGTCGTAAAATGCGCCCACATCCATTGCCCAGACGTTCTGCTTGTACTTTGCGTGCTTGACAATTTGGCCGGCCGACTCAACCCATGCGTTGCCGAGATTTTGCTCGACGTTCTTAACGTGTACGCCGAACGAAAACCGGTCATTCATCTTTTGAGAGAAGGCTATACCGATAGCATATGCTTTTGGGGAAAAAGTGCCCGTCTCGACATACCCGGCGGGGTTGACCGACTTGTCCACCGCGTATGTGGAATAAAAAGTGCCGTAGTCCATATTCAGCAGACTTAGTCCGATCACTCCGAAATCACCGAGGCGGAACGTAACAGCGCTTGCTGCATAATTGATATCGGCAATCCCCTGGGTATAGTTCAGGCTCAGGTCGGCAGAAGGTTTGACCCAACCGAGCAACGCCGGATTCCAGAAAATTGCATTGGAGGTATAGGTGGTCGTAAGTCCTACTCCTCCGCGCCCGACAACTTCAGCGGAGACCGGATTTTCAAGAAATCGAAATCCCACCTGCGCCTGCTTGACTATTTGAGCGATTGCCCCGCTCGAAAGCGTCGCAACTGTGATAAGGGCTATGACAAAGTTTCTTAGAGATGTTCGCATTGAAGTCTCCATTTCTTTTTCTGCAGTGTCGGTATATTCTTTCATGCTCTTCGTCATCGCACGATAACAAATTTCACAAATTGATTATCAAGCTTCTCGCCGTTCAGCCCTTCGCTCTCCGAAACGACAAGAATGTAAATGCCGCTGCTGACGTATTGGTTGTTCTCTGTCCGTTGATTCCATTCCTGGTCGGCCGTGCCATAGTGTTGAATAGTTTTTACGAGATCTCCTGTTTCAGTGAAGACTCTCAACGTGCATTTCACGGGAAGATTGACAAAGAGAATCTTGTTCGGCGTGCCTGCGAATCCGGTCGTCCCGCTCGATGTGCCGGCGGCGGATGTTGAGGGATTCGGCACAATTCTTACTTTTCCCGATTCGCTTAACCCCGGCAGGAACGAGACTGCGGGCAATTGCGACCGTGTGACCATGCGGGAGCTTTCTAACTTTTGACCTCGCTGGGGATCGTCAGCGATGCTGAGACTTTGCGTTCCGTTATCGAACGCCGTCACGGCATAGTAGTAATCGACGCCGCGTTGCACAGTGTGATCAATGTAGCTCGTTTGTGAGCGGTCTGTCGTCTCGTACACCAATTCCCACTTGTCGCCCGTCTTTTGATCGAGAGGATCGCTGACAAGATACGCTCCGCGTTTGCGGTAGACGAGCCATCCGTTCCAATCATCGACTCCGGTGATTGCATCTTTATAGTACGATGCATCGGGATATGACCATGCGACCGAGATCCGGTCTGGGCCTGATGTCACGGTAATATCGGGGGGCGGTGGCGCCGCAGGAATACTGTTCCCGGCACTGAGACGCTTCCATGCCCAGTTCGCACGGTCGAGGACTTTCCATAACGAGTCTTTACCTTTTAACACCCATGCTTTTTTTGCTGAGTCAGAGATCTGATTTGCAAGCCATGCACGCCCGATCGAGTCTGCATAATTTGACCCGATGCTTCCAACCCCTACAGCGTAAACGAACGTGAGCGAATCGTACCGGCCTTGCGTTTTGTCTTTCGTCACTTGGTACGGCCCATTCGTAATAAATCTCATCGGACCGTAATCCGGTTTCGTGAATCCCAACGAAGTCATGGGATCGAGCGGAAAACGTCCGCGGTTATCATCGCCCCGGTAGGTTTGCAACAATCCAATATCCCGCCTTCCCCATAGATCGGCGTTGATTCCAGCGTGCGGCATCGCATACGGCTGTTTAGGGTCGTCAACTTTTATCGCGGCGGATTGGTCGGCATACAAAAGCGTGTAGCCGCAAATCTGGGTTGAATTTAAGAACCCTGTGGTTCGATCCGGATCGCCGGTATCATCTTTCGATCCGTTGGAAAATACAGTCGTGTTTGCACCTTTTGCATCCCAATAGTACGCAACGTATAAAGAATCGCGTGATCTCGCACCAGCCGGCATCTCCGACGCTCTCTTAAACCAGCTGTCCAGATCGTCAACCCCTTCGTACGAGAAGCCTCCGTTGACATATCGCTCTCCCGCTTTGGAGGGACCGAAACTAAATGCCAGCGGCCACCAGAATCCAAATGTCTGGTCGGGAATGGTATCTGTAGATGCCGACGCCTCGCGCGGAACCTTCAACTCGCCTGTGAACTTGTGTGTCGCCTTCCAGATAAAATAATCCGCATGAGCAGGGTTGCTGAAGCCGTACATCTCAACATGACTCCGAATACCGAATTGGTTGAGCACGTCTTCCCACTCAAGCTTGATGTCGGATTTGATCGTTGGATCGACGTACCATGTGTACGGCGGGTCGATCTGGATTCCGTCAATGACAATATGCGGCGGACGATAGCGGCGTATTTCTCTGCACCAATCTGTCTTGCCGCTATTAATAAGAGCGTCGTTCCCGGCTCCGATATACATGGCACGCTTCACACCCGAAGCATTGAGTATCCCGTTGGTGTCAAGTACGATCGGGTTAAAAATTTGATACAACATATTTGATTGCCAGCGATCCGCGGGCCAATAGAAAATTTCCGTCTTCTCTCTATCGTTGCCTGTGAGCATCCAGCTGTATTGAG
Organism: Bacteroidota bacterium; assembly: GCA_020052095.1. GTDB lineage: Bacteria > Bacteroidota > Ignavibacteria > UBA10030 > UBA8401 > JAGVPT01. Next base: position 27,105 of record JAGVPT010000178.1, on the reverse strand, counting down.
TTTGCAGCTGCCCCTCGCCCATGAGCTTGTTCATACTTAGATAAAAATTCCCGACATCCAGGGTCATCGGCGGCACCTCATAATTGCGCGGCTGAGCTTTCACCACAAATGACAGCAAGAGAGCGGATATCAGGATTCGATTGACTGTTGTTTTCATAAGCCCACCTATCGTAAGACGATCATTGATCGTGTGAGGGAAGCGTTTTGATGTTCTATTCTATAGATATAGATTCCGCTGGCAAAGGAATTTGTTGAGATCGACACTTCGTACACACCTTGCGTTTGTTCTCCGTCGACAAGCGTTTGCGCCACTCGGCCGAGAACATCGAATAACTTCAGCGTCACTCGTCCAGCTCTTGCCACTGAATACCGTATGATGGTTTGCCCGTTGAACGGATTAGGATAATTCTGTTCAAGTGTCATCGATGCCGGAATTTCTTGTGACCTCAACTGCACAATGGTCGGTGATCGAAGTGAAGCGCCGATCACATCAAGTAACGGCTGCTTCCCGCCGAGAAGATCTTGTCCGATAGCCCAAACGATTGTTCCACCGAGCCCCTTGGCTTTGATATAGTCGCACTTGAGAGCGATAGATACAGAATCATCGTAACTGATCACTTGTGTTTTTGCCGCGTTGATGATATACGGAACTTGACCCTCCGCATCCCAACTTCGCACCCATCCCTGCTGCAGTTTCGGGGCGATGGATGAATACGCCAATTGTGAGGCGCCCGTGCTCGCTCCATACATCGATGACGCTGCAAACATCCAGCCGTAGAATGGAGTCCCGGTGAGAAGTTTTGACATCGGGATCGAGCGCGTGCCATTGTAGTACCCGACCGAATAATCGATCCAGCCTTCGGTGTTTGTGGAAAAATTTCCGTAGAGAGCGGAGTTCGGACCGGATTTCGTCGTCCAGCTTCCGTAAAAATCGTACGTCATGATCCCGATCCAATCGAAGTCATCTTTCATTGCGGTGACATCAAACCATTGTCCCGACCAACCTGTTGCCGGCACGGCCATTGAGATGGTTAAGGCCGGATTCGCATTGTTGAACGAGAGCCGCAGTTCGTGGATGAGCGCCGTAAGATTTGCCCTGTCGGCGGATGTCTTCGGATACTCCCAATCGATATCGACGCCGTCATAATTGTCTGTTATACAGAAGGAGGTAAGGTTCTGAACGAATTTATGACGAGCGGCCGTATCCGCCGCCATCGGAGAAAACCCATCCGACTGTCCCCATCCGCCGAGCGAGATTACGACCTTTACTCCTTTTTGATGTGCGGCCTGGTTTAATTCGGGATACAGAAATCCCACCGGCACACTGATGCTGCCATCAGCGGCAGGTATGAGAAAGGCATACGCGATGTGTGTGAGATTCTGATAGAGCACCGCGGTGTGCGGCAGCGTTGACTTATTCCAGCTCGGATAGTAGCCGACGACAAGCTTATCCGCAGATGCCGCCTGCCGGAAGGGCAACAATACAAGCGCCGCCACTGAAATGTTTCGTATGGTCATTTTGCGCATTACCAATCACCTTAGAAATTCAGTCGCGCACCAAACAGAATCATGCGCGGATTAAGGAATATCGGCGCTTCGTACCAACCAGCAACGATATGACCGCCGCCTTCGGGTCCTCCGTCAAACTGCCCCCACTTATCATCTCCCCCTTTATTCGGCGGTGTCAACGATGCTTTATAGGCATCGAGTTGAGCGCGGGTCATATTTGCCACGGTGAGCCACTTGTTGTTTGTCAAGTTCTTCACGGTCGCGACAAGCTCCACGCTGCCGAAGGAAAAGTCGAACGCTTTGGAGGCGCGAAGATCGATATTCCAGATATTGACCGCCTTAAGATAGATCCTGTCTTTTATGTCGGGCACTTCAGGATTCCAGAGGTACCGTCCTCCCGAACGCCACTCAAAAAAGATGTTCACAAAAATTCTGTTCAACCATTGCACTCCACCCAACTCCGGGCCGAAATCCCTCGGTGTATGGAGATTGAGATTGATGTTTCCACGTGGACGCGGGTCGGAATTGAAAAGATCTGCGGGTCGGGTTTCGACTGCAGTTTTCGCCGTCAACCGATTCTCGTACACATCGGAGAGACCGGATTGGCCGCCGCTGTAGAGAGAATAGTCGTACATCGCATTGAACGACGCGAATTGCCCGACAGGGCGTTCGAAGCGAACCTCGACGCCCCGGATATCGCTGTACGCATCGTTATAATATCGAAGAACGTCGTTGTCTCCGTAGTAGTTTATGAAGTTGCGGCTCAGCGGTTCGTTCCGGTTGTCTTTGTAGTATGCAGTGAGATTGAGGAGTAGTTCGGAGAAGAACATCTGCTCATACCCGAACTCGTATGAAACAGTGCGCGCCATGTCCAGATCTGGCGTCGGCACGGCAACCGATCCGATATAGACCGCTTGGTTGTAGATAAAAGAAGTCGGCGGCCGTTGATAGAAGTGCCCATAGTTGAAGTACATCTTGCTGCTCTCCGTAATGGGAAATGAGACCCCCATTCTCGGCGATAGATACGTTTGTGTTTTGTTGGGCGTCCTCGGCCAGCCCGGAGGATTCTCCAACAAATCGCGGAAATAAAGCCATCGTTCGTAACTCCCCCATGTGCCCGGTGCATTGAGATACACTTTATCATAAAAATTCTTGTAGTTGAGATCGCTCGGGAAGCCGGTAACAAATCCCTCTTTCATCGGATTGAAATAGTCAAGCCGCAATCCGGCGTTCAATATCATCCCTTCAAACTCAAGTTTGTCCTGGATGTAGGCTCCTAGCTCAAGTGGAGTTGCCCTGTAATATTGCCAGAGGTCGGGAGTAAACGCAATTTGCGATTGATACCACGTCCCTGTGTAAACGAAAAGATTCTGGAGCCGTGAGGAAAATCCGGCTTCGATCTGGTGATGTCTGCCGACTTGTTCCATCAGGTCTCCCTTGAACTGCAGAACGGTGGAATGGGAAGAATCTGCTCGCTGCGCGCCACCGTACATCCAAAAAGTGCCTGCTGCGTCAGAACCGAGATTCGTCGATCCGTTCGGGCTCCCATTTTCAGGGGTTCGGATAGCCTTCACCGGAAAGCCGTTCGGTAGATAGTAGGTAATCCACGCATCAGCTCTCGAGGTATCGAGAACGAAAGGCGCAAGTTGTTGGCTCGTGTACCCCGCCTGAAAATCCAAGGTGTAAAAACCTGTGTTGGAAAATGTATGGGTAAATTTTGCTCCACCGACAGAATATTGTTGATCGTAGTTCTGGAGTCGGCTCTTGTTGAACATCTGCTGAAGACCGGTTGTCCCTGCAAGAAGCGCAGCCTGCCGTTGCACTGAGCTCGGAGTATTGTTAAGAAAACCATAGCTCGACGACGCATCCACCAAAGCACCACCATAACTTAATGTTTGTCCGCTGCTCACAGATTGAATTTTCGCGTACAACCCATTGAGAGAAATCCGCATGTTGTCAGAGATTTGTGTCGTCAATTTGAGCTGCGTGTTCCAGTCAAGATAGTTATTGCGCGGTCCGAGCGGAAATGCAAGCTGGGAGTTTTCATACTTACCTCCGAGCAGGAAAGTTGTCCGGTCGGCAAATTCGCCGATGAGAGGAATGCCCGACCCCGGGAACGGTCCCGTCAAAGTTCCCTCAACGTACACATTCGGCTTATTATTAAATGAATATTCCGGATGCTGATGTTTCCACAGGTCGAGTTTCTGGAGAGTATCCAAACGAGAAAATCCGGTTATCGACGACGATGCTTTTTTCCATCCTAGCCAGGACCAAAAATCCGACGGCACTGCCATAGAGTCCTCGTGCGTTTGAATTCCGTCCATAGCATACTGCCCGGCGTACACCTTATACACCCATGATTCATCGCTCCAGGGATTTGTTCCAAAAAATCTGTATTGTCCACTCGGTGCAATATCAGTCTTGAGCGACACTTTATAACGGTCGTGTTGCCCCTCTTTTGTGACAACGTTTAGCAAGCCGGAGCGGATGCCGCCGTACTTCGCCTCAAATCCGCCGGTGATTACTTGAATCTCTTCGATTGCTGTTGTGTTCAACGCAAGGTATGAGTTCTCCGAACGCGGGTCCTGCAATGAAATTCCATCCATGCGAACGTCGGTTTCACGAATCGCTCCGCCGCGCACGCTTAAGCCGTTCCCTTCTGGACCGCTGACCAGCTCAACGCCTTTCACTTTCCCGATAAACTCATCCATGCGGATAATAGGCATTTCTTCTATCCTCGTGGCGACGATTACCTCCTGCGTTGCCGAAACATCTTGCTTTATCACTTCGCGTTTAGCAGTAACAACGACTTGATCGACCTGAATGGAAGTTGCCGAGAGCATGAAATCGAGAGTGATCGTTCGGTCTAGATCCACCTTAACCATCGTTTGCGTCGTCGTCGCGAACCCGATCAGGCGGGCTGCAAGGACGTACGTGCCGGGTGGTACATTGAGAATGAAATAGTAGCCGTCGACGTCCGTCGAACTGCCAAGCATCCGGCCGAGCGGTGATTCCGAGCCGTCGGCCGCGATCGAATGCGTGACCACAATATTCACGCCGGGCAGAGGTTCCTTTGTCTCGCGGTCTATAACTCTACCGGTAACTTTCCCGTTGGCTGCATCCGCGATGTTGCTGAGAAGCGGAAAGCCGATTATGATGCAAATAATGATGCGCATCGTGGCAGATACTACTGGGAGGTTTTTCATAATGAACCCTATCGTTATATAGTGTTCAACGCATGTGCTCACTGCTCGACTGCAGTTGTGCCCGTGGTAAGACAAATATGAGGACGGGAAACGATCGGAGTGATTGCCGTGAAAAGCAACCTCTGAAAAGTTTCCTCGAGAGATGGGTATGCTGGTTTTGAAGAGACCGACGCTCGCCGAATTCCGGCACGGCCTGGTAGAAATAAAAAAGGCATGATGGAGATCATGCCGTGAGAGAAACGCTAAGGTTGCTGTACCTTTGACTCACGAGATATGGAGCACCCATCACTCGATACGTCCAATATGACTGCGGTAAGTATAAAGAATATTTTTTCGCGTGTCAAGTGGAATTTTAGTACCAGCTATCCAATTGCTCTCAATAATTGGATAGCTTGGTAAATGGTTACAGTTCCTTCTTTAATTATCAAAGCAGGAATTCTCGATTATCACTCTGGAACCTGAAGCAAATGGGCTGAAAACTGTGTTGTTCCGGTATGGGGGAATAACTATATTAATTTGTCCGCAATTGCTTTCAGATCAAATGCCGGTTGTATGAAACACTTTGCAGCCATTCAGACCTACCTCTTCCTCGCCCTGGTGGTGAGCGCAACGGTTGTTGCCTACGATGATGTTGAAGGAACGGGATTTGTCGTTAACCCAATACTCACTCAGCATGGGATCGTATTCACCGACAATTATTCTTCCGCATTGTATCTCAGCACGGGCGATAGCATCCGGATACTGATCTCTTCCCCCGGCTGCGGGAGTTATTATTCGGTTTCTCCCGACCGGAATTCCATCGGTTTCAAACTAATTGATGGACGTGGTATGCAGTCGCCCTCAATTTTCGATTTGGCCTCAGGGGCAGTGTTACGACTTCACGAGCCAGTGGCACGAGCCGGACAGGTGAGCTTCACGAACGATGGCCGATATGTTTTCACGATTGGTACAACCCTTTTCGTTGTCCGCGGAAAGGAATCGGCCACGTACGACCTCGGCGTCTATTCTAACCTTGCTCCGATTTCTCTCGACGGAGACCTTGTTGCCTACAACGATAACAACGACCAGTTGTGGGTGATGAACTTGTCAACGGAGGAAAAATCAATTATTACCGACAGCAAGCGAGGATATTTCAATCCTCAATGGGCTTCGAACAGCGCGTCGCTTCTGTATTCAAGTTTGAATGGAATTGTCTCCGTGCGCGACATTGCGTCCCGGATCACATACTACATCGGCGAGGGAATCAATCCATCGTGGTCGAACAACGCACAGCATATCCTCTTCTATAGAGAAGAGGTGGAGAAAGATCGAGTGATCAACTCCGATCTCTATCTCGCCAAATTCGACGGCAGCGAGACGATCCGGCTGACAAACACGCCCGATGTGCTGGAGATGGATCCGAAATTCGTCGACAACGATACGAAAGTAACCTTTCACACCTATACGAAAAAAGAAATCTGCATCGCACAAATTTCAGACAACGCGACCGTTGAAAAGAGGGCAATCCAATTGCATCAGCCTGCACCTTTGCAGCCGCGTGAGCGCGAAGTATCATTGGAGATCAAGAAGGGTGCTCAATTGGATCTTCCATACGTTAATCAGGTGTACGACACGCCGGATTGGTACAACGGACGTTCTGCCTGCGGTCCTACTTCCTCTATTATGGTGATTGCGTATTACAACCTCTTACCGAAATGGGATGTCTGGTGTTCGGCATCCGGTCCCTCTCCGGGTCATTGGAGCAGTTATGGAAATTATGTCTGCGAGAGATATCGCTTCCGGACTATTGATTACTCGTACATTGCCCAGGATCCTAACGGAAAAAATTCCTACGGAGGTTATGGATACATGTGGACGGGCAGTTACAGCCCGCATTCTCGAATGGTGGGCTACTACGGTTTTCATGGGTTATCCGCTACATTGACTGATTCGCCAACCTTTTTGTCGGTGGTCAGCGAAATAAATGCGGGTTATCCGTATACCCTCTGCAACGCATTGACCACAGCGGGACACATTATCGTTGTGATCGGCATTGATTCACTCCAGCGCATCGTTACCGTCAACGATCCGTACGGCAACAAGAATTCCGGCTCGTACCCCAGCCCGAACGGCAAAAACGTGAAGTACGACTGGCCCGGTTACACCAACGGCAACATGAATCTGAACACTGCATGGTGGGGCGTTTCTGTGCGCTACACCCCACCCGCAATTCCGGACACGGTAGTTGATGATCTCCAGTTCAACAGTGCATTCTATATGAACAACAAGGCTCCGGCAACGATGTATACTTGGAGAGACATGAACAAAGGATACAACGGTCATATGTGGTATGCCTTCACCACGTGGTCCGATTCGGTCGACACATGCTACGCGATATGGCAACCAACGTTATCTCAATCGGGAATGTACGAGGTCTTGGCGTTTATCCCGACGGCGACGGCAACGAATGCCAAATATAAAGTGTACTCTAAGAGCGGAATGCAGACAATAGTCGTGAACCAAAAGAATTATGTTGATTCGTCTGCGTCGCTCGGAATATTTGAATTCGACAAGGGGAGCGCAGGATATGTGAGACTCGGAGACGCAACCGGAATCAAGAATGAAGCGGTCATCTTCGACGCAATCACCTGGAAATACAAAGGGCCAAGCTCTCCGACATTAGTCGCATTTGGTTCAAGCGTGCCCAACCAATTCTCGTTGAGTCAAAACTATCCGAATCCATTTAACCCGACTACAAATTTACGAGTGACGATTGCCGAGTTACGATTTGTCTCGCTGAAGGTCTATGATCTGCTGGGGAACGAGGTAGCGGAACTAATCAATGGGAATCTCCCACCTGGGGAATATACAGTGCAGTGGAATGCCGGCAGAGTTTCGAGCGGATTGTATTTCTATCGATTATCAGCGGGAAATTTTTCCCAAACGAAGAAGATGCTTCTGTTGAAGTAACCTCAGCCGCACACTCCTATTGAATTCCTTCCATCAGTGACGTAAATCGGTAGCCCCTTTTTTCCAATTCTGCCATTAATCCCTCGAGCCTTAAATAGAATTTATCCGTGCGCCGCGGATCGACCCCGATGTGCGTGAGAAGGATAAAACCGTTCAATCCGTTTGAATGATTCGTTTCATACGCAAGGATTCGATTGTAGATTGTGTCACTGGAAAGATATTGCGTTCCGAGTTCCGGAATCGTCCAGTCTGCATTTGAATATGTTCCGGGGCTGAAATTGACGAGCGTGAGGCCAAACTCTTTGGTCCACGCGCTCACCGATTCATTGTACCATTCGTACGGCGGGAGAAAAAACGGCGCATCGCTTTTCCGAACTCCAAACCTCTCCATTTCAGCATAATTCGCGGTAAGATCCGCAGTAAACTCTTCTTTCGAAACAAGCAGCGAATCCCGTCTCTCCCACGAACAATACAATAAATGCTTGTCCGAGTGGCCGCCGAGATAATGGCCGTCTGATTTCAATTCTCGAATAAGGGTAGAAAAATTCTTGTTGCGGTAAAAATCTCCGGTAAGAAAGAATGCTGCTTTCACTCTATGCTTCCGGAGAACGCTCCGGATAACCTCCCCGCCATCTCCGAACTCGTGCCCGGTGAAAACTAGATGAATCTCTTTCTTTGTTGAGTCGGTCCGGATGATTCCGCCGAATGAAAATTCTTTTTTTTGTGTGAGTGCATTCATGGTTTTCCATAACGAATCAGCAGAATGTGCAGCTTGACGAAGATTGTTCACACTCCCCTGAGAAAACAGAAGGTGGAATGAGAAAACGAAAACGGACGTCTGAATGAAATTTTTCATTGAATGGTGCACGAAACATAACAAGCGGACTGGCGAAAGTCAATCGCACATTATGGTGCGGGCAACATTGTCGTTAACGGAGACGCTTCGACCGGTGACTGCGGTGGCAGAATGACCGGCTACCCCACCTCATTTTTCACCTGCTTTTTTCATTCAATCTTGCTATCTTCTCGCTACGTTTATTCAAAGATATGATCATGAGGTAACCTTCGGAAGGTTCATTCCAGAATACATGACGATACTGGAATTTTCCATCCCTCCAAATAGATAGCCTTCCGAAGGTTTACACCTGTTCTGCAGGAAAACTATTCTTGAGGATGCTATGATAAATGAAACTGTTTTGGACAGACTTCTCCGCTACGTTAAGATCGATACGCAATCGAAGGAAGACGCCGAGACGTACCCAAGTACGTCGAAGCAATTCGACCTGCTGAATTTACTCGTAAAGGAATTGAAAGAGTTAGGAGCGAAGGACGTCACGATCGACAAATACGGCTATGTGATGGCAACAGTGCCTTCGAATCTGATCCCATCCCACAAAGCCCACGGCAAAGTTCCGGTGGTCGGCTTGGTCTCTCATGTGGATACATCCCCCTCGGAAAGCGGGGCGAATGTGAATCCGCAGGTAATCGATTACAGGGGAGGCGATATCGTTTTGCCGGGAGACAAATCGGTCATCATCAAAGATTCTGAGAATCCGGAATTGCGGCATAACATAGGGAAAAAAATTGTCACGAGCGACGGCACGACACTTCTCGGCGCCGACGATAAGGCAGGCCTCGCGATTATCATGACAGCAGCGCAGACGCTCCTTAATAATCCGAAAATACTCCACGGTGATATTCGCATCGGCTTCACTCCGGATGAAGAAATCGGCGCCGGCACAAAGTTCTTCGATCTCAAAAAATTCGGCGCGCACTTCGCTTATACCGTAGACGGCGATACGCCCGGCGAGCTCAATAAGGAAACATTCAGTGCAGACCAGGCTGTCATTACCGTCTACGGCAGGAACATCCATCCTGGATCTGCAAAAAATATCATGGTCAACTCGATCCGCACGATGGCAGATATTATCGCGCGTATGCCGAAAGACATCGCCCCCGAAACGACCGAAGGCTACGAACCGTACATTCATCCTCATGTTGTCGGAGGCGAAGAATCAAAATCGACACTTAAGATCTTACTGCGGGATTTCGAGACTCCGGGCTTGAAAGTGTTGAAAGAAAAACTTGAGAAGATCATCGCCGAAGTCCAACAACTCCATCCCAAAGCGAAAATCGAATTGAACATCATCGAGCAGTACCGCAATATGCGGGACGGGCTTGGCAACGATCCCCGGCTGCTCGACTGCATGTGGGAAGCGACGAAGCGTGCAGGTCTCGAACCCATGTGGCATCCAATCCGCGGCGGCACCGATGGCTCGCGACTCACCGCGATGGGGTTGCCCACGCCGAATATTTTCACCGGCGGACAAAACTACCATTGCAAGAACGAATGGGCATCGGTCTACGGTATGGAAAAAGCCGTCGAAACGGTTGTGAACCTCGCCCAGCTCTGGGTTGAAAAAAGCTAATCAGTCTCTCGCCGGAAAAACAAGCAACCCTTCGGAAGGTTTTCTACTCGGGACAACCTTCCGAAGGTTGTTGGAATCAAACTACAAATAAGGAACCCTCCTATGGAAACACCTACCACCTCAAGCAGTCTTCCGGATAATGCATACAAGGAACTAAAAGAAGGCGAAGAGTATCGCCCGATCATGGACCCAAACCAATCGTACCCTGAAGTAACGCCTTGGTCGGTCGGCTGGGGATTAGTCATGGCCGTGCTTTTTTCGGCGGCAGCGGCATATTCCGGATTAAAAATCGGGCAGGTCTTCGAGGCCGCGATTCCGATCGCCATTCTCGCCGTCGGACTCTCAGCCGCCTTCAAAAGGAAAGGCTCGCTGGGACAGAATGTTATCATCCAATCCATCGGCGCAAGTTCGGGTGTCATTGTCGCCGGCGCAATCTTTACGATTCCCGCCCTCTATATTCTCGATCTGCCGGCGAACTATTTTCAAGTGTTCCTCGCCTCGACATGCGGCGGGTTTCTTGGGATTCTTTTTTTGATTCCTTTCAGAAAATATTTTGTCAAAGAAATGCACGGAAAATTCCCGTTCCCCGAGGCCACTGCGACGACGGAAATCCTCGTTGCCGGCGAAAAAGGCGGATCGCAGGCAACCGTCCTTGTCGTGAGCGGACTGATCGGCGGAATTTTTGATTTCATCTTCAGCGCGTTCGGTTGGTGGTCGGAAGTCATCACGTCGCGGATGTTTCATTATGGCGAAGCGCTCGCAAACAGGGTAAAGATGGTATTCAAGCTCGACGTCTCGGCAATGGTCTTCGGCCTCGGCTACATTGTCGGTTTGAAATACTCGGCGATTATCGCGGCCGGTTCATTTCTCTCGTGGTTCGTGCTGATTCCGCTCTTCTATGAAGTCGGGCATTCGTTAACCGTCCCGCTCGGTGCGACGGCAACGAAGCTCATCGCCGACATGACGGCGGAAGAAATCTTCCGCAACTACGTCCGCCAGATCGGCATCGGCGGCATTGCGATGGCGGGAATTATCGGCATCATCCGCTCCTCAAAAATTATCGGCGGCGCATTTTCGCTTGCGTACAAAGAAATATTCCATGCTAAGACTTTGCAGGCGGAAACGACTATTCGCTGGCAAACTGATATCCGGATGCTTTTCAACGTGCTTCTGATCCTTCTCACCGCATTGCTTGTGTTTGTTTTCTTCTACGGAGGCGTCGTGTTCAACTTCACACACGCTCTTGTAGGCTTGCTGATTGTGATGGTCATTTCATTTCTCTTCACAACCGTTGCTGCAAACGCTATCGCTATCGTCGGAACAAATCCAGTCTCCGGCATGACGTTAATGACGCTCATTCTCTCGTCGTTTGTTCTCGTACAAGTCGGTTTGACTGGAACGGCTGGAATGATCAGCGCCCTCATCATTGGCGGAGTTGTATGCACGGCGCTCTCAGTCGCGGGCGGATTCATCACCGATTTGAAAATCGGTTACTGGCTCGGCTCGACGCCGAAGAAGCAGGAGACATGGAAATTCCTCGGCGTACTGGTTTCTGCCGCCACTGTCGGCGGAGTTATTCTTGTGCTGAATAAATCGTTCGGCTTCAAAGGCGAACATGCGATGGTCGCCCCGCAGGCAAACGCGATGGCTGCCGTGATTCAACCCCTCATGTCCAATGTTTCTGCACCGTGGGTGTTATACGCCGTCGGCGCCGTGATCGCATTAATTCTCACGATGATAAAGATCCCGCCCCTCGCATTTGCGCTGGGAATGTACATTCCCCAGGAGCTGAACGTGCCGTTGGTGTTCGGCGGGCTGGTCGCATGGTGGGTTACGTCCCGTTCAAAGAATGAGAAACTCAATAATGCCCGGTTTTCGCGCGGAACGTTGATCGCGTCCGGGTTTATCGCCGGCGGGTCGCTCTTCGGCGTGCTCAGTGCATTCCTGAAGTTTTTCGATCAAGAGGTTTGGAATTTCGGTTACGCAGGTTGGTACGCCACATCGTGGGCGGAGTCAAACAGGGGCGAGGTCACCGGTTTGATCATGTTCGTGCTCCTAGCTTCGTATGCGCTCTGGGATTCGATGAGGGCGAAGGAGGAGTAAGGCATCACGTTTCGTCTGTAGGCGAGGTCACGTGACCTCGCCTACAGAGGTTACGTAACCTCGCCTGCAAAGGAAATTCCATTTTTTTTCATTTCCCAAACATGAACACAAGCGGTCTCCAAACCCGTCGCGCCCATGCACGCTCGTTGTGTTCCGCTCCTTCGTCGTAAAAGTACTCGAGATCTTTCCCTCGGGTATATCCTTTCTCTTCTAGAAGTGTAATCATTTCATCATAACCAGGTTTAAGCCGCGCTTCGAGTCCCACGCTTCCGACGTCAAGATACAGACGAACTTCCTTCTTAGTGCCCGCATACATCTTCACATCTCTCAGAATTTTATTCGAATCCACGAGGAATCCACTCGACACACATCCCGCTTTTGAGAATACTTCCGGATGCCACCACGTAAACAGAAATGAGATTAGTCCCCCCATGGATGAACCCATAGCGCCGGTATGCTCCCGTTGTGGCTTTGTCCGATATATTGAATCGATGAGCGGCTTGAGTGTGTGGATGACAAATTCAACATATGCCCTCCCCAATTTGGTGTCTGAGTATTCTGGCTCGCGGTCCTTGGTGTTATAAATCCCTACAACGATAATTTCTTCGATTCTGTTTTTCTTCACCAGACTGTCAACAACCTCGTCAACACGCCAGTCAAATCCGCCGAACGATGTCGTCGGATCAATAATGTTTTGTCCGTCATGCATGTAGAGTACGGGATAGCGTTTTGTTTTTTCCTTCTCATACGATAGCGGCAGCCAGACAATCACGTCGCGCGGGTTCGGCAAATCATTCGTACGCAAGCCGCGATGATATCGAACTGTGCCGGTTATGCCCCCTTCGATTTTGAATCCAAAATCTTTCCATCCTATAGGACGGAGCGTCACCACTGTATCGTTTTTGACAGTCAGCATGGTATTCGGTGGAACAGAAGCTGCTTCGTAGAGCGCTTCTGTATTCCAATGGCCGCGTGTGATTTTAAATTCTAAGAAAAAGTCCTCCAGGAAGTGACCGTGGAACAACCAGACGGTGTCGTTCTCCTTTTTCATTCGGACTACTCCGGCGTCCCACTCCCCCAGCAAGAGATGATTTCCTGTGATAAACAACTGTGCGTCGCGCGGAGTCGAAGCGGGCGTAACGACTCTAATAACCACTCCCTTTTCCTGCGCCTGGATCGAGACAACACAGAGTGCAATCAGTATTATTCCGGAGAAAAAATTTCTACTGTTCATAGAGAGTGTCGGTGAATTCACATTTTGTTTTTTCATATCTGTAAAAACGGCGACCTATCTTGCCCTTTGCTCAACGAGTATTAGACTCACAAATAAGGAGCACAGACCTTCTACGTCACCATCTCTGATTCATTCTCCTTTGTAACATCAGGCCTTCTTGGACTTCTCGATGTGGAGTGTTGCACTTCCTTGTAGAACTCATGTTTCCTCTTTCATTTCTTGAAATGATCAGGATAAAGCTTCTGAGCACAATCAGGGCATATGCCATGACTAAAAGTTGCCTCGGAATGTTCCATAATATAACCTTCAATTTGGTTCCAATATCCTTTGTCGTTTCGGATTTTTTTGCACGAAGCACAAATAGGCAGCAAACCACTTAATGTTTTTACTTTTGCAAGAGCACCCTGGAGTTCGAGCACCATTTTTTCTCGCTCCTCTTCCATCCGCCTACGCTCGGTGATATCAACCGCAGTGCCTGCCAGGAGAACTTTTCCGGAAGGTGTATGCAGCGGAAATTTGAAAACTAACCAATGGTGAACCGTGCCATCGGGGAGTGGAACATCTTCAGATGTGTGAATCGTCTTATCCGAAGACATAACCCTCAAGTCATTTTCACGCAGTTGTCTTGCAATCTCTTCGGGCCACAGATCAAAGTCAGTTTTGTTCCTAATCACCTCTTGTGTTATGTCGAAAACTTTTTCAAATGCATTGTTGACGTAGGAAAATGTCCAGGTCGCAGGGTCTTTCAACCAAGCGACTACCGGACTATTGTTCATAAACGCGGTGAATCGTTCTTCACTTTCACGTAGTACTTCCTCTGCTTGCTTGCTCGCCTCTTCGGCGAGCTTGCGCTCCGTGACATCGCGGATAATGCCTGTAAAGAAAACCTCTTCACCAGCCCTCCAACTTGCAAGGGAAAGTTCGAGGGGGAATTCGCTTCCGTCTTTGTTCCTCCCAACATACTCCACGGTTTTTCCAATGGTGTCAGATTTGCCAGCGGAGAGAAACCGATCGAGTCCCCGTCGGTGCGAATCGTGAAACCGCTCGGGCATCAAGAGGGTAAGTGGTTTGCCCAACGCTTCTTCGTCGTCGTAACCAAAGATGGCCTGCGCGGCTTTGTTCCATACAATGATGTTCCCTTTGCTATTGGCAACTATGATAGCGTCTGTTGCTGACTGCGCCACTGAACGGAACCGCTCTTCGCTCTGCCGCAGCGCATCTTCGGCTCGCCTGCGCTCGGCAATTTCACGTCTAAGTTCAATCCACCTTCGCAGAGAGAAAACGCCAAGAGCAAGCGATAGGATCACAAAAACAAAAATATAGTCATGAACGTGCCATTTTGTCCATTGTGGCTGTTTTCGAACCCATTCCTGAAACGTCCCGAATACTCCAAAAACATCTACTAGAACAGAGACAAAAATGAAAATAGCAGAGATTATGATGAGCTCTTTAGATGCTGTCACTATTTTCCGATTCGGCTTCTTGGATCTCTCATTCACACTTTTAGTCTCATTCACAGTCATGTTTATTCACTCTTTTGAGGGTGCAGTTACCTCTCTACTGAACACTCCTTTTACCACTAGTATAGATTCTATTAAACTACACCGACCTTCTCCACATTGGAATTTGATGCCGGGTCATGCAACGTCAAGGACGCTGCGTATCGCACGAAGCACTTCATCCGCATCATACGGCTTTTGAATGAAATCTCTCACTCCTTCTCGGAAGATTTGAGATTTCATGGCGGGCTCCAGATATCCGCTTGCGAAAATCATGCGAACAGCCGGATTTAGATTTTTTAGCCTCTGATATACTTCGTACCCGCCGAATTTCGGCAAGCCCATGTCGGACAATACTAATTGAATTTCTCCTTGGTGTCGTTTATATGTTTCAACTGCTTCCTCGCCATCACTAGCAGTAAGCACCGTGTAGCCCGTTCCTTCGAGGACGGCCTTCACCAATTGCCTCAGCATCTCTTCATCTTCAACAATAAGAATGGTCTCATTCCCGCCGGGAAGCTCTCCAGGAGCTTGTTTTTGTACCAGCACGGGTTCTACTAGTTGTTGCGACAGCGGAAAATAGAGATGAAGCGTTGTTCCTTTGCCCAGTTCACTCTCCACATCGACAAAGCCGTTGTGCTTTTCGAGGATACCGTAAATAAGGGAGAGACCTAACCCAGTACCTTTTCCAATTTCCTTGGTCGTGTAAAAAGGTTCAAAGATACGGCTTCGTGTTGCTTCATTCATTCCAGTCCCGGTGTCGGCTACGAGGAGCGCAATGTATTCAGGCGCTGCAGCTTTCGGGAATCTGCCTCGAATTGTTTCGCCCTGTTGACGCTTTGTGGTGATAGTAAGAGTCCCGCCATTCGGCATGGCGTCGCGTGCATTCACACAGAGGTTGAGCAACACCTGATGGAGTTGCGTCGGATCGGCGACAGTGGCAGGAAGATTTTTCTCAAGGTCAAGTGAAATAGAAATTGTTTTGGGAAACGTTTCGGTCAATAGTTTTAACAATTCATTTACACTATCGTTGAGAAGAACGGGCTCAAACAGCACATCAGATTTTCTGGCAATGGTAAGCAATTGTTTAACCAGAGAGGCGCCCCGGTTTCCTGCTTTGGTGATTGCTTCTGTACTTGTCTTGACGGTTCGGGGATCGGCGGGTGATCGCTCAAGAAGAGAGGCATGTCCGAGGATGATGCCCAGAACGTTATTGAAGTCGTGTGCAATGCCGCCGGCAAGGGTACCGAGACTTTCCATCTTTTGCGCTTGGATGAGTTGCCCCTGCAACTTTTTCCACTCCTCTTCCGCCCGCTTGCGCTCGGTGATATCAGCGGCAACACCAACGAGCGCGACCGGTTGCCCCTTCTCATCACGAATGACGGAGGTGGAGAGAAAAACCGGGAATTCGCTGCCGTCCTTTCTGCGATTGAAGAGCTCACCATACCAACCGCCGCGCAGCGTCGCGGGAAGAATCTCGCGAACAACCTCTGGCAGATTGGTTGGCGGCCGGACAACGCTGATATGCTTTCCCAGAAGCTCGTGTTCGTCATAGCCATACGTTTTCAGGAACGCCTCGTTGACAAAGAGCACCGTGTCTTCCATATCAGTGATGCTCACACACTCGCTGATGCTTCTCACGGCGTGCGCAAGCATGCTAATCTGTTTCTCTGCCTGCTTCCGCTGGGTGATATCCCTTAAAACACTTAATGATAATGTTGGCTGATGTGGAATCTCTAAGAATGTATTCGATAGCTCAAGAGATATTCTCTTCCCATTCCAAAGGACGAGTTCCCGTTCTAAATAAGCGGGGATGTTTCGGGAACGGAACCGCTCCTGATGTTTCCGTAAGACTTCCGCTTGCTTAGCCGCTTCATAGATTATGCTCATCGGTTTCCCCTCAATTTCTTCACGCGGTTTTTCCGTCATTTTGCAGTACGCATCATTGACCAAGACCACAATGCCTTCTTCATTTATTATCCTCATTCCATCCGTGCCTTTTTCCCAGACTGACCGGAATCTCAACTCGCTTTCACGCAACGCCTCCTCCGCGCGCTTTCGTTCGGTAATCTCAGCAGTCAGATCAGCGGTTCTCTCTTTTACCAACTCTCCCAAATGCTCGTGCATGCGGGTGCGTTCAAGAGCCGCACCGATCTGATTGCCGATGCCGTTGAGAACCGCCAGATCGTCGTCACTGAAGAGGACTTCTTCGGTCCCGACCAGATTTAGAATACCGAGCAGGCGGCTGCCAATTCGCAGGGGGATCGTCACGTGTGATCGTAAACCCTGTATATTGCCTTGGGCGCGCTGCAATCGCTCGCATTCGGTGATGTTCATCGACTTATTGATCTCTCCCGCGAGAGCTTTCCGGCGACAGAGGCAATCGCCCTCCAACGCGCCGGGGATTTCCAGCGCCGGCGGGAGCCCGCGTGATCCGACAAGCCGGAATCCCGACTCTCCTTCCCGAAGCGAGAGCCATCCTGAACGCACGTCAGGCAATTCCAGCGCACGATCCAGGACGTGTTCGACAACCTCGTGCTGAGTCATGGCGGAGTTGAGGCCTTTTGCGATTCGATAGATGCCACGTAAGATCTTGTTGGCCCGGTCGAGCTGTTGCTCGCGACGCTTCAGATCCTCATTCAGGTGAACGGCTTCATCGTACGTTGAGATGAGCAGGTCGAGGATCTGCTGCCGTTCGGAAGTGATGAAGTGTTTTTCGCCGCCGATCAACAGCTCTACACCGATGTGCATTTTTTCATTTCGGCGTACTTCCCGGTTCGCAAGGATGTACTGAATGCGTCCTATCAGAAGCCGTTCATCACACGGCTTTCTGATGAAATTGTCTGCACCACACTTTAGGCCGTTGATCACATCCTCGGGACCGGAGAGCGACGTGAGAAGAATGACGGGAATATCCCGGAGCTTCTCGTCCGACTTCATGGCTCTGCAGAGTTCATAGCCGTCCATTTCCGGCATCACAATGTCGCTGATGACAAGTGTCGGCTTCTGATGATCCATCAGTGCGAGCGCTTGCTTGCCATTGGTAGCAATGGAAACGCTATAGTTGTGCTGTTCAAGGATGTATTTCAGTTGATCAGCCTGCGTCGGACTATCCTCGGCGATGAGGATCTCTACGTGATTGTTGCGAGTGCGTTCTTGAGTATTCATAGATGAGTTCCCTTTCATGCTTGGAGTTTCTCCGCCGGAGGCGGATGCCAGCCCGACCGACGGCTGGCGGGCGCCTCCCCAAACGGGGTCATTCGGACTGGCGCAGCGTTGTGAATTTGGGGTTTCGAGTTTGAGTTAACAGCGAAATTCACAACTCTAGGCTCGAAACTTTTATTTCTTATTCACCAAACTTATCAGCGCCTCTGATATTTTATCCGGTGAAAGCACATACGTGGTTGCATCAAGTTTTATAGCTTCTCCCGGCATGCCGTGGACAACCGAACTTTCTTCATCTTGCGCAATCGTAACAGCGCCTTTTTGCCTCATCAACTTTAGTTCCTCTGCGCCGTCTTTTCCCATGCCCGTAAGCAGCACGCCGACTGCATTCTGCCCAAAGACTCTTGCAACCGAACGAAATAGATAGGACACAGAAGGGCGCAAACCGTTTTCTGGTTCGTCCTGACTGAGCGCTATTCGACCCCGCATTTCGACCCCCATCTGAAATCCATCGGGGGCAACATAAGCATGTCCGGGCAAAATGTATTCACCGTTGGCGGCTACATGGACCGGCAGTTGGGAAGTTTGGCCAAGCCATTCTGCAAAACCATGAATAAACCCCGACGCCATGTGCTGAACAACTAGAACAGGAGCGAGGAAATTCTTCGGAAGTCGGGATAAGATGGTTTGAAGAACCATCGGCCCTCCTGTCGAAGCGCCGATAGCGACGACTCGAATCTCCGTCGGAGGTATCATTACTTCCATCTTCGGGACTAATGGAACCGTGAGCTCAGTTCTGGCTTTAGACCAACGTCGTATTACTTTGACTTCGGACATCAGCTTCACCGTTTCAATCAACTCTTTTGCCGTTGTTTCATATTCCGGGTGGCCGATTCCCTGCGGACGAGCAACGACAGCCAGTGCCCCTGCTTCCATTGCGCGGAATGTCGTTGCTATCTCTTCGAAGGTCGAACTTCCGCTTACGATGATAATAGGTGCCGGATGTGTTTCCATAATTCTGCGCGTCGCATCGAAGCCGTTCATCTTCGGCATGTGAATGTCCATTGTGATAACGTCGGGCTTCTTGAACCGGGCTGCTTCGACGGCTTCCTCCCCGTTGTGTGCAGTGCCGATGACGTGCAGCTCGGGATCGGAACTAATAATGTGAATCAGAAATTCTCGCACAACGGGAGAATCTTCGACGATAAGAACGTTGATCATGCTATCGACCTGGACTTGATGAATGGATCATAGTCGTAACTTATAATGATACAGTTGTGATGACACGAATCGGCGAAACGGAGACAAAGTGAATCGGAGAAAGTCGCCGTTTCTCCGTTTCGCCCATTCCACGATTCATTTCAAATATACCTTTCACTTTTTTGGCTTAATGAGCCACTTCTCGGGTTCTTCGATCATACGCACGAGCTGTCCGATAATCTGATTGTACTCACCATCCAATTTCTCCTCCACCATCACGTCTAAGTACCCGCATCGGCGTGCTATCTCAATCCACACCTGTGTTTCACACGCTCCGGTCTCTGAATCGCTCAGTTTCGAAATGAACGCAGCCTTGTAGCGGCGTTTACGCCACGCCTCAGCGATATTCGCACACACCGAACGCGAAGAGCGTCTGATCTGATCAACCAGTGAGTATTTTTCTTCGCGCGGAAAGCGTTTCGTCAACTCGAAGATCTCCATTGCTGCCTGCATCGCATTCTGATATACGTGCAGCTCCTTATAGCTGCTTATCTTTTGTGCCATATTGTACCTCCCCGTTTTGCTGGTTCCTCGCGTCGTCTTTTTTACTTTCTTTCTTCCGCCCCTCCATCTCTCCCTTTCTCCAATTCTCTGTTTCCGAGATTCCCCCATTCTCCGATTCCCCCACCTTCTCCATTCTCCCTTTCCTTAAATCAACCTCTTAATCACTTCCAGTAGATTACTTTGATCAAAACTGCTTTTCACAATATAGGCGTTCGCTCCGACGTCGATACCCCGTTCGCGATCCTCGCGAGATTCAAGGGCCGTCACCAAAACAAGCGGTAAGTCGGCGAGCTTCTTGTCGCTGCGAATTTTCGCCGTGAGGTCAAAGCCGCTCATTCGCGGCATATCCACATCCGACACTACGATATCAAAGTCTTCAGTTTTCAGTGCAGTCAAGGCATCAACACCGTCGACAGCAGTCTTCACACTGTACCCGGCCGATTCCAAAATATTCTTCAGCAGTGTCCGTGCAGTAATCGAATCTTCAGCCACGAGAACGGATTTCCTCTTTGCTTCGGAGACTTCCACAGGGGCGAGTGCTCCGACGGTTTCCGGGGGCGCCTTCACAGCCGATTTCATAAGATCAGGCACATTAACAATCGGCACAACTTTGCCCGACCCCAGAACGGCAGCACCGGCAAAATTCCTTACTCGGGAAAGCTGTTTGCCCAGTCTCTTCACCAGCACCTCATGTTCGTCGAGAATTTCATCCACGAGAAACGCAATGCGCTTCTCCTCAGAACCAAGAATAACGATGGGCACTTTGTTACTATCGGCGCCGGCGGCCTCTTTCGCAGGCACATTTAATACATGTTCAAGCCGGACTAGCGAGACAGCCTGACCGTTCACTGGAATCGTTTCCCGATTTTCAACAGTTTTGATTTCCTCCTTGTTCACCCGCATCACTCGTTCAACATTGGTTGTGGGAAGAACAAACAGATGTTCGCCCACGCGGACAAGCATCCCTCGAAATCTGGCGAGTGTCAGTGGCAGAAGAATTCTGAACGTCGTTCCGGCATCCTGATGGGTTTTAACGGAGACAGCACCGCTAAGCTTTTCTACTTTTTCACGAACAATAGCCAAACCCAAGCCCCTGCCCGAGACTTCGGTGATGATCCGGCTCGTCGAGACTCCCGATTGAAAAATGAGCGCGAGCGTTTCGTGCTCTTTCAGGCGCTCCACTTCCTCTTCAGTAACAATGCCGAGCTTCACTGCAGCGGATCGGACTTTCACAGCGTCAACCCCTGCGCCATCATCGGCAATGAGAATCTCCACCTTGCTGCCGTTTTTCTGGGAGATGGTGATGCTCAGTGACCCGCGAGGCGGTTTCTTTTTTCTCTCGCGCTCTGCCGGCTTCTCGATGCCGTGATCGATGCAATTTCTTATTAAATGGATAAGCGGATCTTTCATCTCTTCTAAAATCCGTCTATCGATTTCAATATCTCCTCCCTGAATCTCCAGCTCTACTTCTTTGCCGCGATCTCGCGAGAGGTCTCGTACAAGTTTCGGGAACATTTCGAGAAGTGACGCAAACGGAAACATCAGCACCTTTTTCATATCTTCGAGGAGAGTATCCACCATTCCGTCTATTGACCGCTGGTCGTGTGACATTGACGCCGCCAGCGCCGCGATTCTATTTTCGAGTGATTTGACAAAACCGCCGTTCCATTCCAAAAACTCGAACACTCTTGTCCTCCCCGAAATCGTCTTCCCCTGTCCGTTTATTGTATCAACCTTCTCGAACGAACGCTGAAGTGCGCCCACATCGGCATGGACCTTTGTCCAATTCTTTTTCCATGAGGAAAGGGTAGAATGAATCTCTCGTAGCTCCTCTGCACGCTGGCGTGCCGACAGTTTTGCGAAAAGCAACTCCTCGGTTTGAAGTAGAACCGAGTCCAACTTTGCCGCGGGTATTCTTACAGTTTCCGCTACCATGGGCTTCTCCTCAGCCAAAGATCGAGAACCTGCCATCTCTTTAGAGGGATGAAGCAATTCTCGCTTTGGTGAACTGGGAATCTCTCCTTCTATTTTTCTTGATTCTTCCTGTTTAGGTGCCGGTATAACGCCCTTCGATGCACGTTCAAGTTGTTCGGCAAGTTCGCTCACTCGAGATTGTGCTTCCGCAGTTTGTTCGGTTCCGGTCACTAAGAGGAGCTTACCGAGAGTATCAACTGCCCGATGAAGCACATCGAATAGTTCTGGTGACGAAGTTGCCTCTCGCCGTTTTAACGCGGCAAAAATGCTCTCGAGCCACTGACAGATTGACTCGATTTCCATCATGTTCACCGCACGTGCAGCGCCTTTCAGACTGTGCGCCTCCCGAAAGATGGTTTCGATGATTTCCATCTGCGTCGCTCGACTGACGTCGGAATCTGCAACAGCAGCCGCTGCTTTCTCCAACGTAATGAGACCAGATGAAATGGCGTTGACATGCTCTTGTGCTTCTATTTTAAATGTCGCAAGAAGTTTCTTTAGAAAGTCATCTTCCTTTTTGCCCATGTGGGTCGCTCCTCTTACACTTTGTACCGTTCGACCATCTGCTTCAGCTTCTGTCCCAACTCGTGCAAACCTTGTGCTGCGGTTTCAGCCTGTTTCGTGCTTGCGACATTCTGTGCGCTCGCCTGTTTGATGTTCTCCATCGCCAACGCCACCTGATCCATTCCGACCAATTGCTGTTGGCTCGATGCCGCAATTTGGGTCGCCGCCTGCGTCGATTCTGCAATACTGTCCGCCAGCACGCGGATAGACTCACCTGCTGCCGCGGACTGCCTGACACCGGCTTCGACGGCTTTACTTCCTTGTTCTGTCGCCATTACGGCTGCGCTCGTTGCTTTCTGGATGTCGCTCAAGATGGTCCGCACCTGTGTGGTGGCCTGTTTCGATTGCTCTGCGAGACTCTTGACCTCTTGAGCTACGACCGCAAAACCTTTCCCCTGTTCACCTGCCTTTGCCGCTTCGATGGCAGCGTTCACTGCCAAAAGATTGGATTGCTCGGCAAGGTCGTTGACGGTGGCAATGATCTCCCCGATGGCTTGGCTCTGCTCGCTGAGTCTCACAATGCTTTCACCGATAGAGTCCATCTGTTCTCGAATGCGATTCATTCCCTCGATGGATTCCTCCACAGATTTTTTGCCGCTCTGCGATACCTGCGCTGCTTTTTGTGAACTCTCCGAAACATATTTTGCTTTTTGACTGGCGACCTGCGCCGTCTGTTTTACTTCTTCAACGGTGGTGGTTGTTTCGTTCACCGCTGTCGCTGTTTCTGCCGCACCGGAAGCAACCTGAGTTGTTGACGCCAGGATTTCGCTGGCAGAGGAAGCAAGAACGTTGGCTCCCTCTCTGATCTCTCGATTGACCCCACGAAGGTTCTCTACCATGCTGTAGAATGACTGCGTCAGAACGCCTACTTCGTCCCGTCGATTGTTAGAAAGGACATTCACGGTAAGGTCTCCAGAAGCAATTTTCTCGGCGGCGCCCGAGATTGCTTTCAGCGGGTTGGCGATAACTCGATTCAGGAATACCACCATCGCGGCCCCCAGCAGGACCGCCGCGATCGCGATGCTCACAAACAGCCGCATCGATTCGCGCGCCCTTTGCTCGGATTCCGCCACTGCGCGCTCTGCGTCTTCTTCCGCGACCTCGCTCAGCTCCCTGGTGATGGTGCGAATTTTTTCCATCCGCCCCTGTTGCACGCCGACTGCGAGCTGCCGCGATTCTGCGAGCTTGCCGGCGCGGATCAGGGGGACGATTTCCGCGTCCTTGGTTTGTGAGAATGCCTCATGGTTAGATTTCAACTCCTCCAGCCGCGAATTCAGCTTGGGGTCATTTTTCGCTCGCACCAGCAGTCGAGCCATGATCACCTCAATATCTTTCGAGGTTTCCGCGGCATCTTTCAACAGGCGGTCCTGTACCGTGTGCTCGCTTAACAATTGCGCTTCGAGCATTGCAGCCCGCACGTGATTTTGATGAGAGCGCAGTGCTGTCAGATCGCGCACGTTGGCGAAGTCCTCTTCATACAGGATTTTCTGGGATTCCTGAATCGCCGTGATGCCCAAGTAGGCTGTCACCATCACGACTGCAAGGAAGGAAATCATCACGCCAAAGGCGAGAAAGAGCTTGGCTCGTGTTGTAAGATTAAGAAACCATTTCATGGCTTGTTCTCCTTTTCTTGTTTTATAGAACTTCCATAATTTTTTGCTCGGCTTATTTCTCTACCTCTTCATGCACGACAATGTTTCTGGCTGACAGTAGTTTTTCTGCATCCAAGATTACCACTCGTTCTTTGGTAACACCCTTCAGATACGCTTCCCGAATGCCGGTCAATGTAGGGAGTGACGGCTGCAGCGTTCTCAGCGGAATATTGCGCACACCGAGTATCGCATCCGCCAGAATCCCAAACTCCATGCCATCGGAGCGAAGTATAATAACCTTGTTGAGGTCGGTCAGTCCTTTCTCCGGAAGGTCGAAAAATTTCTTGATGTCAATGACCGAAAGAATTTGACCCCGCACGTTGATGATGCCAAGAACAAACGGCGGTGTGCCGGGCAGCGGTGTCAGCTCCTTGAGCGGATAGACTTGTCGCACAAACGACGATTCAACACCGTATCGCTCATAGGCCAGCAGAAACTCGACGACCTCCAGATGATCCTCTTCTGCCTCTCCTTCCGTTATTTCACGCGAAAGATCTCTTGCCCGCACACGAAGGATTTTTTCCTTTTCCTCGGGTGTCGGCGTCCATCCTCGCTCGATCGCCCCTCGGAAGGCCTCGATGCGACGATGAACTTCGCTCCAATCAACGACGGTCGTTTGCTTCGGAACTTGTTTCGTTTCTCGCTTCATAGATATCCTCCGAGTTTTGGGTTTCGAGTCTCGGGTTTCTCCGCCAGAGACGGATCTGCCTCCCCGAACGGAGTTCTTCGTACTTGTGCAGAGATGCGAGTTTCCCGGTCATTGTTCGCTTTGGACGTTGACGACATGAATTCCATAAGTCTCCCAGCCGTCATCCCTTCTGAGTCCGGCAAGATTTCCTCTTGCCGATATGCGCTTAAAAGTGAGAGCGCATTCTCAAAATGCTTCTTTGATTCTCTCAGCTTACCATGCTGCTTGGTCACATTCCCTAGGGCAACATGAGCCAGCACATAGTTTTGGTCGAGATACAGTGCGCGTTTCAGCGACTTAATGGCTTCGTCGATTGCACCCTGTTCCTGGAGGATCGTTGCACGCAGGTAGTGAAACGCCGCATTGATCTTATCACCGGCAATTGCTCTTTCACACCAATTAAGCGCCTCAGCGATTTTTCCCTGGTTTGCGTAGATTCGACTCAAGAGCGCCATGGCTTTTGCATCATCTTGATTCTGTGACAAAAACGCTGCAATGTTTTCTGCCGCGTCTGTATAGCGACCCTGGTCGTACAGTGCTAACGCTTTCAAATACAAAGCTGCGGGTTCGGAATTTAGGGTTTCTCCGCCGGAGGCGGATGCGCCTCCCCAAACGGGGTCCTTCGGACTGGCACAGAGTTGCGAGTCGGAGCTTGCCTCTTCGATTCCAAAATCTGAAACCGGCGACTCGAAACTTGAAATGGCGGGTTCCGACCTTGCGGTTGCGGGAGTCGAGTCAGAACTCGGAGCCCGGAAGTTAAGATTAGAAACTCGCAGCTCTGGACTCAAAACCTTTCTGTAAAGAATCGCACCCGGAAAATTAACAGTCACAAGCTGTGAAAAGAGAATCTGCGAGGTTTCGCTCGGGCTGACAATAAGCCATCCGGATTCAACAAGAGAAAGGGAGAGATTGTGAATAATTCTTTTCCACCGCTCTGGAGCAAAATACATCAGCACGTTGCGGCAAAAGATCACGTCCATCGCATTGGTATTGTTGAAGAGCGAGGGATAAGCATCTACCGCCAAATTGAGATAAGAAAAAGTCACCATCTTCTTGATATGCGGGAGAATCTCAAAACGACTTTCTTTTGTCCATTTAAAGTATCGCTCTTTGATCCACACCGGCGTGTCACGAAATGACCAATCACCGTAAACGCCCCGGGAGGCCTTCTCGAGAAAACGAGAGTTAATGTCTGTGGCTAAGATCGTAATGTTCCAATCCTGCAAATCAGGAATCAACTTGTTAAGTACGATGGCGATGGAATACGGCTCTTCTCCTGTACAGCAGCCCGCGCTCCAGATTCTTAGCCGCTTTTCGGTTCCGCGGCGCGAGCGAATGAATTCCGGAAGAATTTGGTCTTCGAGAAGCTCGAAGGCCTTTTTCTCGCGGAAGAAGTACGTCTCTCCAACCGTGAGATGACTTGCCAGCGTTTCAATATGGTTCTGTGTCAATGGCGACGAGATGAGGGATTCGACGTACGATTCTGTATTACTAAAACGAAACTCGCGGGCAGCGGTGATAATTCCTCGTTCGAGATCGTTCCAGCGCTCTTTCGGAAAGTGCAAGCCCATCTGAGCAGCGACGAATTCGCTGAGACGGGAAAGCAGTATGTCTGAAATAGCGTAGGCCATTGTTCCTCTTATGAAGCTGATAGTCAGTTTCGGGTTACAAGTTTAAGGTTCCGAGCTTGCAATCTTGAAACAGCCTCGTATCCTCCTCCTCGTTTTTATCCCATTGCATCGGCGAGTGTTTTTTCTTCCTCAAGGGAAAGAAACTTATCGAGGTCATGAATGAGAACCATACCGTCTTCCAACTTCACTACTCCTTCAACATGCACTAAGTTGGGCAGAATCTTTTCAGCCGCTATCACTTCCTTTTCTGATCGATCAAGAACGCCGATGACGGTGTCCACCATAAGCCCAACTGTCCGCCTTGATGTGTGCGCGATGATAAGCTGGTCACTGAGGTTCATTTCTCGCTCCGGTAAGCGGAACCGCTTTCGGATATTGACAACGGGAACAATTCGTCCCTGCACGTTGACCACGCCGAGAACAATTTCTGGTGCTTGCGGTAAGGGTGTAAGTTCCACGACGCGAATAACCCGTTCGACATTTGACAAATGGATTGCATAACGTTGCGCATCGAGGGTGAAGACGGCTAGCGTAAATTTTCGATCCATCTTTGATTTCCTTTCCTCAGCAATGACCGACCATTCGATCTGCCTCCGTGTTGTAGAGTCCTTTCTTTCACTTCTTGGCTTCATACTCGGGATCAGTGCTGTCCAAAACGTTTCCGATCATGGTCAGAACCATCATAAAGTGCTCGATTTGGACAGGTTTCTAAGCGATTTCAAAAGTAGCCACCTTGAT
>JAGVPT010000236.1 GCA_020052095.1 Bacteroidota bacterium | reverse complement strand
TCTCATACACAGGCTAGAATCGCTTGGACTCAAAGTCACTGTGCAGGAACTCAACGAAGCCGCATAGTTCAAAGATAAGTGTATTTTCATAGCAGTTATCAATAGAGACTTGTAACTTAAGACTTGTTACTCATTACTCATCGCTCATTGACTCCCGGTTTCGCCAACTGCGCTTTTTCTATTTCTTTAAGCGACTTGAAAATTTCCTGATGCCGTTGCAGAAATTGCACTGTCTCCTCTCCGCTTAACGAGGCGTCCTTCATGCGTTGCTGATTTTCGGCAAGTTCATGCTCCAAAACTTTTTTCTTCATCCGTTTGATCGCCCCCTCCGCCCGATCCGATGTCCGGGTTTCGCTCAGCCGCGCTCCGACCTTTTCCCAGCGCGAGCCGAGTTGGTACGGGGTAAAGGACAATTCTGAAATCAGTTTTCTGACCTCTTCCTTCGAAGCTCTCGTCGTCAAATGGTTTACATCGACGGCTCCTTTGCTGTCGAACTCATCGATGAGAAGCTGTGCGATTTCTTTCGTGTACGGGTGGGAAAACTCGTCTGGATGGATGTACGTAAAAATAAACGGGATCATCTGCGCCGGTTCTTCGAATGCAACGGAGAGCAATTCTTTTTCCTCAAGAGGTATTTCCAGCAGCGTCGCTTCCTTGGCGCTCTTTGCGTCCTTGGCGGTCAGTTCTTTCCCCCGGTCACGTTGTGCCGCCGGACTGAGGTATCGATCCGGCACCTTTCGGGTAAATTTCTCCAGCTCGCTAATCAACGCCGATTCATAAAGCTTGTATTTTTCCGCCACGTCTTTTATGAAGAACGTCTGCTTCAGCGGGTCCTTGATCTTGGCAATGGACTGAACCAGCGTTCGAACGGCCTCGGCCTTTCCTTCAGGCGAATTGAACTTTCCTTCGCTCGCAAGGGCGCTTGCCTTAAAATCGATGAACGTGACTGCCTTGGAAAGCGCCTCTTCAAACGCATCGCCCCCTTTGTTCTTTACGAATGAATCGGGATCTTCCCCTTCCGGCAAAGCGGCAATGCGCACATCGAGATTATTCTCCAGTATCAGGTCGATGCCCCGGATCATAGCCGACACGCCGGCGGAATCTGCGTCGTAAACAAAAATAACGGTCTTCGTGTATCGCGAAATGAGCTGAATCTGCTCGACCGTCAGTGCGGTCCCGCTCGAGGCAACGACGTTATGCGTCCCCGATTGGAAGACTGAAATTAAATCGGCGTACCCTTCCACGAGAACGACGGAATCTTTTTCCCTGATCGCCTCTTTGGCCTGGTAGATTCCGTACAGCACTTTGCTCTTATGATAGATGGGGGTTTCTGATGAGTTGATATATTTCCCCTGAATGCTATCGTCGTCATATAATTTTCTCGCACCGAATGCGATCACTCTTCCGGTCGTTGAGAAGATCGGGAACATCGCCCGGCCTCGAAAGGCGTCATAGTAGCCGCCGTCGTCACGTTTCCGCGCCAAGCCGACTTTTTCAAGATACTCCGGTTTGATCCCTTCCTCTCCCGCACCCTTCACTAACGAATCCCATGCCCGCAGCGAATATCCGAGTCCGAATGTCGTGATTGTTTTATCGGAAAACCCGCGCGACTGAAAATATTTCAGCGCGAAGGCACCTTCCTCCGTTTTCATCATGTTCTTGTTAAAAGACCTCGCGGCGAATGTGCAGGCGGAGTAGAGTTTTTCGGTCTCGCTCGCAGATTGGTCTGATTCTTCCGTTCGGACGATCGTAATCCCCGCACGTTCGGCAAGGATCTCGATCGCTTCCACATACGATGCTTTTTCCCATTCCATCACAAACTTAATCACGTCCCCGCCGCGGCTGCAGCCGAAGCAATAATACATTCCTTTATCTGGACTGACATTGAACGACGGTGTTTTTTCCGAATGAAACGGACAGAGTCCGAGGTAACTTTTCCCGCGCTTCTTGAGCTTTACGAACGTGCCGATGTATTCCACAATGTCGGTCGCATTGCGGATCTCTTGTATTTTGTCGTCGGGGATTCTCACGGGAAAAATTTAGCCAAATCGGAGGTGAGAAACAAGAAGAGTCCAGGGTCCTGAGTCCGAAGTCCTGAGTCCGAGGTCCTGGGTCCTCAGTCAAGCATCTCGGTCTGGGTCAGGACAAACTGTTCATGTTTGCTGTTTACTGGTTACTGTTTACTGTTTACTGAAAATTGCACCTCCTCGAGGCGGCGTTGCTGGAATATGCGAAACGAGAGATTTATTCCCCATGCAATTGCGCCAAGTGAAATGATCAATCCGGAAAAAAAGAACACCTTGCCAAGCGGGACACCCCAGCCGAGCATATCCAGCCGGCCAAGAAATGTCGCCCAATCGTGTTTTGAGTGACTTCCGCCAAGAAGGGGGAGAATTCTCGTTTCGGCGTCGCGGATATAAATGCTCACGTCGACCGTGCTTTCGCCGGTGAAGAACAAAGCCACCGGTGCGAGAGCCGATGCTTCCCTCTTCGCAACAAGAAACCAAACAAATGGCACGAGAACCTGCATGATCGATCCGCCGAGAATGTACATCGTCTCCCCGAACATTCTGAAGAAAAAAATGCCCCGCCTCGTGGATGTAGAGTATAAAGATATGGGTAATCCACAAAAGGCCGGGGAGATGAAACGTTCGCGTCGGTTCGTAGAGATTGAATGGGAGAAGGAACCAGAGATATAATAGAAGGGTATAGCCGAAGAGCGACAGTATGAGTCTTGTCTTGGCAGTCAAATCAAGCTCCATGTTATTACTCAGCTAAAAGATAACCGCAAAGGGCGCAAAGAAATTATGATTAGAGCACCGATCACGGTGCGTTTGAATCATGAAGTCTTCTTAATAGATCTCCCCTTATCCCTTTGCGTCCTTCGCGTCCTTTGCGGTTATCTTTTCATCCTATTGGTCGCTGAAGCCGCTGAATACTCACACTCTGCCGCCCATTCCTTGATCCAACAAAAAGTCCCGCTTGTGGCGGGACTTTGAGTTCTATTTCGACGACACTTCGGCGCGTGTCGGTTGCGATTCGTAGACCTTTTTTCGTACGGGCTTCGTCCGCTTGCGCATGTAGCGCCTTTCGAGTTGCGCTTCGGGCTTCTTCTCCTCCTCCCCGACATCTGGATACTGGTAAATGTCGTATTTGTAGTTGCGGAGGATGATGTTGTTGCCGTTTCGTCCCAACACGTATTGCGGCAGGATTGGAATCTTTCCGCCGCCTCCCGGCGCATCGATCACATACGCCGGAATCGCAAGTCCCGACGTGTGTCCGCGAAGTTTGTCCATAATGTTCAAACCGACGCTCACCGGGGTACGGAAATGGTTCGCGCCTTTTGTGATGTCCGCCTGATACAAATAATATGGCCGCACGCGCATAAACAGAAGCTTGCGCATCAGCTCTAACATGACATCCGGATCATCGTTGACGCCTTTCATAAGAACGGCCTGATTTCCGACCGGAATGCCGGCATCGGCGAGCATCTCGCATGCCTGCTTGGCCTCCGTCGTACACTCCCACGGGTGATTGAAATGCGTGTTTACGTAGATCGGATGATACTTCTTCAACATTTTGCACAATTTGAGCGTGATGCGTTGTGGAAGCACGCACGGCATTTTTGTCCCGAGGCGAATGATCTCCACGTGCGGAATCGCGCGGAGACCAGACACGATCTTCTCAAGCATAACGTCCGTCAACATCAGCGGATCGCCGCCGGAAAGAATAACGTCGCGTATTTCCGTATGAGCCGCGATGTAGTCGAGTCCCGTCTGAATAAATTTCATACTGATCTTTCCGGAATCGCCCACTTTTCTCTTCCGTGTGCAGAACCGGCAATACATCGAACACTGGCTTGTCGTCAGGAACAAGACGCGATCTGGGTAGCGATGGGTGATGCTCGGAACGGGGCTGTCTGCTTCCTCGTTGAGCGGGTCGAGAGGAAAATCGTCCGGCACTAACTCCTGAGCGTCGGGAATACACTGCAGCCAGATCGGGTCGCCCGGATATCGGATGAGGCTGAGATAGTACGGATTAATGCGGATGTGAAAGAGCGTGTTGAGTTTTTCGGCGAGGTCCTTATCAAAATTGAAGCGTTCCACCAGATCCTTCCCGCTGTCTACACTCGCCCTCAACATTTCCTGCCAGAGTTCCATAAATAAATCTACCTGGGATGTTTATAGATATTTGCCGAAGATGATAAGATCATCTCCTGGCTTGTAGTATTCTTTCACGTGCGCTACTTTGGCAAATCCTTTTCGTTCGTAAAACGCCCGCGTTTTTTCGTACTTTGCTGTCGATGACGTCTCCGCGATCAAGAAGCGCGCACCCTTTGCCCGTATGTGATCCTCCGCGAACTCAAGTAGCTGCGACCCGATTCCTTTTCCATACTCGGCCGGAGAAACTGCGACCCAATACAAATCGTACGTTCCCTGCGTTGCCGGGGTCGAACCGAAACAAACATATCCCACGACCCGATCTTCGCTGTCGACATAAGAAAAAATTTCGTAATCTTTTTGATTTTCATCTTCGAGACTAATCTGGATCAGCTCAATCGCGACACCAATCTCTTCTTCACTGAATACATCCGTTGCTCTCAGAAGATCGTGAATCGGATCTTTGTCCTCGCGCCGGAGAGGCCGAATGCTCATGACCGTGATGAAGAGTGAGAGTCGTCTAGGGATTTCGCTTCAGCGCGCATTCCACAATCTTCCCGATCGTCTCATTGAATGAATATCCGTACGTTGTCGTGGAGCGAATGAATCCTGCGTCGTCCGAGATATCGGGATTCGGATTCACTTCAAGCACGAATGGCTTATTATTTTTTGTCAGCCGAAAATCGATACGTGCATAATCTCTGCATCCCATGAGGTGGTATGCCTGAAGCGCAAGATCCTTCACGCGCGCCTCCACTGTCGGGGGAAGATCTGCAGGGCACAAGCCCTTCGTCCCCTCATACTCGACGGTACCGTTCATCCACTTCGCATCGTATGTTACGATCTTTGGATAATCGGCAGGAAGTCCGGAGAAATCAATTTCAGAAATGGGAAGCACTACCGGCTTTCCGTTCCCTAAGACGGCAACGTTGAGTTCTCGTCCCTCGATGTATTCTTCGACAATGGCCGGCTGGTCGAAGCGGGTAAAAATGAATCGCACTCTTTTCTTTAACGCAGTCAGCGAATCGACAACGGAATCGTTATCTATTCCTACGCTGGCATCTTCTTTCGCCGGCTTCACGATAAGAGGAAACGCCATCTCAAAATCATCCACATTGATCTCGTTGACGTGTTTGCAGACGATGAATTTCGCGGTCGGAATTCCATGGTGGGCGAGAATTTCCTTCGTCCGAGCTTTGTTGAGGCACGTGCCGAGAGTGACGGGAGATGAGCCGGTGTACGGTATTTCTAAAATCTCATAGATACCTGCGACATGCATCTCGTGGACCGCCTCTTCGCCGAGCGACTCGACCAAATTGAAGATCAAGTCGGGCTTCTCGGACTTCAGGAATTCCAGAAGCCGGTCTACGTTGTTCGACATATTGAAAATTGAAGTCTGGTACCCGAGCGAATTCAGTGCAGTTTGGATATCCTCTCTCTCCTCCACTACGCCGACCTCCGACATATCAACAAGTCCGTTTGCTCGTGCCGTTTCAAGTGCGCTCCCGTCCTGAATCATCCCCGATTCAGAAATGAATTTTCTCCCTTCCTTGGTTTGAACTGTCGGTTCGTTGAAAATGACCGATACATGCAGCTTTTTTCTCATACAGCCACTCCGTTATTGTGAGATAAGCATTCCTGTATATCGTTCATTTTCAACAAGTTAGTGCACATCATAGCAGGCCATACCGTCTGCACGCCGAATCGAGAACACGGTTTAGCATCTCAGCATACGAAATACCGGCAGCGCGGGCCGCTTTTGGATAACATGAATTATCCTCCGGCTTTGGCAGAATGCCGGGAAGGGGGTTTATCTCTATTATATTCGGGTTACCAGTATTATCAAGACGGACGTCGATGCGTGACCAATCGCGGCATCGCAGCACTTTGTATGCGTCTTTACATATGGTTTCGATGGAATTTTGGAGTGATGGAGTGACGCGGGCAGGACATTCGAAAATATCAAGGGGATTCGAGGATTGATCCCAAATCCACTTGGCTTCAAACGAGTAGATCGGATTGACGCCGTTCGGCAGAGAGTCAAATTTGATCTCAACAACCGGCAATACCTGCACGTCATCGGCGTTGCCCAGCATTGCAACGGTAAATTCACGCCCGGGCAGAAACTCTTCCACGATCACCGGCTCGTTGTACGATACCAAAATATTCTCGACCTGCGCGTTCAACTCCTGCGGAGTCCGGACAAGCGAAGCATCGAAAATTCCTTTGCTCGAACCTTCGCATAATGGTTTGACCATGCATGGGTATTCGACCGACAACGACGAGAGGTCGGAGAGCGAATAAAGCACGAAAAAATTTGGCGTTGGAATTTTGTAATACGAGAGGATTTCTTTTGCGCGGGATTTATCCAGACAGACGGCAAGTGTCAGCGGATCGGAACCGGAATACGGAATGTTGAGCAACTCAAGCATCGCCGGAATCTGAGCCTCGCGAGAGACTCCAAATTGACCTTCGGCGATATTAAAGACAATTTCTGGTTGGAGCCTGCGAATTTTTTCAAACGCATCCTCATCGGCTTCGATCAACGAGATTGAGTGACGAAGTGAAAGAGCATCGCGAATAGCGCTGATGGTTTCTACTGTGTCCCACTCGGCGTACGTATCAGCGCTTTGTGTGTTCTCTTTTATTTGCGTGCTGACATCAGTGATGTTCTGACTCGAAGGTTCAGTGCCGCTGTCCGCAGCATCTGTTTCTTCCTTCTTCATGTTGTAGACGAGAGCTACTTCCATTCAGGGGAGTACCAAAGGAAAATTTTCGATACCTTTCATGCTGGTGACTGATACGTTGACTACTTTTACTCTCAACTCCTGTTACAAATATAACGTTTTTAGACACGTTGTCAAGAAAAAAGTGGCTATTTCTCGTTGTTTTGGGATGGAAGTTGTCAGAGTGGCAGACTTCTTGTGAGGGGTAGTTTTTGCTTCCGGAAAATATTTTCTCGAGAATTATTTCTCAGACGATGTGCAGAAAAAAATATGCACTAGGCGGAGTCACGTGACTCCGCCCACGTACGCGTGACTCCGCCTACGTACGCGTGACTCCGCCTACGTACGCGTGACTCCGCCTACGTACGCGTGACTCCGCCTACATACGCGTGACTCCCCCTACGTACGCGTGACTCCCCCTACGTACGTGAGGTTATCCGATTCTGACGTATGCAAGCAGATCTTTGTAGACAAGCTCAAATTGTTTTCTGATCTGTTCGTGTTGAGGCAATCGCAATTGCGGATCTCGTTTAACCAGGTCGAATGCTTCTTGTCGCGCGCGCAAAAGAATTTCGGTGTCGTGAACAATATCCGCCACCTGAAACGCCGGCAGCCCGCTTTGCCGTGTTCCAAAAAAATCTCCGGGACCACGCAATTCCAAGTCGACTTCGGCGATTTTAAATCCATCGTTCGTTTGGACCATCGTTTGCAGGCGTTTCTTGATATCGGAATTTTGTTTGATGGCTTCGGCGCGATTTGTAGCAAGTTGGACTGCCCGCTTTTCAGCCAGGTCGTCGGTCAGGAGAATGCAATAGGACTGCTCTTCTCCCCTCCCCACCCTCCCCCGCAATTGATGGAGCTGCGATAGTCCGAATCTCTCCGCGTTTTCAACAATCATGATCGATGCGTTGGGAATATCGATGCCCACTTCAATTACGGTGGTGGCAACGAGAATATGAATCTCTCCAGACTTAAATTTATGCATGAGCATATCTTTTTCTTCCGGGGCCAGCCTGCCGTGCATCAGGCCGAGTCGGAATTCCGAGAAATCGTTGTCACTCAATTTTTTGAATTCCGCCATCGCCGCCTTCAAGTCGACTTTTTCCGATTCTTCGATGAGAGGATAGACAATATACGCCTGACGCCCTCGCTTGACTTCTTCCTGTACAAAGTGGAAGACTTTTGCTTTTTCCTTCTCGGTGCGGACTGCGGTCTTTACAGGTTTTCGCCCTTTCGGGAGCTCATCGATAACGGAAACATCGAGGTCTCCGTACAATGTAAGTGACAGCGTGCGGGGAATCGGAGTCGCAGTCATCACCAATACGTCGGGGTTCTCTTTCCCTTTTTGGCGCAATATTGCACGCTGGGCAACGCCAAACCGATGTTGTTCATCGATAACGATCAAGCCGAGATTTGCGAAATCGATATGTTCCTGAATGAGCGCATGAGTGCCGATAACTATCTGCGCCGAACCATGTCGTACGTCCTCCAAAATATCTTCACGCAATTTCTTCCTTTGCCCGCCGACAAGCAGCCTGATATTTACTGGCAATTTCGCCAGGAATTCTTTTAATGTGAAAAAGTGCTGCTCCGCCAAAATCTCTGTCGGTGCCATCAACGCGCACTGAAATCCGTTGTCGACCGCGACGAGCATGGCAAACAACGCGACAATCGTTTTCCCGCTCCCAACGTCCCCCTGCAATAATCGGTTCATCGGCGTGGATTGCTGCATATCGTCGGTGATCTCGCGGATTACGCGCGTTTGCGCATCGGTCAACTCAAAAGGAAGAGAGGACAGAAGTGTACGTGCCAATGTGCTCTTAACATTGAACGAAATCCCCTTCAACTCTCCTTTGAGCTCCCTCCGGCGATACGCCATCAACAGTTGAAAGAAAAAAAGTTCGTCAAATTTCAACCTTTGGAGTGCTGCATCTCTTTCATCGTACGATTTTGGAAAATGAATGTGCTTAAGCGTCGAATGGATATCCATAAGGCTGCGACGATCCAGAATCTCACGAGGCTGGTGTTCGATAACGGAAGCGAGATTATCCCGAATCGCATTGCGAATAATCCTGCGGAAACCGCGGTTATCCAATCCCACCTGGCGCAGCTCTTCGCTCGAACGGTATTTTGGAATGATCGCACCAGTGTGAAGCAATGAATTCCAATCCGTTTCATCCTCCTCGTCTTTTGCCTTCAACCGGTCGAATTCCGGATGAATGAATTGCGGACGATTCAATTTGTCCAATTCGGGAACAGAAGATACCGCGAGCACTTCACCCGCTTCGAACGCATTTTGATACCATTGAACGCCGGCAAAAAATATGCACGTGAGATAACCAGTTTCGTCCTTCAGCGTCAGATAAAACATTTGTTTCCCTCGACGCGTGCGTTTTACAAGCTGACGGAAAACGGTTCCGATCACCGTCACTTCATTCCCGGCCTCGACCAATCTGGAGAGGTCTTTAATTTTCGTGATACGGGAACGATCGAGGTAATCTCGCGGAAGATAATAGAGAAGCTTGGGAATGGAATCGATGCCGATCTCCCTTAGCGCGGCAGCCCGCTTCGGACCGATTCCTTTTACATATTGAAGTGCGTCGCTTTTATGGATGCTCAACGTTTCCCCCAATGAAGTTTCATGCAGTACGTCAGATTGCTCTCCTATGACTAACGCCGTTCATTGTCCGTCTTTGATGATGGTGATGATGCCCATCCGCCAGGAATTCGGTACGCAATGCGTTCGTTCCCCATTGTCACGACAAGTGAATCGTCCGTGACCGGCTCGATCGTCGCATCGCGAATATGTGACGTCACCGCAGGCACATCACGGTACATGGTTATGCTCAATCCCGCTGGAGTGTGCTCAATGAGTGTCTGAACGGAACGCGCAGCATCGTATCTCGAAAGCCGCGATTCAGGAAGCGAACTCGCGGGACGCTCGGACAAAGTGATCAACTGCGAAGTGCTGCCTTTTCGAATCGTCAACGTGCGAGTTCGCTCCGCATAGTGTTTCGTATCCGATTTCTCCTTCGCACTCTTCTCAGTTCTCGCCGGCGACAGTGCCTGGTTTATTCCGGCGTCTCCTCGTACGTCGCGGATCACGGTGATCGTACCGAGTAGCCAAATTGCTCTCGCGTGTTCTTCAGGCGGGGAAGCGGTCTCAACGCTCTTTGTTTCACTCAATCCGGATTCCAGATTTCCTCCCGCGCCACGTGCAGCCAGATTGTCGGACAGTGCAGAGGGCTCTTGACTCCCGGACTTCATTTCAGGTTCGGGTTTGCTCGCGTCGGCGATTTCTTCGGTGGATTTGCTTGAATCGGGAGGGCTTTGTCTCAGCACATATTTTCTCGACGAGAACTTGGATGGCCACTCAAACGAGCCAAAATAGAAGCGGAAGAACCCGATTCCGATGGAGATCACGATAATCGCCGCAGCGAGACTTGCAAATTGATATCGTCGTAGGAAATTCGGCTCTGCCGCTTTTAAGCGTTCACGCAAACGCTCCCTGAGATGCTGTCGTCCTGCCAAACGGATACCGGACGCGAGATCCGTTTCCCTTCGTACGGCGTTCCGGCATGCATCGCATACAGCGAGATGATCATCCAGCAATCGGCGATGGGCGTCTTCTATATGACCTAAAGCGTACCGCGCCAGCAATTCCGGGTCATCGATCCAGTGTATGTTTTCCTGATTATCCATTACTATCCAGCGCTACTCTCGAAAATTAATATTGTACCTTCAACTTCATCTCAATCCTTTTGAGCCATAGGCTCATGCGCCTTTCCGAAGGAACCCTTTGGGTCGGCGCAGACGCGTTCCGGTTGCCCAGGATGAACAATTCCGTGCAAATGCAAGACTATTTGTTTCCGGTGGCGCTTGTTCACACTCATTCTTTCGTCAGATACTGTTCAAGCGCTTTTTTACATTGGTACTTCTTCGACTTCACCGTTTCCGCATTGGCAAAACCCATCGCCGTAGCAATTTCTTCAAGCGAATATTCATCCCAATAAAACAACAGCAGCAATTTTCTGCACGGATCGCCCAGTTTTTCCAACGCGTCGCGCACCTGTTTTGCCCGATCGCTCTCGATCAAATCGTCAAGCGGGGAAGGATCGGTGGTTGCTCTTCTATCAAACTCCAGTGGACCCGGAGACTCCTTCCTCTGACGGGCAAGACGGCGGAGCCAGAGGTTTTTCACGACCGCTACAATAAATGTGCTCAATTTTGCATCGTAGTGGAAATTCCCGGAACGGACCTTTTCCCACAAGACAATCAACGCTTCCTGCAGCATATCTTCTGCATCGTCCGTCGTTCCGCTGTTGTTCCTCACATACGACGTTACCGCTCTACGGTTTGCATCAAATAATATCACTAACGCTTCCTCATCGCCCCGCCGCATAAGGTCAAGAATCCTGGCATCGCTATGAAGAAAATGGAAGGTCGAAGCCATTTACCTTTCGTCAGTTAATGATATTAAGGGTCAACAGGTGAATGAAGGAAATTACAAATAACCAACACATTATTCAATCCACAAAGGAGGATATTCGTATGAAAACCATTCTTGCATTTTTGGCGCAGGTGCTCTGCGCAACGTTGGTTCCTGCCGTATCACTGGCAATTGCCGCGGAGTCGTGCAGTATTCCGCGTCAAGGCATTACGTTGGACGGACGTCTCAATTGTCCAACAATTTCGTATCGCGGGGGCACAGCCTTTCTTCTCCTCTCTATTGTCACATCTGACGCCCTCACACCTCAGCGAAGGCCGATGAACCTCTCTATTGTGCTGGATCGGAGCGGGTCGATGGCAGACCAGGGGAAAATGGAATATGCCAAGAAGGCGCTCTATTCACTGATCGATCAACTCACGAGCGAGGATATGGTCTCAATCGTGATCTATGATGACATCATTAATGTCCTCCGCGAAGCATACCGTGTAGGTAATAAAAATGACCTGAAAAAAATTGTTCACGGAATCTATCCCCGCGGTTCCACCAACCTGGGGGGAGGAATGATGGAGGGATTTCGCCAAGTGGAACGAAACGTCGGCAGGGAATATGTGAACCGAGTGATTCTTCTCTCGGATGGATTGGCGAATCAGGGAATTACCGACGCGCACGAGTTGAATCGGATCGCGCGGCGGTACAGGGCAAAATCAATTTCACTGACGACGATGGGCGTTGGACTCGACTACAATGAGAACCTTATGGTCGGATTGTCGGAAAACGGCGGGGGAAATTACTATTTCATCGAACGTCCAGCGAGTCTGGCTTCGATTGTGCGGAAGGAATTCAACATGCTTTCGTCCGTCGTCGCGCAGAATGCTTCGATTGAATTGACGCTCGGGAACCAAGTGCGTATCAATGACATCATCGGATGCGAGTATCGGGCAGAAAGTATTCGTTATATCATTCCAATAGGAGATCTCTATTCGAACGATCGTCGCGAGGTGACGGTCGAACTTGCGGTGCCGGAGGGGTCGCAGTCGTTCACCGTGGCGACCGGCGTGCTGCGATTTGAAAGCAGAGATTGGACTGACGCATTTCCATCATTCAGCACGGTCATTCGCTATTCGAAAGATGTCGCCGAGATCGAAAAAAATCGTGACATGGAAACGCAGGGAAAAGCAGACGTTGCTCTGTCGACGCGGCATGTTGACCAAGCGATGAAGGCATTGGACGATGGCAATCCAGAAGAAGCTCAGAAGGCTTTGGGGGAGGCCGCAATGTCGCTCGGTGCTTCACCCGCAGCAA
Source organism: Bacteroidota bacterium (assembly GCA_020052095.1). GTDB lineage: Bacteria > Bacteroidota > Ignavibacteria > UBA10030 > UBA8401 > JAGVPT01. The sequence continues at coordinate 33,320 of JAGVPT010000236.1, read as the reverse complement.
GTCAGGCCGGAGCGGGCGGCGCAGCAATCCGTTCCCAATTGCTCAAGATGGAATCGTATAAGAGTATTCTGAAGGACAGCGCAAGCGATGCGCGCAAGGCGAAGAAATCAATTCAATATGATAATTACCAAACACAGAAAAGCAAATAGGCGATAGTATGCATCGCGAATTTGTTCACCGCAGAGACGCCGAGACGCAGAGGGGATTTGCCCCTCTGAGTCCCGGTGACTCTGAAGCTCGACAGGGCCCCTCTTCATTCTGTTTAAGGATCATCAAATCGTAATTACAAGGAGGGTTTTACCATGACTCAACAAGCCGCTTTGAAGTACGGTGCATTCGAGTTGAGGACCACGTATCCGAAATTTGCGCTCCGCGCCCTGGTAATCGCAGGATTGATTCACGTCGCTGTTATCGGGAGCTATTATGTTGTTGCGTCGCTGACAGATGAAGAAGATCGGACAATTCTTATCCATAGATACCGCGACGTCATTCTGAGTCAGCCGCCGTCTATCAACAAATTTCAGACCGTTCCTAAGGTTTCAATCGCCGCGCGGCCGTCGGCAGGTATCCCCGTTCCGATACCGGACGCTGAAATTAGTCCTGAAGTAACCATCGCGGCGCAAACGGAGTTGGATCAACCTTCTATCATTGGTGACAGTACGATGGGAGATGGCGGCATGATCGTCGTGCCCGGAACAATTGAAGAAGAGACTCCATCGGATATTTTCAAGCCCGTCGAAAAGTTTCCCGTTCCGGTAGTATCCCCGGCGCCAACGTATCCTGAGGTTGCGCGGCGGGCGGGAATTGAAGGAACGGTGTGGGTTCGGATTTGGGTAACAAAAGAAGGAAAAGCGAAAAAAGCCGAAATACTCAAATCCAATTCGGATCTGTTCGATCAATCGGCACTCGACGCGGCGATGCATTGGGTGTTCACCCCGGCAGTGATGAACAATGGCCCGGTTGCCGTGTGGGTTTCAATCCCCTTTAGGTTTAAGCTTCACGAAGGTCGCTGATGCTTTCGAAGGAGAAAAAGGCGCGCTGTGAGGTCGCGACAGCGCTCCGCGAGTCGGTTCTCTGGTCGTGTTACTTTGCCCCGTACACAATCGCACCGCCAACGACCGTCATTTCCACTTTAACGTTTTCTATCTTAATAGGATCGATCGTTAGGATATCTTCACCGAGCACGACGAAGTCGGCGAGTTTGCCCACCGTTACGCTCCCTTTTTCATTTTCTTCGAATACAGCATATGCGTTGTTGATTGTGTAGCATTCTATCGCCTCTTTCACCGAGATTTTTTGTTCCGGGAACCATCCGTTCGGATTCGCTCCGTCGGTTGTGCGGCGCGTGACTGCGGCGTAGATGCCAAGCAACGGATTAATCGGTGCAACGGTCCAATCGCTCCCGAAGCCCATCTTCACTCCATTGTCCAGAAAAGTCCTGAACGGGTATGTCGTTTTGCATCGCTCATGACCGATCCGCTTCTCCGCCCACCGTCCGTCGTCGATCGCATGATATGGCTGAACAGATGCAATGACGCCGAGCTTCGCAAAACGGACAAAATCCTTCGGAGCGATATGCTGTGCATGTTCAATTCTGAATCGTCTGTCCCATTTCGGATTCGCTTTGACAATCCGTTCAAATAGATCCAGCATCAGGCTATTTGCGCTGTCGCCGATGGCGTGGATGGAAAGCTGGAGCTTTGCATTGTCGGCGGCCATCGCCCATTTTTCAAGACGTCCGTCCAACAAAATGTCACTCGCCAGCCCGTGCGTTGTAGGGTCGGACGTAAAAGGCTGGAAGAATAACGCAGTCGAAGAACCAAGTGACCCGTCCGCGAATGCTTTCAACGAACCGAGACGAATCATCTCATCGCCGAAAGGAACCCGAATTCCGTTCGCTGCCAGGTGCTGCCATTCGGAAATCGGGAGCCTGCAATGAAACCGCGCCGTCAATTCGCCTGCGTCCTTCAGCATTCGATACGTCTTCACGTCGGCGGAGGAGGAATTATCCTGAATACTTGTAACGCCGTGCTTTCTCGCTTCTGCAAGTGCAAGTTTTGCGGCGACAACCATGTCTTCATCGGAGGCATCCGGTATCAAACGGTACGCGGCGCTCATTGCTTCATCTTTGAGAATCCCGGTCGGTTCCCCCGTTTTTGGGTCTTTCACGATCGTCCCTCCGGGGGGATCGGTTGAGTTCTTTGTGATGCCGGCAAGCTTCAACACATAGCTGTTTGCAAGGGCCATATGACCGTCGTATCTATTGACAAACACCGGAGTCGTCGTTGTGTATTTGTCGATCATTTCTTTTGTGGGAAGGTTTGCGCTCTTCCAATTGTCATGATCCCAATCGCCGCCGGTAATCCACTTTCCCGGACGCTCTTCCGCCCGCTTCTTGATGATCGTAGCAAACTCTTCTTCGTTCTTTGTGTATCGAAGGTCGACACTTTGTAATTGGAACCCACCGCTCATGAAGTGGGTATGATTGTCGATGAAACCGGGGAGCATGCGTTTTCCCTTCAGATCGACGAGTTTCGTCGCGCTGCCGCAGAATTTCATGATATCTTTTGTCGCACCGACCGCAACGATTTTTTCCTGGAAGACGGCAACCGCTTCGGCTTCCGGCTTTGAGGAATCGACGGTCCAGATCTTTCCGTTCGTGAATGCGATATCGGCCTGCAGTTGGGCGATCGCGGTTGATAAGGCGCAGAGAAGCAATACTATGAGGAGTTTCATGGAAGTGATTCCGAAATTGTGGAGAGGATTACAAAAACTGATCGATGATGTTGCGCTTACGATGTTTCCCCCTTCACCTCCCGCGACATCAAATCCTCTGTGGCTTGATGAGCGTTTTTCCCTTCGAACAGAATTTTGTGTACTTCGGTAAAGATCGCCATCTCGATGTGATGTTTTTTTGCAAGATCGACCGACGATTGACACGTCGCGACACCTTCCGCGACCATCACCATCTCCTTCAACACGTCGTTCAATTTCCGTCCTTTGCCGACTTCTTGTCCGACGTACCGGTTTCGGCTGTGTTTGCTCATACACGTCACGATCAGATCGCCCACACCGGAGAGCCCGGCGAATGTCCGCGGCAGGGCACCCATCTTAACTCCAAGGCGCGTCATCTCTGCGATGCCCCGGGTGATGATCGCTGCCTTCGTGTTGTCACCGAATCCCGCGCCATCGACGACCCCCGCACCGATGGCGATAACATTTTTCAGCGCACCGCCGAGTTCGACGCCGCGAATATCATCGTTCACGTAGACGCGGAAGTACGGCGTCCCGAAGGCCGAGGCTACCATCTTCGATGTTTTCAAATTAAAGGAGGCAGACACGACTGCAGTGGGCATCCGTCGGCTGACTTCTTCGGCATGACTTGGCCCGGAGAGAATCGCAAGATTCGCCCGTTTCTCGTGCTCGAGCACATCCAACATCACTTCGGACATTGTCATGAGGGAATGATTTTCAATTCCCTTTGCGACGTTGACGATAATCGTCTCCGATAATTCGTGATGGGCAATTTGCTGAATCACAGAACGAAGAAACTGGGAGGGCACCGCAGAGACAATCATATCCTTCTTGTACGCGGCTTCCTCAATGTCGGTGAGAATACAAATTTGCTGCGGGATCTTAATGCCGGGAAGGAATGCAGGATTTTCAAGTGTCTCCTTCATCATCGCCGCCTGCTCTGGGCGGTACGTCCACAACGAAACGTCGTGCTTGTTCTCTGAGAGGACGATCGCAAGAGTTGTTCCCCAGCTCCCGGCTCCTAGTACGGCGATACGCATGGCGAACCTTCTTAATAGAGGAATGGTCGACTGAACAACGTGCTACTTTTGGGAGGAAGATCCTCGAAAACTCGTGAGCTTACTCTCAGTCCCCTGGATTAGCCGTTTAATATTTTCCCGATGTGAGTAGATAAGAAGAAGAGATGTCCCGATCGCGAAAAAGATGAGAGTGTGATAACCCTGAATGTCGACATTGAAAACATTTTCACGGAAGAACATTGTGATCGGGAACGCAACGGCGCCCGCAATCGAGCCGAGGGAAACATAACGGGAACTCGAAAACACAGCGGCAAAAATCAGAACAGCAACACCGAACTCAACCGGCGCCAACGCAAGCAGCATACCTGCTCCCGTCGCCACTCCTTTGCCTCCCTTAAAGCCCGCAAACAGGGTCCAGATATGACCAAGGATAGCAGCAATGCCGCAGATAATTTGCACAATGGTGAAGTCTTCGAAGGGTGTTCGATTCTGAAACGGTAGCGATGGATCCCAAAACAAACGGGCGACAATAATGGTAGCAACCACCCCCTTAAAAAGGTCGAACAAGATCACAGCTAAGCCAATCTTCCACCCGAGCACGCGAAGCACGTTCGTACCGCCAGCGTTTCCGCTCCCGTGATGGCGAATGTCAAAACCCCGCGCGAGTTTCGACGCGATAATGCTCGTCGGAATTGAACCCACAATATAACTCAGTACAATAACGATGGCTAGATTAACCATTGTTCAGCCTTATAATGAGTGAGAGATGGCGTACTTCCTTTGCCAACAATAGAGAATCACCGCGTTAAAATCAAGGGAATCGTCTCACTTTCCTTGGGACAAAGAGAGGGTCTCGTTGGTCAGCCCATCGAAACCTGACAGAAGATGTTACTTTCTTTCTCGCAGACTGTGCAAAAAGTAGTTTTCCCCGATGGAGAATTTGGCAAATGTGAGCACGGTGGGGAAAAGGTTACACAAAACGAACAATTCGAAAACGGATACAATTGAAATAGGCGGCTCAGTTGAAAAAAAATCCCACTGAAAATTTTTGGCAGTACTTTTTACACAGTCTGGCATCAGAGAAAGAAGAGAGCCGAGAAGTCCACTCAAAATGAGGCACTGCCAAATCAAGACAACCTTGGAAATTCACTCCTGAGTATTATGTCTCGTTTGCGTATCGCCCGGTCGATTGCCAAAACGCCGTTGATATGGTCAATTTCATGCTGCAACAATTCGGAAATAGCATCTGCTGCTTTTAGGGTTTTTCGCTCTCCCGATTCATCGACATAAGAAATTTCAATCCTTTTGTGGCGCCTCACCTTCACGAGAATATCAGGAAAGGAGAAGCAGTCGTCCCACAATTCAATCATTTGTGTGCTCCTCTTGATGACCTTCGGATTGATGACGGCGTCGAGCCCACCCAATCGTATGAAAATGATACTCGGCGTTGCACCAATCTGCGGTGCGGCAATACCTCTCCCAAATCCATGGCGATTTCGAAATTCGTCGAGCGTGTCACGGAGGTCTACGATTGTCCTTTGTGTTTCTTTCGAAGAGAATTCTTTCACCGCCGAACAGCGTGTGCGGAGGATGGGATTGCCGAGGAGGAGTATTTTTCGCACAGCCATAGGAAAGCCCGATCAGCGCTAGTCTTTGAACCGGCGCGCGATGAGATTCGCGAAATCCAGGTCGTCGGGCGTCGTGATTTTGATATTGTCGAAGCTCCCCTGAACAATCGCCGGATGAACATTCAACAATTCCACCAGCGAGGCATCATCGGTGGCCTCAATATTCTCGCGGTTCGCTTTTTCGTATGCATCGAGAAGGAGCTGTTTCTGAAATGTCTGAGGGGTCTGTGCCATCCAGAGCGCCGAGCGGTCGAGTGTCTTCTGAAAACGTCCCTCTTCGTTTCCGACTTTCACCGTATCCTTGACGCGCACGGCTACGACGGCCGCTGAGAACATCTTTGCCTGCTCAATAGATTCAAGGATGACTTTTTGCTGAATGAATGGACGGACGCCATCGTGGATAACGACGATGTCCGATTTGGGGCTGACATGCCGGAGTGCGCTGTTCACAGAATCCTGACGACGTCGTCCACCTTCCACGATTTTCGATACTTTGGAGAGATGAAACTCCTTAATCAGAAATTCGATCTGAGCATGAGTTGCAGGCTGCGCAGCGACGATGATTTCGTCAACCGCAGTGCAGCGCTGGAAGCGTTCCAGCGTGTACACTAGGATCGGTTTACCGTGGAGGGATAGGAATTGCTTGCTCACCGCCGCGCCCATGCGTTCCCCGAAACCCGCTGCCGGTATGATAACGCTCGTGAACATTGTCACTCACTTCTGTGCAGGAATAATTGACTTGCCGAAATATTCGATCACGAAATTGAAGCGCGGGAATACTTTCGGAAGGCGCATGATACTGAAGACCATTACTCCGATGGAGAGCCGATCGATCCACGAGGATAGGGGCCAGCCAAAGTGGATTGTGATCTTTTTGTCGGGAAGCTCATAATCCAACGCGTATAATATTTCAACCATGCCATCGTACAGGGTTTGTCCGTGGTTCGCAAACCGGTAATGATTTGGTGCGAGCTTTTCGGGAATACCCTGGCGCGGTGAATAGAGGCTGATAAACACCGTCGTCATCGATTTATCTTCGACGCTAGTTTCTTGCGGCCTCCGAAAATAGATGTGGACGTTTTCCATGTCGCTTTCCGCGATGGAAAAGATCATGTTCAAGGGAACATCAGTCTGCTTGATTTGCTTAATTTCCGGAGCCCGCTTCTTTGCGACCTTCAGTCCTATGGCGAGGAAGGCAACGGTCACGGTACCCCACATCACTGTGCCGTACGGCTTATGATACGCCAGGTAGAGAAAGCAACTGAGGAAGACTGTGAAGAGAAGCAATGTTCCGGAACGCGATGTGGAGTATGCGCGCACATCCTTCGTGCCTTGAAAATATCGGTAAATAAGCAGACATCCCATGTTTATCGTGAAACTCGCCAACAAGCCCAGCGCGTACATCTCAGCCAAGATTTTTTGGCTTCCGCCTGTGATGATAATAATGAAAGAATAAAAAAGCGCGCTCCCGATATGAACGCGGTACAACGATTGTCGTTTGTTGGGTTTTACAATCCAACCAAAGCCGTATCTGTGTGCAACACGCTCTACGAGTTCACTCGACGCCACAAATGCTGTGTTCACCGCCATCATCAGCAAAACACTTGCAAGAATTCCAACGACGTACCCAAATTGAATCCCACCCACAATTTGCGCAAAATAGGTGATAAGGTCTGTTTCGTGTGCTGAGAAGTTGATGTTCGAAGAAAGAACAATGGCTGCCAGGATGGGCGTGAAGAGTCCCGTTGTTACCGCAAGAAAAATGTATGCTCTGCCGACGTCTTTCCACGATTTCACCAAACTTGCAGTCTGCACCACCGACTCAATACCGGAGTACGCCAGGATACAACTTGAGATTCCAACAATAATGAGAAAATACATATTGAACCAATTGCCTTCATCATAGCTCCGCGCCACGCTCGTGAAACTAGAACCGAGTGTTCCCCAGGCTTGTGAATCCAAATGGAGTATCCCTGTTGAGAGTAAGTTGATGAGTATGATAGCGGCTATGACAAAAATGCCGAAGGTGAATTTTGCATTCTCTTTGATACCAAGAATATTCAATCCGGCGACAAGCCACACGATTCCCATCTGCAGGGCGAGTTTGTCGAATGTTGTGAGACGGATGAATGACATTCCGTTTTCAACGGCACTCACGGTCGAGATGCTCGCTGTCAATACGTAATCGACGATAATTGATGCGACGGCAATGAAGGAGATGGTCGGACCAAGGACGAGATACGAAAACGAGTACACCCCTCCCCCCCTCACTCCATGCGACTCAAGAATTTCGGCAATCTCCACCATTCGCGTGGAAAGTATTCGCATTAAGATCGACGTAGCGGCAATGTATACGATCGCATGAAGTCCGATGAAGCGGAAGGCTTCGCTCGGCGCATAGAAGATTGACGTCAGCTCGTCCATCAACGTAATGATCGCAATGGAAAGCCACGTCAACCACCATCGGCCGTTGGAAAAATAGGCGAGGAGATTTTTTCGCGTGAGGAGGTAGGCAAACCCCGCGGCCAAGCTTACGTTGATGACGGCGAGGATAAGGAAGCGCTCGGTAAACATACGACGACGGTTGACGAATTAGTGAATGCTTAGAGAATCATCATGGCATCGCCGTAGCTGTAGAAACGGTAGCCCTTTTTTATGCCAAGCTTGTAGGCCCGCATAATGAAGTCGTGGTCGCCAAACGCCGACGTCAGCATCAGCAGCGTCGACTCCGGCATATGAAAATTGGTAATGAGTTTATCGGCTATTTTGAAATCGTACGGCGGGAACATGAATTTGTCGGTCCAACCGCGGCTGGGCTTCAGATGTCCGTCGGTTGTCACGCTCGACTCAAGAGCGCGACACGAGCTTGTGCCACATACGAAAACATTGCTTCTATTATCGATTACCCTGTTCACGACATTCGCAGCGTGGTCGTTCACTTCGTAGTACTCCGAATCCATCTTGTGCTTTGTCAGGTCCTCGACTTCGACGGTGCGAAATGTCCCCAGCCCGATATGAAGCAGCACGGGAACGACCTTGACGCCTTTCCTTTCCAGTTTTCGAATCAGGGGTTTGGTGAAGTGAAGTCCCGCGGTCGGAGCGGCAACGGCACCGATGGTCTTTGCGTACACGGTCTGGTACGCCGCTTTATCCCGTTCAGTCGGATCACGTTTGATATAATACGGAAGAGGGGTCTTTCCGATCTTTTCGATCAATTTGAAAAAATCTCCCTCATAATTAAACCGAACCGTCCGTCCGCGGGAGGTGGTATTGTCAATCACTTCGCAGGACAAGTTGCCATTGTCGAAATAGATTTTATTGCCGATGCGTACTTTCCGGGCAGGGTCGACGATGACATCCCAAATATTATCCTCCGCATTCAGTTGCCGAAGGAGAAATACTTCGATCTTCGCATTCGTCTTTTCTTTGCGGCCGTACAGCCGCGCCTGAAATACTTTCGTCTCGTTGACGACAAGACAATCCCCCTTCTTGAAGTAGGCTGCGATATCGTAGAAATGCATCTCTTCAATCGATTCATCAGCACGATTCAATACCATCAGCCGCGACCGGTCGCGAGGCGACACGGGATGCTTTGCGATGAGGTTCCGCGGCAAAGGATATTTAAAGTCCGAAAGTTTCATTGTGATCTGTTTCTTTCTGGGGAAACATTCCCTTTAATGGAACATGCGCTCTTACGGGAGCGGGTGAATTATTTACAGTCATCAGTGATCAGTAAACAGTAATCAGTATAAAAAGGAAAACCCTCGCCTAATCACAACAACCGATTACCGTCTACTGTTTGCCGTTCACTGTCTACTTCTTTTTCGTCTTCGATGCCGGCGCGTCTTTCAACGCAGCGCGTGCGGCAGCGAGCCGCGCGATCGGCACACGGAACGGAGAGCAACTCACGTAGTTCTGGTTGATCTCATGGCAGAACTCGACGCTTGACGGATCACCGCCATGTTCGCCGCATATTCCGACTTTCAGATCGGAACGCACGGAGCGGCCTTTTTCGATCGCAATCTTCATCAATGCACCGACCCCGACTCGATCCAGCACTTCGAACGGATCCTTCGGGTAGATCTCCTTTTCAACGTACGGAACAAGGAACCGGGCCGCATCGTCGCGGCTCACGCCCAACGTTGTCTGCGTCAGATCGTTAGTGCCGAAGCTGAAGAACTCCGCAACGGTGGCAATTTCATCTGCCGTGATAGCGCCGCGCGGAATCTCGATCATCGTGCCGACAAGATATCTGAACTTCACTCCTTTTTCTTTCATCACTTCATCTGCGACGCGTCGAACGATCTTTTCCTGGTGCTCCAGCTCTTTCACGTTTCCGACGAGCGGAATCATCACTTCGGGTTCGACCTTGATTCCCTTCGCCTGAATATTTGCCGCGGCTTCAAAAATCGCGCGCGACTGCATCTCCGTGATCTCGGGGAAGATGATCCCGAGACGGCATCCGCGGAATCCAAGCATCGGGTTGAATTCGTGCAGACTTTCAACGCGGTGATGCACTTTCTCATACGTGATGCCGATCTGTGCGGCGAGCTGGCGCTGTGCTGCTTCTTCGTGTGGAACGAATTCATGAAGGGGCGGATCGATGGTGCGGATCGTGACCGGACGCCCGTTCATCGCCTCAAAGATACCTTCGAAGTCCGATCGCTGCAGCGGGAGGAGTTTCGCAAGCGCGGCTTTCCTCTCTTGTACGGTATCGGCCAGAATCATTTCACGCATCGGACCGATTTTCCCTTCACCAAAGAACATATGTTCCGTTCTGCAAAGCCCGATCCCTTCTGCGCCAAACGCGACAGCATTGAGCGCCTGGTCCGGTAGGTCGGCGTTGGTCCTGATCTTCAATCGACGATACTTGTCCGCCCATGCCATTATTTTCGCGTACTCTTGATAGATGGGAGCTTCTTTCGGAGCAAGAGATTTGTCCACCAACACCTGAAGGACTTCGGAGGGCTTGGTCGGGACCTTCCCTTCAATCACCTCGCCCGTGGTTCCGTCGAGAGAAATCCAATCGCCTTCCCTGATCAATTTTCCTTTCACTTTCATCGTGTGCGTCGAGTAGTCGATATCGAGCGCCGCGCATCCGGCGACGCATACTTTTCCCATTTGGCGCGCGACAAGTGCTGCGTGGGAAGTCATGCCGCCGCGTGCGGTGAGAATACCTTCTGCAGCGTCCATGCCCTTGATGTCTTCGGGAGACGTTTCAATGCGCGTCAGGATCACGAGTTCTCCCCGTTTCTTCCACGCTTCCGCATCCGGTGCGTTGAACACGACTCTTCCCGTTGCGGCGCCGGGACCAGCGTTCAGGCCTTTGGCGAGCAGCCGCCCGCTCTTTACGGCACTTTCCTTTTCTTTCAGATCGAACACGGGGCGAAGCAGTTGGTTCAGCTGCTCGGGGTCAATTCTCTTCAATGCTTCTTTGTCCGTAATGAGCTTTTCTTCGACCATATCGACGGCAATGCGGATTGCGGCAAACGCCGTCCGTTTTCCGGTCCGGCATTGCAGCATGTACAATTTACCTTGTTGAATGGTGAACTCGATGTCGTTCATCTCGCGATAGTGTTTTTCGAGTTTCTTCCGGATCTTATCAAGCTGTCCGTAGATAGTCGGATTGTCTTTCGCGAGCTGGGACATCGGAAGCGGCGTGCGCGTCCCTGCGACGACGTCTTCGCCTTGTGCATTCATCAAGTATTCGCCGTAAAAAACATTTTCTCCCGTCGCGGCATCACGCGTAAACGCAACACCGGTGCCGGAATCATCACCCATGTTGCCGAACACCATCGATTGAATATTGACCGCTGTGCCCCACGATTCGGGGATGTCGTACATTTTACGGTATGCGATCGCCCGGTCGTTGTTCCACGAACCGAACACGGCGCCCATTGCGCCCCATAATTGAGTCATCGGATCCTGCGGAAAATCGCTCCCGGTTTTATCTTTGATCGCTATCTTGAAGAGCGAGACGAGGTCTTTCAAATCGTCCGCGGTCAATTCCGTGTCAAGATGGACTCCTCTGGACTTCTTTTTTGCTTCGATGATCACTTCGAATGGATCGATCTCGTCCTTGTGCACCGGCTTCAACCCGAGCACAACGTCGCCGTACATCTGGACAAAGCGACGATACGAATCGTAGACGAACCGCGGATTGTTTGTTTTCTTCACCAGGCCTTCGGCTACTTCGTCGTTCAGGCCGAGGTTTAAAATGGTATCCATCATCCCGGGCATGGAGGCGCGAGCACCGGAGCGGACGGAGACGAGAAGCGGGTTCTTCACATCCCCCACCGTCGCCCCCATTGCCTTTTCAATTTTCGCAATTGCTTTCTTCACTTCTGATTGAAGCGACTTCGGATACGACCTTTTATTCGCGTAATAGTACGTGCAGACTTCCGTTGAAATTGTAAAACCCGCCGGCACCGGCAACCCGATATTCGTCATCTCCGCTAGGTTTGCGCCTTTGCCGCCGAGAAGGCTTTTCATTTCCGCCTTGCCTTCGGCTTTTCCTTTGCCGAAGAAATAAACATATTTAGCCATCGTTCTAATTCTTTCTTCTTAATTATAGAGTGAATTGTATGTCTACGTGAGTATTGTTTTTATTTTTACTTCATTAAAGTGATTGGTTCTTTGGTGCTTTTTCACTTCTTCCAAAAAAATCCTCCCGACTTTTTCTGCCAGGGGATTATATGTGTCCTTCATCCGTTCAGGATGCCACTGGACCAGAAGGAGGAACGGCTTTCCTTCCGGATCCGCCCATTCCATCGCCTCGATCACGCCATCCTCCGAACGCGCGCTGACTCTCAAACCCGTCCCCACTTTGTCGGCACCCTGATGGTGGGATGAATTCACTTCGGTCGAATCCACTCCCGCAACGCTTTCGAGAAACGATCGCGATTCGATTTTCACTTGATGACGATTTTCCTTCCCATCTTTTTCGGTATGCCGCGCAAAACCGGCGGATTCTAGATCAACATGGAGGGTCCCTCCGAGATGTACATTCATCGATTGCATGCCGCGGCAAATTCCGAGGATCGGCAATTTACCGGCGAGCGCCCGGTCGATGAGACTGAATTCAAATTTGTCGCGCCGTTCATCGGTTTCCTTCGAGTTGGCATGTGCGTCCTTGTTTCCGTAGGAATTCGGGTGGACATCGCCGCCTCCCGTGAGGAGCAATCCATCGCACCCGTCAATGTCATCCATCCGACCCTGCTCATGCGATAATTCGTAGAACTCAATCAATGGATTAAAGCGCAGCAGCCAGTTCTTGTATTTCCCAAATTTCTCTTCGTTCGACGAATTTTTCGTGAGAGCAATTTTCATTGTCCGTTTTTCTTTTTTATCGTCGAAAGCATCAATGCATCCCATTCTTTCTGTTGATGAATTTCCGTCCTCATCTCGACATAGAATACCGGATTCTTTTCCAAGAAATCTCCCGACGCCGAGCCGGAGAGCCGCGCCATGTCCTTTTCCGTCGTAACGATGTACTCCGCGGACAACTTCTCCTGTTCAGTTGCTACGCGCGCGAGGTCGGATCTCGAATACGAGTGATGGTCTTCAAAGGGCATCAGCGAGACTACATGGACGCCGATCTCTTCGAGGCTTGCGCGAAAGCTCTCGGGCTGACCGATGCCGCAAAATGCAACGGCCTTCTTCCCTTTCACGCTCTCGAGGTTCACACTGAATTTCGTCTTCGCCCTGCGAAACGCAGCAACGCTAAACGTGCTTGTGAAAATCTTCGCATCGGAAAATTTTCTGATACGCTCTTCGAGCCGGTCGACCGTAGTTGTCTGCTTCACCTTAGTGAGAAGAACGATGTCCCCACGTTTCAAAGAACTGTACGTGTCGCGACGATATCCCGCCGGCAGCATACGCATCGCGAAGGGCGACCGCGACGCATCGATGACAACTATGTCCAGATCACGGTGGATCGCGCGGTGCTGGAATCCATCGTCGAGGATAATCGCCTGCACGCCCAGGCTATTCACCGCATATCTCGCGCCCCGCACACGCTGCTCATCCACCACGATAACTGTTTGCGGCAAATGCATTGCCAGTTGGTGCGGCTCGTCTCCCGATTCCTGCGCCGTCACCTTCAATGATTTTCCATCTGAAACCGCTACCAACCCACGAGTCGATCTCTTATAGCCTCTGCTGATGATTCCCGCGAGGATGCCCTTCTCCGCAAGAGTCCTCGCTATCGATTCGACAACCGGAGTCTTTCCGGTTCCTCCCGCAGAAATATTGCCGACCGAGATGACCGGCACGCCGACATGCTCGGCATGAAACATCTCCTGGTCAAAAAAGAGATTTCTAAGTACTACCCCGCATCCATAGATCCACGATAACGGTACTAATGCCGCAACTGGTTTCATCCTGCCATTCGTTTTCCAGAGAGTCCTGTTTCGGCCGCGGCCAGTGATTGCCCGGCTTTCGAATTCAACTCCTGCAATTGCATTTGGGTCGAACGCAAGAAATTCACGAGCGCTTCATCGCGCAATTCTTGTGGAACGGTGATCGGGTCGCTGTACCAGACGCTCACTTTCGCGAACGGCATCGGTATCTCAAATTGATCCCAGCTTTCCAAATTTGTTTTCTCCTTGACCGCGATACCAACCAAAAACAACGGTACGTTTGCTCGCTGCGCTGCACGGACCGCCCCCATTTTCATCTCATGCCGCGGACCCGTCGGGCCGTCGGGCGTGATGCAGAGGGAATTGCCTTCCGACACTGCATCGACCATCAACCGCATAGCTTCTCTTCCGCCAACGTGGCTCGAACCGCGAATCATTGTATAGCCCCAGCGCTTCAATGTTGCCGAAAGTATTTCTCCGTCTTCACTCTGGCTCACTAATGCGGCAACGCGAAAGTTCTTTCGCGGACGATGAAGAAACCATCCAAGAAGCATCGAGCCATGCCAGAAGCCGATGACCGATGGTTTCTGGCTGTGTTGAATATCTTCAAAGAACGAGGCATTGCTTTTCTTTATCCGCAGCGAGGCGCATAACAACCACGCTGCAATCCAGAGGATATTTTTCGCGAGCCAATTGAGTACTCTCTTTGCCATGGCGTGATCCTTTGTCACGCCGGGTTCATTGCGAGAATCGCGGCCGCAACGTTTGCAGACGCCCCCTTCGCACCGAGCAAACCTCGCACCACCGAGAGATCTCTTTTCATCCCGTCACGACGGTCTGCATTGTGGAAGAGTTCCGATGCGATCGCAACGATCTTTGAAACTGTTACATCGCCCTGAACAAGTTCCGGCACAATTCTCTTTCCAGCGACAATATTCACCAGGCCGATGTTTTTGATTCGAACGAGCGCACGCGCAATCGCGTACGTAAGCCACGACGTTCGATAGACAACCACCATCGGCGTTTCAAAACATGCCGTCTCGAGCGTTGCGGTCCCCGATGTGACAATTGCGAGGTCGGCATACTTCATGGCCTCGTGCGTCGCGTTCTCGACAAAATGAAGCGAGACGCCGGGAGGCAAATGCATCTCGAACAACTTTTGATGGAGATGGGGCGCAACGGCGACGACGACTTCGCACTGTTCATCGCGCTGGAGCTGACCCGCAGCCCGAGCCATCACCGAAAATATATTTTCGATCTCCTGGCGCCGGCTTCCCGGAATTAACGCCAAAATTTTCCTCCGCGGGTCGACGCCGAATCGTTTGCAAAACTGATCGCGTGTAAACTCGACCGTCAGTTCCTCGAGTAATGGATGTCCGACAAATTGCACATCGATCCCGTTCTTGCGATAAATCTCCTCCTCGAAAGGAAACACAACGAGCATCGCATCGACGACGCCGCGCATTTTTTTCACCCTTCCCTTCTTCCATGCCCACACTTGAGGACTGATGTAATAGACAATTTTCACGCCGTGCTTCTTCGCTTTACGCGCAAATCTCAAATTGAAACCCGGATAGTCGATCAACACGACAACATCGGGCTTCTTCAACACGATAAGTTGCTCCATCGTCCGTTCGACGGACCTGATGAGTGGCAGGTGTTTCAGGACCTCGATGAATCCCATGAACGACAATTCGCGCACATGATACGTCAACGCCATCCCAGCCTGCTTCATCTTTTCACCGCCGATGCCGAAAATCTCGATTGACGGCTGTCGTTTTTTCAATTCCCTCACGACCCCGGCCCCGTGTGCATCGCCGGAAGCTTCGCCCGCAATCATCATTACTCGCTGGACCATGTGCTCAGCCTTGTCTCAAAAAAAAGAGGACAACGTTGGCGATGGTCAACGCCGCAAACGCCTGCAGCGTGCGCCTTTCCGACTGCAATCCGCGCGAGACATCCGGTTCCCGGTGAAACGAGTGTTGGCCGACATACGGTGTCAGCCGCGGCATAAACCGCGGCACATTTTGAACATAGCGCTCGTATTCTTCGCCAAACGCGCGTTCCAAATACTCTTCTTCTTTTGTTACGATTATCGTGTACTGAACCACAAAAAATCCGTATGCGAGCATAACGAGGTATGGCATCAATGCATTCGACATAATGCCGACGCCGACGTACATCATCATATTGCCGACGTACAGTGGATTGCGAACATAGGCGAAAGGTCCGTCAGTGAATAAGTGCGTCCCTCCAACAGGCCCCGTTGTGCGCGTTTCAGTCCCCGCAACTGCAACGCCCCAAAAACGGATCGCCTCCCCGGCCAACGCGAGGCAAAATCCGACAACGAGGGAGAACGTCGTCGGTCGGGCGTACACAAGCATCAGAACAATGAAGGGGATCGGCGTGTAGCCCCGTATTTCAAACATCTTCTGTCTGAGATCCACGTCTTAGCCTTGCATGAAAATTTCTTTGCGCGCCAATTCTGCCGTCCGCCGTTTGCGGGGGCGTTCTCCTTCGACGATCGCTCGGAATTTCGCAAGAACATCGTGGAACGTCTCAAATCGGTGATAGGTGATATTCTCGCGCTCGCAATGCGAGAGCAACGCGGCCTTCGCAAAAACGATGTCGGCGTAGCGCACCGGACATTGGTCTGAATGACCGTTGCCGATATAGACGATCACCTGATCATCACCCGACTTCGTCAGCAGATGATTTCGCTTGCAGTTTGCGCATTCAATGCACTCGGCGTCGGTATAAGGAAACCGCGGACTGATTTTCCCATCCGGTTCAAATACAAGCTGATTCGAGTAGAAATGAAGATAGTTCAATTCTTCGCGACGCAGGATCTGATCGATGTACACGTCAAAGCCATCGCTCAATATGTTTATCGGAATCGATCTCGCTGCGCAATATTCTGCAAAACCATGAAATCCCGGATCGATATTCTGCGGTGCAACAAACGAAGCGAATGCACTCCGCGAGAGCGACTCGACGGTCTCACACGAACGGCGCCAGCTTTCTTGGGCTGGAATTCTTCCTTTGAGGGAATCATGAAACGCTTCGGCGCACTTTTTTCTATTGCCGAACATTGTGAACATCGCGTCGCCGATATCGGTGCGTGTTACCGTTCCGTCGAAATCGGTGAAGACGATGTAGGAAAGCTGCTCTTTCATCAGTTCTGCGCTATTGAATTTTCATTGAATCGGACCGACACGAGTTTCGAGACGCCTTCCTCTTCCATCGTTACGCCGTACATTGCATTGGCCGATTCCATCGTTCGCTTGTTATGCGTGACGACAATAAACTGTGTATTATCGCTGAACTTCCTGAGAATGCGCGAGAACCGGTCAATATTGGAATCGTCGAGCGGCGCATCAACTTCGTCTAGAATACAGAAAGGACTCGGCTTCACGAGATAGATCGCAAAGAGGAGCGCGATCGCCGTAAGGGTTTTCTCTCCGCCCGAGAGCAAATCGATCGACGTTGGGCGCTTACCACGCGGCTTGGCAATAATTTCGATGCGCGCTTCCAGCGGATCGACTCCTTCTTCAAGACGCAGATCGCAATCGTCCCCCTCATCGAACAGGCTCTTGAATGTTGCGATGAAGTTTTCCCTGATTTTTCCAAACGTCTCCGCGAACGTCCGTTGAGCCGTGTTATTTATTTCCTCGATCGTCGAAAGCAAGGTCTCCTCGGCTTCGACCAGGTCGTCACGCTGCGTCGAAATGAACTCCAGCCGTTCTTTTTCGCTCTTGAATTCATCGAACGCCGCAAAGTTCACCGGTCCGAGCGCCGCGATTTTTTCCTTCAGCGCATGCGCTTCATCGCGCCATGCGTCGATGTCGAATTCCTGTGCATCGGCATATTCTTTCAATTCGAGGATGAACCCGTACTCTTCACGGGCGCGCGTCACGAGGTTCTCCGACTTCATTGTCAGCTCGGAGAGCTTGATTTCAAGTTCGTGCGTGACGCCGAGTGAATCGTCGTGCAACCGGCGTTCATCTTTGATCTTCAGTTCGATCGCGTGGGTCTGATTGCGTTTGGCGTTGTAGTCCGAGTCCACGCTCTTCTTCCTGTCGATCATTGTCTGTAGGCCCGCGCTCAACTGTTGAAGCTCGGATTCCGTTTCCAGAAGTTCTCCGGCGAGCCGCTCGATCTCGACCTTCGCTTCGGCGATATCGCGGTCCCGTTGCGCAAGCGTCGCAACGATATTCTCGACCGTCTCGCGTGTGTACTCGAGCTCGCGTGCGAGCTTTTTTTCTTCATTCTCCAGCGTCAGAAGGGCAACATGCGCCTTGTTCGTTACGTCGGAATACTCGGTCCAGAGCACTTCCATTGTTTCCATTTCACTTATTGCGGCGCCGGAATTCTGTTCTGTGGCCGACTTCTCTTTTTCGACGCGCTCGATCTCCGGGATAAGCACGTTCAATTCTTTTTGAAGTTCCTCCGCTTCCGCAGACAGCTTCACACTCTCCGAGGAATTACGTTGGATATTTTCATTGATGCGTTTTTTCTCGAACTCGATCTGCGCGATCCGCATTTCGACCCCCGTCATCTGCTGCTCGATGCGTTTTGCATTTCCCGCCAGCGTCTTCACTTCGACCTTCGTCAGCGCCTGCTCTTTGGCGGCAACGTCCTTCCGGAGTTTCGCGAGCGACACCCCGAGTGTCGTTGTTTCGGTCTCGAGTTCCACGATCTGGCTTTTCTTGCCGATCATCCCACCATCGTCGGCGCGGATGCTCCCTCCCTTCAACACACCTTGACCAGTCACAACTTCGCCGTCGATCGTGACACACTTCAGCAAAGACTCGTCGTTGATATAGCGAGAGCCTGCGCTGACATCTTTCACGAGCAGCGTGTTGTCAAAAATATAATCGCACAGGCCAGTATACGCCGGATCGCATGTGATCACGTCTCGTGCCCACCCAAGAACGCCGTCGCCCGCAATCGGCCGCCGCGTACTCCGGAGTGCGGGAATACGGTCTAGGCAAATGAATGTCGCTTTTCCCTTTTGATTTTTCTTCAGGACTTCGATGCCGCGGTACGCCTCGTCAATATTTTTCACTACGATGAAACTCGCCATCTCGCCGAGCGCTGATTCAATCGCAACGCGGTACTGTCCATTTGTCGACACGGCGTCGGCCACCGTTGTCTGAACGTTGGCCTTCCACTCATCGTTCATAATAAGATATTTCGCCCCCTCAGAAAATCCGTCGTAGCTTTCAACCAAACCTCTGAGAAATTCAAGACGGGCACGGCGACGGTCGAGCACGCCGCGGACTTCAAACTCCTGATTGCGCAGGGATTCGATTTCCTTTTCCAGCGTCCCTTTGTACGATTCCATCTGATGGACCCGCACTTCTGCTTCGGCAAACCGGCGCCGCAGTTCGCGGTCTTCGGCGCTCAGTTGATTCACCAATTCGGTATTTGTTCCGACCTCATTCTTGTAGATCGCATTCTCCTCGGTGGAGAAATCGATTCTGCCGTGAATGTTCTCGACCCGCGCTTTTGTCCGTTCATGCTGTTGGCGTTTCAACGAAATCTCGTTGAGCAATTCCATGATGTGGTCTTGGAGCTTCTTCACGTCGGCTTTTTTCCCATCGAGCTGAACCGTGAACGCGTCGAGCTCTTCCTTCTTTTCCGCGTAGAACCGCTCGGCCTCTTCTACTTTTTCGTGCGTCTGTTCGATCGACGCACGCAATTCTTTCGACCGCGACTGCAGTTCCTCTTGCTGGCGATGCAGTTCGACCTTATCTTTTTCGTAGCGCTCGATCGCAATCGCAAGCGATTTCTTCCGCTCGCTCGACGAGATGCGCCGTTGTTGTACTCCGTTGATTCGCTGCTGCTGTTCAGCGACCTCGGTCTGCGCGCCTGTGAGGTTCGACTCCAGTTCTTCCATTTCTGTGCGGAGGAGATCGAGAAGCGTTTCCTTGCTTGAAAGTTCTTTGTCAATCCTCTCTTTTTCCGTCCGAGCCCCCGCAAGTTCGCGCTTGAGGGGCCCAATTTTTGCGGCGATAGCGGCAAAGTCCCGTTCTAACAGATTCACTTCCAAGGCGCGCAACTGCTGGGACAAGTCGTTGTATTTTTCCGCCTTTTGCGCCTGTCGTTCCAACGAATTCACCGCTTTTTGTATTTCCTTTACTACGTCATTAACCCTGACAAGGTCAAGTTGGACGGTTTCGAGTTTCCGATATGCCTCTTTTCTACGGTGCTTATATTTTGTGACGCCCGCGGCTTCCTCAAAAAGGCGTCGGCGTTCATCCGTGCGGTCGCTGAGAATTGTCTCGACCATCTTGAGTTCGATCACCGAGTACGCGTCCGATCCCATGCCAGTATCCATGAAAAGATCTTTGATGTCTTTCAGGCGGCAGAGTGTTTTGTTGAGATAGTATTCGCTCTCGCCGGAGCGGTACACGCGGCGCGTAATGGTGACTTCAGAGTATTCGGTGGGGAGGATCCCTTTGGTGTTTTCGATGGTGAGTGAGACGTCTGCCATACCGATGGGCTTTCGGTTTTTTGTCCCGTTGAAGATAACGTCTTCCATCTTATCGCTGCGTAATGTGCTCGGACGCTGCTCGCCCAGCGCCCAGCGGATCGCGTCCACGACATTCGTCTTTCCGCAGCCGTTAGGGCCGACAATGGCCGTAATCCCCGCATCGAACTTCAAATTGACTTTGTTCGCGAACGATTTAAATCCAACAACTTCCAACTTCGACAAATACATGATTCCCTCAATCCGTTCAGTTCGCTGCTGGAATAACCGTGCTGATCATGAAACGAATGTACGCTGTGGCGGAATGCGCATAATCGAAATACCCGTACGACACAATACCTACGATAGCAAGTGCGATGATCCCCAGTGCATAAATCTTGACAGAAGAAATATCGTAGACGATTGAAACACCTTTGAGCGTTCGGAAGAAGATCCAGATCATCACCCCGCTGAAGATCACGAGCACCGGTATCACATACACGTCGCTTTCCATCACCCTGTATAAAATCATTCCCAGTGGGATGAAGACAACCATCGGCAGCGCCGACCAGACCGCGACAGAGTACGAATGAAACAGGAACACTTTCGCACGCACGAAGAGCGAAAAGAATTGCACGAGCGCCGTTACAACAAACATCCACGCAAAGCAGACCAGCCCGCCGTAGGCGATGCATTCGATCGGATGCCAGATGAGCTCGATGATCGCGCCCTTAAGTGAATCGGAAGAGATCAATTGCGTGAGCGCATAATCGAGCACTGTGCTGTAGCGAAAATGGTACGCAATGCTCGAGACGACAATCGCGAAAGTGACGGCGACAACGGCCGAGAGCGACGCAGTGTGAAAGTTGGACAAGATTCGCTGGTCGCGAATGTCGGCGTAGAAATTGTACGGGCGCAATAAGGCGCGATTGACGCTTTCGCGGAAACGCCGGTTGCTGTTAAGGAACCATGCAAAAATGATCAACAGAAGCAATCCCAATAGAACATACGCCACGGGTGACGACACCGAATGTGTTCCGATGGGAAGCGCCGCAATTTTTTCGCCGAGAAACATCGAACGCACAACATCGTACGCGACTTTCTTTTCGCGATTGTATTCGACGATGCCGTACGAATAAAGATCGGGATTCTCCGATTTGACGGACAACATCGGACGGTCTCCGCGCCAGTCCGCAAATCCCCACACAAAGCCGCCGGCGATCGCCGATTCTTTCAACGCATCGTACCGCTGAAAAAGATACCGCGCCTGAGCTTCCTGCGACATCGGATCGCTGTAGCCGTTCCGATTTCCGGTTTCGATTGCTTTGCCGTACCGTCCGACGATCACGGGTTGCGCAGGGTGAGACTGTTTCCATCGTGCGAGCAGAGCTTTGAATTCTTTCACATCAGGGTTCGACAAACGCACGCCGGCGATGTCGACAATGGAAGATGCCGGAGTATTCTCCGGCGACATCGCAATGAAATAGGTCAGCCGTTTGTCCATGGATTTTACAACGCCGTGTAACTGCTCAATCACTGCCGCGGTGCGCGCGTTGCTCGCCTCGAAACCGTCGCCGAGGCCCCACCCGATGATTGACGGATGATTCCTATCCCGCCGGATCATTTCGCGCGTATAATTTTCTGCAAGCGTCCGATAATTTTCGCCCGTAAGAATATCCGCAGGAATCTCGTATAACGGGATTTCTTCAATCGCCAGAAGCCCGTACTGGTCGCACAATTGCAGCAGGAACGGATGAGGTGGATGAAAAGCGAACCGCACGGTATTCGCGCCCAAATTTTTTATAAGTGCAATGTCCTTTTCCATCTGCTCGTAACTCAACGCGCCGCCATGATCCGGCGAATCCTCTGTCCACGTTACCCCACGAAGCGTCACGGGCGCACCGTTAAACAGAATATTCTGCTTCTCCTTGCCGATGGTCCTGATCCCGGTCTGCAATTTGACCTCATCGACAAGCGTTACTACTTTTCCGTCGACGGTGCTGACAGTTGTCCGAACCATGTAGAGGTTTGGCTGATCAAGGCTCCATAGCTTGGCAGTAGGAATCACAACGGTTGTCTGCAGCGTCATATCTTTGTTCGCTTCCGGGGAGAAGAACAGAGGTGTCGATTTTCCGGTTATCGCGCCGGTTGCCTTCTCGGAGATTTCTACAGCATAACTCATTATCGCAGGACCGGTATGGTTTGCGAAAGTCAGCTTCGAAATATCCCGCGCCGATACGACTGCCTGCACGGAAAGCTTCACGATCTTCGGGTCGATGCTCTCCGTCTCAACGAGAACATCATCGATCCAGACAACGGGAGTCGCAACCAAGAAAATGTCCCTCAGAATTCCCCCATAGTTCTTCCAACCCCCGACTTGTTGGCGAAGGGGCAATGTGCTTTTTGCATTCAACGTATTATCTACGACGACGCGAATGAAATTTTCATTGCCGACTTGAAGCGTGTTTTCCGGAACGAGAAAGGAGAAAGAGGTGTAACCGCCTTCGTGTTTTCCGACAAAAATCTCATTGAGAAACACCTCGGCCATGTAATTCATGCCGTACGCAACAAATTTGAAACTGTAGGAGGTGAGAAGGCTGCTGGAAAGATCAAACTTCTTCGTAAATATCACTTTGCCTTCAAAATTCGATGCTGAAGGGACAAGAACGTCAGTCCAGGTCACCCCTTCGTCGGTAGAGCAACTCCAATTGCCCGATAAATCAACAATAGAACGGCTAGAGGAGGCAAAATTGAGCGTTTCGGGGCGCGATTTTGACCCATTTTCATAAAATTGCTTTCTGGAAAACGAATTGGCGGAGATTGCTAGGAGACAAACAAGAGCGAGGAGAAAGCGATGCAGTGAAGTTTGCAATAATGGACTCAATAATGTGAAATAAACACCAGCGCTCCCTCAAATCTAGGCAACGCAAGTCCCTTTTCTGCGCAAATATAATACATAACAGCCCGAAAAGCAATCAAAATAAAAGTGCCCTAAATCCCTGAACTACAGTGATTTAGGGCGTTTTAAGGATGTAGAACTGAAGAACCCAGCCCGAAATCCAGAAGCAAATAAGCATCCTCAGATCGGGCTGATTATCCCGGCAAACGAATCGGGCTTCAGGCACGCGCCTCCAACAAGCGCGCCGTCAATATCATCTTGTGACAACAATTCTTTGGCATTTTCCGGTTTTACGCTGCCACCATATTGAATAATTATCTTTTCGGCAACATTCCATGAATAGATCTGCCCCACGAGTTTTCGTATCAGTTGATGTACATCTTCCGCTTGCCGTGGAGTAGCATTTTTGCCGGTTCCGATCGCCCACACAGGTTCGTACGCGATGATGACTCTTTCTAAATCGGATTCGGACAATCCTGCGAGCACTCCTTTTATCTGTGCCGTGATGACCTTATCCGTGATTTCCTTTTCTCGCTCTTCAAGGGTTTCACCTACGCAGATGATCACTCTCATGGATGCAGCGAGCACTTTTTTTGCTTTTTGATTGATAAGCTCGTTCGATTCGTGAAAGTATTGCCGACGCTCGGAGTGTCCAACAATAACATACTCGCAGCCGACAGATTTCAGCATTGTAACAGAGACTTCTCCGGTATATGCACCGTCGTCATGAACCGAGACGTCCTGAGCGCCAAGCTTGATGGTGCTCCCTTTTAACAGTTGCTGCGCGACAACGAGGGATGTAAAGGGGGGGCAAACGATCACCTCCACATTTTTTGCGGCAACTGATTTTTTAAGTCCGTTGATGAGATCGGCGGTCTCAAAAACATCTTTGTTCATTTTCCAATTTCCCGCAATGACTTTGTTTCTCATGAGTTGTTCTTTCTACCTGATTGTTGATGATGAGGGCAAGGGTCGATTGAAAATCAGATTACGATCGAGGATTATTTACTCGCCGAGTTTTCTTTTGAGAATATCGTTGACAATTTTTGGATTCGCTCTCCCCTTCGTCGCCTTCATAGTTTCCCCGACGAAAAATCCAAATAGCTGTGTTTTTCCACTCCGATATTTTTCACGCTGATCGGAATTGTTTGCGAGCACTTCATCGATGATCTTTTCGAGCGCGCCCGCGTCGGAGACTTGGACAAGTCCTTTTTGATCGACAATTGTTCTCGGATGTTCTTTTGTCTTCAGCATCTCCTCGAATACTTCTTTCGCAATTTTTCCGCTGATAACGCCTTCCCCAATGAGGTTTACCATGGCCGCAAGATTTTCCGGTGAGATGGGAAAGTCGTTGACTTTGACATGTTCCTCGTTCACTACTCGAAGAACGTCGGTCATCACCCAGTTGCTGATTGACTTGTAACTTTCGGAGTCTTTCTTTGCCAACTTTGCGGCGGCCTCTTCATAATAGTCCGCCAGTTCCTTTTCGAGCGTCAGGATGTCGGCATCGTATTTCGGGAGACTGAACGTGTCCACAAAACGATTGCGGCGCTCCGCCGGCAACTCGGGGAGGGCGGACTTCACGTTTGCAATCCACGTCTGGTCGACAAGCACGGGGACGAGGTCGGGTTCCGGGAAGTAACGGTAATCGTGCGCTTCCTCCTTGCTCCGCATTGAGACAGCGACATTTTTGTCCGCATCCCAGAGTAGCGTTTCCTGGACAACAGATCCCCCGTCTTCGATCACGGCTATTTGTCTATTGATTTCGTACTCGAGCGCCCGCTCAACATTTCGAAAGGAGTTCATGTTCTTTACTTCCGTCTTCGTTCCAAATTGCTTCTCGCCTGTACGGCGCACAGAGACGTTTGCATCGCAGCGAAGACTTCCCTCTTCCATGTTGCCGTCGCAGATCCCAAGATATGTGACGATTTGTTTGATCGCCGAGAGATATTGATATGCTTCGTGCGAGGTGCGCATATCAGGTTCGCTGACGATCTCCATCAATGGCACTCCGCAACGGTTAACATCAACGAGGGTATCGACATCCATGTCGTGGATGGATTTGCCGGCGTCCTCTTCCATATGGATGCGTGTAATGCCAATGCGTTTGGTCGAACCGTCCTTCAGCTCAACATCGATATATCCATTCTGGCAGATCGGCTCCTCATACTGAGATATCTGATACCCCTTCGGCAGATCAGGATAAAAATAATTCTTCCGGGCGAAGATCGATTTCGGAGCGATGCGGCAATGTGTTGCGAGTCCCATCTTCAGGGTGAATTCCACCAGATTCTTGTTGAGCACCGGCAGAACTCCCGGCATTCCGAGGCACACGGGACAGACATTCGAGTTGGGGGTATTCCCGAACTTCGTGGTGCAGCCGCAAAAGGCCTTTGAATTGGTCAGGAGCTGTGCGTGCACTTCGAGACCAATTACCGCTTCGTATTTTTCGTTCATCGCCATACTGTTCTTTATTGCAACAATTCCTACGCCGCTAAGGCGTTCGTCACTTTCTCGGCCGCATCCTTCAAATTCCCGGCCACAAGGAAACTCATGCCGGAGTTTTTCAGGATCTCCGCCGCGAGGTCGGCATTCGTGCCGGCAAGGCGAATAACGATCGGGATTTTTACTTCGACTTTCTTTGCAGCCTCGACAACGCCGGTCGCGACACGGTCACATCGCACAATACCGCCGAAAATGTTGATCAGAATTGCTTTCACGTTTTTGTCGGCGAGAATAATCTTAAAGCCGCTTTCCACCGTCTGAGCATTTGCGCCGCCGCCAACGTCGAGAAAATTCGCCGGTTCACCTCCGGCCAGCTTGATGATGTCCATCGTCGCCATCGCAAGCCCGGCGCCGTTCACCATACAGCCGACATTCCCATCGAGTTTGATGTAGCTCAAATTTGATTTCGACGCCTCGATTTCCAAAGGCTCTTCCTCATTCAGATCGCGCAGTTCTGCAAACTCCGGATGCCGGTAGAGCGCATTGTCATCAAAATTGATCTTCGCGTCGAGCGCCAGTACGTTCCCTTCTTTTGTGACCACCAGTGGATTGATCTCCGCGAGCGACGCGTCGGTTGATTCATATGCCTTGTAAAGCGCGAGCAAGAATTTTACTCCATTCTTGAATGCTTCGCCGGTCAGTCCGAGCGAAAACACCAGACTGCGCGCCTGAAATCGCTGCAGCCCAACAGATGGCGCCACGTGCGCTTTCACAATCTTCTCAGGAGATTCTGCGGCGACCTTTTCGATCTCAACTCCCCCTTCGGTCGACACCATCACCACGTTCATCGCCGTCGTCCGGTCGAGCGTGACGCCGACATACATTTCCTTTGCAATGTTGATCCCTTGCTCCACAAGGAGGCGCTTCACGATTCTCCCCTCCGGACCCGTTTGATGAGTCACGAGCCGCATTCCGAGAAATTGCGCGGCGAGGGAGCGGACTTCTTCGATGCTCTTGGCAACTTTGACACCCCCTCCTTTTCCTCTGCCGCCGGCATGTATTTGTGCCTTGACGACCCAAACATTTCCGCCCAATCGTTTAGCTGCCGCAACGGCTTCGTCAGAAGAGAAAGCCACACCGCCCTGCGGAATCGCTACGTTAAATTTTCGCAGAATCTCTTTGCCTTGATACTCGTGAATCTTCATCGAAACTCCTCCCGATCATTAAGGTGATACTTCTTATCCAAATAATAATTACGATTTACGAATGCCGAATGACGAGTGAAAGCACGATTCTGCGCAATTCGGCATTCGCCGTTTGTCAGTCGGCATTCGTCATTCAGCACTCGTCATTCTCCATTCGTTATTCTCACCGCGGCCCTGCATTCTTCACACCTTCTTCAACATACGACGCAAAATCCTCGAAATTTTTCTTAAATCGTCCGACGAGCTCCTTGGCTTTTGCATCGTACTCCGACGGCACTTTCCACGTGTTTCGCGGATTCAGTACTTCAGCCGGAACATCCGGACAGCTCTTGGGAATTCGGAGTCCGAAGAAGGGCTCTTCCGTGGTCTCCACGCCATCAAGCTTCCCCGAGAGCGCGGCGTTCACCATCGCGCGGGTGTACGCAATTCTCATTCGTGACGCAACGCCGGCGGGGCCGCCGCTCCATCCGGTATTCACAAGCCATGTTGTGACCTGGTGCTTCTTCATATTTTCGCCGAGCAAGTTTGCGTACACCGTGGGATGCTGAGGCATGAACGGTGCGCCGAAGCATGTGCTGAAAGTAACTTGCGGATCTTTGCCAACCCCTTTTTCCGTCCCCGCCACCTTGGCCGTATAGCCGGAGAGAAAATGGTACATCGCCTGATCCGACGTCAACTTCGATATCGGCGGCATCACGCCGAATGCGTCGCAGGTGAGCATGATAATGTTTTTCGGATGACCTCCCATGCCGGAGGCGACGTGATTGTGAATATGCGTAAGTGGATATCCAGCACGCGTGTTCTCGGTGAGCGATCCGTCATCCAGATCTATCTGGCGCGAGTCGGAATCCATGATAACATTTTCGAGCACCGTTCCAAACATTCTCGTAGTTTGATAAATTTCAGGCTCGGCGGTCGGTGAGAGTCGAATAACTTTGGCGTAACAACCTCCCTCAAAGTTGAAAATGCCCTCCCCGCTCCATCCATGTTCATCGTCGCCGATCAATGCACGTTCCGGGTCAGCCGAAAGCGTCGTCTTCCCTGTTCCCGATAATCCGAAAAAGAGGGCCGTGTCACCCGCCTTCCCCATATTCGCCGAACAATGCATCGGGAAGACGTTCACGTTTGGAAGCAAATAATTCAGGATTGTGAAAACGGATTTCTTGATCTCACCCGCATAACTTGTCCCGCCGATGATCACAATCCGTTTCGCAAAGTTGATGACGATGAACACTTCGGAGTCAGTGCCGTCAATTTCCGGGACGGCGTGGAAATGCGGCGCGTCAATGATGGTAAACGTATTAGGTGAATTGTGCCGGACCGGCGCGACAGGCTGAATCAAGAGGTCGCGCGCGAAGAGGTTGTGCCACGCGTAAACCGTGACTATGCGAACGGGAATCTGATGCTTTGGATTCGCGCCGCCAAAGAGATCCTGGACAAACACATCTCGCCCCTGCAAATACGCACTCAGCCGCGCAAACAGCGCGTTGAATTTTCCCTCTTCGAACGGACGGTTGATCTTCCCCCAATTGATTTTATCCTGGCTCGAATTCTCCTTCACAATAAACTTGTCGTTCGGCGATCGGCCTGTGTGATGCCCCGTATGAACTACCAATGGACCGAGATGCGAAATCGACCCTTCACGACGGCGCACGACTTCTTCGTACAACGCGGGTGTCGACAAGTTCCAGTAAATGTTCCCTAAATTCTTTAGCCCCAACGCATCGAGAGTGTGCGTGCCTGCTCCCATCTCCATCTTCAGTTCCTCAACGGACAATGATTAATGAGTAATGATCAATGAACAATTGATACCTAGTATTATATTGTATTTTTCAAAAACGTATTCACCCCAAAGTTCGCTGAGAACGCAAAGATTTCTCAATATTTTTATAAAAACTTCCCTGCGCCCTTTGCGTCCTCTGCGGTAAAATTTCAAGATCTAATATTAGAAACAGTACCAGTAGCGGAGGTGCACTAATTTGAAAACGAACAACCTAATATCCGCTTATTTGATCTTTTCCGAAATCGCTTTCGCTTGCATGAAGAGCAACAAGTAATCCTTGCCACCTGCCTTTGAATCGGTCCCGGACATATTGAAACCGCCGAACGGATGCACTCCCACAAGTGCGCCGGTGATTTTCCTATTCACGTAGAAATTGCCCACGTGAAATACTTTCTTCGCCTTCTCAATTTTCTTCCTGTCCTTCGTCCAGACACCGCCGGTCAATCCGTATTCGGTGTTGTTCGCGATCTCGAGAGCATGGTCAAAATCCTTCACCCTGATTACCGCAAGGACGGGTCCGAAGATTTCCTCTTGCGAAATCGTCGCTCCAGGCTCTACATCGGCAATGACCGTCGGTTGAACAAAAAACCCTTCACCTTCGACTTTCCCTCCGCCGGCAACTAATCTCCCCCCTTCATTTAGGCCTTTCTCCACGTATGCATTGATCTTGTCGCGTGAACCCCGATTGACAACCGGTCCCATATAATTCGACGGATCGTCAGATGGACCGACCTTGATTGCACCAACTTTCTCTTTCACCAGGTTGATAAATTTGTCATAGACCTTGTCGACGACAATGGCGCGAGAGGCGGCGGAACATTTTTGGCCCTGGAATCCAAATGCGGAGGCAACCGTCGCTTGCGCAGCGGCATCAAGATCAGTCTGGTCATCGATGACGATCGAGTCCTTGCCCCCCATCTCTGCAACAACCCGTTTCAACCATTTCTGTCCCGGCTGGACTTTTGCGGCAAGTTCGTAGATGTGTATACCAACTTCTTTCGAGCCGGTGAAGGAGACGAACCGAGTTTTCGGATGAGCAACCATGGTATCGCCGACCGCGCCGCCAGAACCAGTAATAAAATTGATAACGCCTGCCGGCACTCCTACCTCTCGCATCAGGGAAAAGTATTTCCAGCCAGTGAGGGGTGAATCACTTGAGGGTTTCAACACGACGGTGTTCCCAGCAACCACAGCCGCAGATGTCATTCCGGCAAGAATCGCGAGGGCAAAATTCCACGGTGGAACAACAACGCCCACTCCCAGCGGAACGTAGTGCAGTTCACTTTTTTCAGTCGGGATTTTCGTCACCGGCTGCGGACCTGAGAGGCGCAGCATTTCCCTGCCGTAAAATTCAAGAAAATCAATGGCTTCCGCGGTGTCGGCGTCCGCTTCGGGCCACGTCTTCCCTACCTCGTACACCATCACTGCACTGAATTCGTGTTTCCGATTACGCATGAGCTTTGCAGCCTTGAAAAGATACTCTGCGCGTTTCTTCGGTTCGGTCCATTTCCATTCTTCAAATTTCGCTGCTGCAACCTCGACAGCTTTGTTCGCCAGATCAACATTCGCTTTCTGAAATACACCAACGCTCTGGCTCGGTTTCGACGGATTAAAGGAGTTGAACTTTTCGTTCGTCCGGATCTCTTCGCCGCCGATGACAATCGGATATTCTTTCGAAAATTCCGACCGGACTTTCACCAAAGCTTTCTCCATTGCCTTTCGTTGCGCCGGCTTGGAGAAATCGGTAAGTGGTTCGTTCTTAAATTTTGAGAGTGCCATTACTGTTTCCCATGTTCATTTTGTTAAGGCGTTGACGACGGCATTGTGCACTTTCGGTCGCACATCGAACAGCTTCGAGTTGTTGCGAGTGGGATAAACGCGATTCGTCAAAAACACAACGATCAGATTCCGCGTTGGGTCAACGGCGACAGATGTCCCGGTAAATCCTGTGTGGATGAAGGACTTATCGGAAAATTGCGAACCGACGAAGCTGTATCCTTTGAGGCTCCTTGTATCCCAGCCGATGCCCCGCGTGCTCTTTTCGGATTGACGCTTCGTGAACATACTGATCGTTTCTTCTTTCAAGTAGCGCTGGCCGCCGTACGTTCCCCCGTTCAGCTCCATCTGTAGAAGAATTGCCAGGTCAGAGGCGGTGGAAAATAGTCCGGCATGCCCCGACACGCCGCCTAGTGTGGCTGCATTTTCATCGTGGACTCTTCCGCGCACAGCGATGCCGGTCTTCTTCCAATAGTTGTCGACTTCGGTCGGCGCGATATGGGGAATCAATTTCGCCGGCGGACTATACATGGTACTCTTCATCCCGAGCGGCTTAAAGAAAACCGAATCGACATATTTGTCCAATGTCGTTCCGCTCACTTTTTCGATCACTTTTCCAATCGTGATTAGTCCAAGGTCGCTGTAGACGGTCGAGTCGCCAGTTTTATACACCAGTTCTGTGGAAAAAATGGAATCGAGTACGCATTGCGGCTCGCTGCAGAATGTGTAAAATGTTCTCCACGCAGGCAACCCGCTGTTGTGCACCATAAGATTGTAAACGGTGATTTTCTCTTTCCCCTTCTGTCCGAACGCCGGAATGTATTTAACAATCGGATCTTCCAATCTAAATTTTCCTTCATCATACAACCGCATGACCGCGCTCGTTGTGGCGGTTACCTTTGTCACGGAAGCAAGATCATAGATTGTGGTATTGCCGATGAGTTTCGACGATGGTTCGTAGGTGTACGCGCCGTACGCCTCGTTGTGAACGACGATTCCATCTCTTGCGACAAGGAGGACGGCGCCGGGAAATGCCGAGTCGCTGATCGCCTGAGCAACAACGTCGTCGACCTTGGAAAGCATCTTCGAATCAATTCCTGCTTCTTCCGGCCTTCCTTCCCGAAGCGCCTGTTTCGGATATTCGACACCGTCACCAAATTGAAACGCGCCGGGGATTGATATCGGAAGTTTTCCGGATGCCGATTCCTCTCCGAAAATTATCTGGGCAGCGGCTTCTTCACTTACGTCCCCGCCTCCATAAGTGCAGACATACGCATCGACCTTTGGGAAATCCGCCACGAGATACGGATTTCCAAAGGATATCACCACGCATGGCTTCCCCATCGCAAGAACTTTGGGAATGAACTCTTTCATTTCCTTCGAGAGGAAACCGGTCATTTCGCCGGATCGAACGAAGTACTGCAGTTGGATGAGGACGATATCTGCAGTTGCGACTTTAGCAAGCGCTGCATCGTACTCCATCGCGTTGCTCCGGGGATCGATTTTCATGAAATCGACAATCGCATATCGTTCCATCAACTCGCCGTTGAATCCTTTCCCGATGGATGGGTCTTCGGTATCGGCAAAAGCGAGGTCGAGAATCATCTTGTTTCCGGATTTTGAAAGCGGGAGGATACCGTTATTGTTCCCAAGGATAGTGACAGCCTTCCTTTCAATCTCTTTTGCCAGCAACTGGTGTGATCGTGAACCTACGGCGTCGTATACTTTCTCGATATCGACATATCTGTTTGTATCAAGCCCGGCCCATTTTTTATACTGCAATAATTTTCGAACGGATGCCGTAATGCGCTCCTCCGAAATTTCTCCACGCTTCACAGCGGCAATGATTGCATCGATAGCGACATCTGCATCGACGGGCATAAGAAGTAAGTCGTTTCCGGCTTTGAGCGCTAGCACCGCGGCCTCGGCCGGCGCGTACTTCGATGATATTCCCCTCATCCCCAACGCATCGGTCACGACCAATCCCTGAAATCCTTCTTGGTCTCTCAATAAGTTGGTTGTGACGCGCGGAGAGACGGTGGCGGGAATTCCGCTCACGGAATCGAATGCTGGGGCAGAGATATGGCCGACCATTACCGACAGTGCACCGGCCTTGAAGGCTTCCCTGAACGGCGCAAGTTCGATTTTTTCAAATCTTTCTTTGTTGTAAGTAATCGTCGGCAAATCAAGGTGAGTGTCGACATCGGTATCTCCGTGTCCGGGATAATGTTTGACAGTTGCGATCACGCCGGCGTCCTGCGTCCCTTTAACGAAAGCGGAGACCATGTCCGATACCAATTTCACATCATCGCCATACGAACGGATGTTGATCACCGGATTTTTCTCATTGTTGTTAACGTCGGCAACGGGGGCATAATTCTGAACGATGCCGAGTGACCGCGCTTCTTCCGCCGTCGCTTTTCCGACCTCGTACGCATAGCGGACAGTGCGCGTTGCGCCGATCGCCATCGCGTGGGGAAACCTCGTCGAGCCGCGGACACGCATTGCCGGACCGTACTCCAAGTCGGCGGCAAAAAGGAGCGGGACATCGGAGAGCCTCTGGAGCTTGTTCGCCTGCACCGCGTACTCGTACACGTCGCCGATTGAAAAAACAAAACCGCCGAGCTTGCGCCCCACTACAAGCCGCTCCAGATCTTGCCACCGCTGCGATTCATGCGAAGAGTAACTCCCCGGCGTCCAGACAACGATCAACTGCGCAACTTTTTCTTCAAGCGTCAAACGCTGGAGAGTCGATTCCACCCAGTCAGCTCGTGGTCCTAGGAGTCGACTTCGTTGTTCCTCTGCATTTATCGGCCTGCCCGCTGTGGGCGTTAAGCCGGAACAACCGAGGTCGAGGATGAGAAGAAGTGAACAAAATAAGTAACTGCTATGAAAATACACTTATCTTTGAACTATGCGGCTTCGTTGAGTTCCTGCACAGTGACTTTGAGTCCAAGCGATTCTAGCCTGTGTATG
>JAGVPT010000252.1 GCA_020052095.1 Bacteroidota bacterium | reverse complement strand
TCGACTTTTTCAAAGAACAAGCTCCTCTTATACAGGAGAATCCGTTTGATACTATTAAATCACATTTACTTGCCGCTTAAAATCGGTCAACTTGAGTAAGATACAAGTACCGCACAATGCCGGAGTTTCTTCCTTCTTGAACAATTTTTTCCACCAGACGCCCTTTTGTTTCATCGAGCGTTTCTTGAACAATAGAGGTTACTTCATTTTTCACATCAAACGTCGCAATTCTTTTTTCTGCACTCAGCGGAAAAGACCGCGACGGAAGCTGATAGACGTTGTACCCTTCAAATACATATCCTTGCCAATTAGACTGCTCTGTTTTTGCCACCGCATCGGCATCACGCTCCCATTCTAGTATTATTCCTTTATCCAATTCCACAAAAGAAACCTTCGGCGCAGGCGGCAATGGTGGCATGTCGAATAAATTATTGTAGGCAAATTGTATTTGCTTATCGTAAAATTTCATCGCCTGCACACTTGCCAGCCTGTTTTCGCCGATGCCTGCAATGACAGTGGAAACAAATTCCTGCGTATCCCCCACAGCCATCGTGAAGGGACCGCACGACAGTAAAATTTGCCGTTCGTTGTATGTGCTTTGTGTTCCATCAATCCAACCGGCGCCTGTAAAGGGGTCGCCCGATGCCCAAAATACCGATGACTTATTCGTCACTGGGTCGATTCGAGATGGTCCGTCTCGAAAAAATCCGCGCAACGTGTTATACCATTGAGTAGCGCCGTTTGTTCCGTACGACGGCGGGGTCGCACCGCTTCCCGAACCAAAATAGACAAACGACGTTGGAGAAATATTTTTATATCCTTTGCGGTACCTCATGCCAAATATTGCACTGTCGTTTGCGTTTGCTTCCACAATTGGCCCCTGAACAATATCACATCCAATTGCCGGAGGTGAGAGAGAAAATTTTTGGTATTCTGCATCAAGCGATGTTTGGTTATACACATACCCAAGCCCAAGCGTAGAATCACAGCCGGCAATGTCATCCGTAGATCTGCCAATGTCAATATCCGACCATTGCGCGATGTACATGTCTTTCAACTGGGCATCAGTTGCTGTTGTTGCAGTGCCTTTGTAGATGATCGTTGTTTTTTTGAAAATGGCGTTGTCGAGCCCGCCGTTTCGATTGTAGGCCCAGAGTGTTGTTTGAAATTCTAAACCCACAGAAGGCGAACCCCAATAAGAAGTTGCTTTCAAATCATTATACACAAACCAAATCACTTGGTCGGCGCTGGCAATGCCCGGTTCGTCTGCATCAGGAAATAAGACAGGTACTTCATACCCGCTTTTATCAATGATGAACTTTGGCGAGTAGATCCCGTTGTTGTCGCTATCATAAAATGGCGCGCCTTTCTGTACAGGCCACTCTTCCCAATCTTTTTTATATTGCTCGTGCAAGCTGTTTATATCTCCGAAGCTGACGGAACTTGCAGGCTTCTCATAGTAATCAGCAGCGTCATCTCGCAAATCTGCCGTTGCAAAGTCTCTACGAATGCGATACATACGCACGCCGCTTGCGTCTTCTTTTTCACGGACACCAGTTCGTGTGCCTAAAATTATTCCGGACACAAAGTTGCTGTTATAGTACTGACCATTGACGATGAGAGTGTTCGTCTGCCCATCAATTAAATTGCCGGCATATAGAATACTTGAACTATAAATAGCATTTGCTGTGTTTCGAGGAAAAATAAATCCGGTAGGCTTGCTATCAGTTCGTGTTTCCTGCAACCCATCATGCTGGTACCACGCTGTAAGTTTATTTATGTTCAACAGATTTTCACCATAGACGCTGGCTACTGGTTTTTCTGGTTGGAAGAGAGTTTTATCATTAGCCTGTGCATGGATTATCAAAGGTAAAATACTCAGATAAATCATCAGCCATAGACATTGAAAAAATTGCTTTTGAATTGTCATACTGAGCGAAGCGAGGAATCTCGCTTTTAATTTTGGTTGAAGAACAAGATTGCTTCTCAACGAGATCTTTAGTCGGCAAAAAAACGCCCGCAATAACAATACTCTGGAAGTTTTCGGGAATCTAGTTCTATAGAGAACCATTTAGAAGGTGCAAAAAAAATGTGCCAATTTTCTGCGATAAATAAGTGATTGAAAATAATATAGTGAATATTGTAATTTGATGTGAAAAAAAACTCCGGCTTCTACCGAAAGAAGTCGGAGTTTTTTGTGGCAACAGATTTGGACGGACGAGTGATGCTGAGTGATGTAAGCCATCCGATAGCTTGAAGCTATCGGATGGCTGCTTCCTAGTGTCCGGCCTTCAACAACTCCGGCGTGAACCTATTCAGTTTTACCACTCGCGCCTGTTTCCGGCTCATCGCAGGCACCACCATCCTCGCCTGCGCCTCACTTTCCGCTTCGATGATAACAAATCCGGTATGCTCACCGGAGGCACATCCCCACTCGAAATGCGTAATGTATCCCAATGCCTCGACCTGCTTCAGCACGTGGGTGCAATCTTCCTTCGTATGTGGCGACTCAATTAGATAACGATCCATAAAATCTCCTTCCTCAGTATGAGTGTCATCCCTGCCTAAGCGGGGATGTAGCGCCTGTTCAAAAAAGAAATTTTGTGTTTCGATTTCCCGTGTCATGCTTCGGCGCGGCCGCGACAGTCATCCTGAGCAATCCCGACGAAGTCGGGAGCGTCGAAGGAGGCTGTCGCGGCCTTGCTCAGCATGACTGGCCTTCGAGCAAACGCAAGAATATCTATCTGAAAACGGCTCGTGAACTATTTTTTCTTTTCGTGCTCAGCGTAGTCATAAGGATAAAATGAGTTCAACGGCGCCGAACTGTTCGGTGACCACTCGGGAACGTCGTGCTTTATTGGTTTGATATGTCGAAGATAGGTGACCAGTGCATGGCGATCTTCTTCCGTCATATTGGTGAAAGCCGGCCACGGCATGAACGTCGGCTCGAAAATTCTTCCGTCGTGGAAGACGCCGCTCCGCAGAACTCGCTTCACTTCTTCATCCGTCCGTCGCGTCAGACCTGTTTGTTTGTCGGGAGTCAGGTTGCGCGAATGGGCGGTTCCAGGTTTGATCATTTCAAATTTCGCTCCGCCTGCGAGATATTCATCCCAGTTCGGCCCTTGATCTCCCTGCGGTGTGTGGCAACCGTTGCAGTCCGATATGGACATAATGTATTGACCCCGCTTTGCGAGAGCTCGCTCGACCGGATCGTTGATTTTATCCAGCGACGACGCGACCGCCGCTGCGTGCGGTTGGGAAAAAGCCTCACGTGGAAGCATATCAAAGGGGGGAATGAGATACAAGAACGCGATGAATCCGACCACAATCAGGCAGACAACACCAATCGCAATCCATTTCAATATCTTCTTCATGGCCGCGCCTCCTTCTCCCGGTCGGCCCGCGCAGCAAAATTCTTCGTTGCGCTGGGAGAGATCTGAGAGACTGGCTGCTGCTCCGTTGCTTCTTTCATGGGATACGCGGGTGACGGAATCCGCTCCTTCAGAATCAGCATTCTGAATTTTCCCCACAGATACGAGAAGATATTCGGCTTCTCCGGATCGGGGATCTTATGATGGACGGCCGGAACAGTTCTCAGGTATGTGACAATGGCATTTTGATCGTCCTCTTTCATCGATGCGTACGCGGGCCACGCCATCGGGAACGGAAGAAATTTTCTTCCATCGCGGGAAATTCCCTGAGTAAAAGCCCTCTTTATTTCCTGATCTGTCCAGTTTCCCAGCCCGGTTTCCATGTCGGAAGTGAGATTCCTTGCGACGTACTTGCCGAACGGATACAGGTCAAATGTCAAACCTCCTGACAACTGGGTTCCCTCAACCAGGCGAAGGTCATCAGTGTACGTGGAATGGCAGCTGGCACATCCGATTGTTCGCACAAGATATTTTCCGCGCTCAACGGGATCAGCCTTTGCTTGTGCATCGAGCTTTGCGTAGAACTCCCTGATTTCATTCTCATTCATCTTCCAGACCGGCTTGCGGCCGATGGAGACAACATAATTTGCGAGATCCCACATTTCCTTCTCGCTCACAGTGCCGGCGTACGATGGCATTGGCGTCCCGTCAACACCTGTCCTGAACCGGAGATAAATGTCGCGCGCAGACGACCCGCCGCGGAATGTCCATGGCTCTATGAGGTTGACCGCATTGGTCTCGAAATCCCAGTTATCTTTGAAATCCTTTGCAATGACTCCAGCACCGGCGCCATCGGTGCCATGACAATTCGCGCATTGCAACTTTGCGTAAACTTTTTTTCCGGCTACTATGCTTGCCGCGGACGATGGAATTTGAGAGCTGATATGAACGGGATGCGGCTTCTCGTTTTGAAAGCGTGCTGAGAAGGTCTTCATATAATTGACAACGGCCTTTAGAGAATCGCCGGTGATGAACGGGGCCCAATCGGACATTGCTGTCCCATAGAGCCCGTTCTTCACCGTAGTCATAAGGTCATCATCGGTAGGAAGACTTCCCGACTCAGTCGAACGAAACTTGAACATGCCGGAGGTGAAGTTCCGTGGACGAGGGTTCAACAATGCTGATGCAGCACCATCCCCTTTACCGCTTATCCCATGGCACGGCGAGCAGCGTGCGTCGAAGATGGTCTTGCCGAGACTTGCCTGTGCTGCGTCGTTTGGATCCGCGGGGGAACTGAGAAGATAATTCCCCAATCCGATCCAACAGGTACCGGCGAAGAAAAGAACCATCCCTCTGGAAAAAAATTTCATCTTTCCTCCATGATTGTATTTGAATAATGTTGATTACAGCCTATTCAACTACCGTGAACATCTCGCGCCTGCCCGATTCGACCAGCGGCACAAACTTGGTATGGTACCACTCGCCGAATTCCTTCATGCCGAGTTCATTCTTGAGCGATTTTTCGAACGCTGCGAGATCGCTATATGTGGACTCAAGAATAAATGTGTAATACGCGCCCGTGAGGTCGGTGAGGACGCGGCTCGCGGGAAAATTGTGCTTTTTAAATATCACTACACCCTCTTTCCACGCGGCCTTCGCCTCTTTGGCTTTGCCGAATTTGAGTTGGAAAACGTCGCGGACCACAATCACGGCAGCCTCCGTATTTGGTGAATGATGATAGCAATTGTTATCGCGAGAAGAATGATCGGCACGGTTTATCCCTGCTGTAAGCGGGGCAAGTTCATTCTTCGAGCTATGTCTTTGGCAGGATTGTACGCTGCACCGTTGTCGACCTAGACGGAGAACTCAATCATGAATACGAACAATTCCTTGAATCTCCTCGACGTTCTGCGTACATTTGATTGTAAATGTATTCTTTCATCAAGATTAAGTCAAGTACACCGCCTCCATCATTTTCTCATCCATCATTTTCTCATTACGACACAGCAGCAGCATGCAGCCTATCGTCAATTTTTTCGCCGAAAATCAGCTTCTCCTCCTCTTCACAGTCATAGGACTTGGTTATCTCGTCGGCCAAATAAAGGTTTTTGGATTCAGCTTGGGTGTATCCGCAGTGCTTTTCGTCGGCATCGCATTCGGCGCGCTCGATAAGCGTCTCGGCCTTCCCGAGTCCATGTACATCATCGGTCTTGTGTTGTTCGTGTATGCGATCGGGCTTCAATCGGGTCCGAGTTTTTTTGCATCCTTTCAAAAACGTGGATTCCGTACTAACGGAATCGCAGCGACATTGCTTGCTTCCGGTGCGATCGCGGCCATCGTAGTCTGGAAAATTCTGGGCATTTCAGCCCCGAGCGCGGCGGGACTTTTTTGCGGCGCGTTGACAAGTACTCCCGCCCTCGCTGCGACGGTCGAAACCGTCAAAACACTTTCGACCAACCTGCCGTCGGAGGCTGCAGATCTCAATGCCAATAGTTCGGTGGTTACCTACGGACTTGCATATCCGTTCGGCGTCCTCGGCGTTCTTCTTTGGTTTTTTGTCTTCACGAAAATCTTTAAAATAGATTTCGCAAAAGAAGAAGCTGCGCGTCTGAAAGAATCGGGCTCGGACACGATACTCAACCGCACATATCATATTACCAATCCTGCCATTGCGGGAAAAACGGTTGGGGAATCCTTAAAATTCCTCGGTCAGCCCGGCTTTGCCCTGAGCCGGATTAAGAAAGGGGAAATGACGTCGATCGTCACACCGGATACACTCCTCTCCGCTGGAGATCAGATTGTTGCAGTCGGAACCTCGGAAGCGCTCGAGCGTGCGCGCATCTTATTCGGGGAGGAATCGGCAATGCATCTGTCGCTCGATAACACCGGAATAGATTTTCGACGCATTTTCGTATCGCATCCTGCGGTCGTGGGAAAACGCATTCACGAACTCAACCTGGAAAAAGAATTCGGAGCGACGATTACCCGCCTGCGCCGCGGCGACGTCGACTTCGTTCCTTCGCCCGGTACTACGCTCGAGCTCGGCGACAGAATACGCGTCGTGACGCGCCACGAAAATATCGATCGCATCACAAAATATTTCGGCGATTCGATGAAATCGATCTCCGAAACCGATTTTCTTTCCATCTCGTTCGGTATTGTACTTGGGGTAATGGTGGGTATGATACCGTTTCCTCTCCCTCACGGCATGGTGTTCAAACTCGGTTTCGCAGGCGGCCCGCTCATTGTTGCCCTTCTCCTTGGAAGGCTCGAGCGGACCGGACCGATAATCTGGGCATTGCCGTTCACTGCGAACCTCGTCCTGCGGCAAATAGGATTGGTCTTCTTTCTTGCGGGAATCGGAACGAAAGCCGGTTACGGTTTCGGCGCCACGTTTCAATCCGGCGGATGGGGACTCATCGCCGCGGGCGCGCTCATCACGACGTGTGTTGTCGTGTTGACGATTCTTGTCGGGTACAAATATTTGAAACTGCCGATGTCTGCAGTAATGGGAATGGCGTCCGGCATGCACACGCAACCGGCATGCCTCGCGTATGCAAACCAGCAGGCCCAAAGCGATCAACCGAATATCTGGTACGCAACGGTGTATCCTGCTTCAATGATTACGAAGATTATCCTCGCACAGATCATTGTCTCCGTGCTGTGGATAATGTAGAGATTCTCAAAATCATTGACATTCCTGCATGAATTGGATTTTCGACTCCGATGGTAGAATTATTGTCACAACTTTCCGTTGACTTTTTTCCGTTTTTTCGGTATTTTGGTAGTCCAATATTGAAAGACTATTATTTTTAGGAAGGATGTATTCGATGTTCGCAGTCGTTGAAATTGCCGGGCAGCAGTACAAAGTGAATCCCGCAGAAAAACTCTACGTGCCGAGGCTGGAAGGTGAAGTCGGCAGTAGTGTGAAATTTGACAAAGTACTGTTATTGGCTGACGATAAGGCGGTCAAAGTCGGATCACCCAATGTTGCCGGCGCATCGGTGCAAGCAAAAGTGCTCGCTCACGTGAAAGACGACAAGGTCATCGTCCTCAAGAAGAAACGGCGCAAAGGGTATCGCGTGAAACGCGGCCACCGCCAGCAATACACGCACATAGAAATTGTATCCATAGCGTAGAGTCCGAAGGTCGAAGACCCCCCACGGGTCTATCGACTCATTGAGACTTTTTCAGAGAAAGGTAGTATCGAAGCATGGCTCATAAAAAAGGGGGCGGAAGCTCCCGCAACGGACGCGACAGCAATGCCCAGCGGCTCGGCGTAAAACGCTTCAGCGGACAGAAAGTTTTGGCTGGGACAATCTTAGTACGGCAGCGCGGAACCAGATTTCACCCCGGCACGAATGTCGGCAAGGGCGGTGACGACACGTTGTTCGCATTGGCTGACGGCATCGTAAAATTCCAACGCGTCGGCAAGACACGCCAGGCAATTTCAATCGTTACACCATAAACCGGGCACAACTTCTTCGCACACCGAAGAAATCCACGTTGCGTAGGAGTATTCCTCTTACGCATTTTTTTTGTAGGGGACGCGTGTCCGACACTTCAGTTTACCGGTATCTCAAAGATAACGGTAAACCAATTGACTAACATACAACTCGGAGACTATCATGAAAATTACAGTAATCGGTGCAGGCAATGTCGGTGCAACCGCGGCTCAACGTATCGCGGAAAAAGAATTGGCAAACGAAGTTGTTCTTGTGGATGTCGTTGACGGTCTTCCCCAGGGGAAGGGACTCGACATGTACGAGTCCGCGCCGGTCGAGGGCTTCGATTCCAAGGTCACAGGAGTGAATACGTACGACGCCACGGCCAACTCCGATATCATCGTTATCACGGCAGGGATCGCACGGAAACCCGGCATGAGCCGCGACGACCTTCTGAACACCAATGCCGTTATCCTCAAGTCGGTCACGGAACAGGCAGTCGCAAAATCTCCAAAGTCAATCCTGATCGTCGTTTCCAATCCGCTCGATGTAATGGTCTATGTTGCGCTAAAAGTGAGCGGCTTCGACAGACATCGGGTTATCGGTATGGCAGGGATCTTGGATACCGCCCGATTCCGAACGTTCATCGCAATGGAGCTGAATGTATCCGTTGAAGACGTAACAGCATTCGTGCTCGGAGGCCATGGAGATTCCATGGTACCGTTACCCCGGTATACTTCTGTTGCGGGAATTCCACTTGCCGATCTATTGCCTCAGGATAAAATAGATGCACTAGTGACACGTGCTCGCAATGGCGGGATTGAGATCGTGAACTATTTAAAGACCGGCAGCGCATATTACGCTCCGTCGGCGGCTGCCGTGCAAATGGTGGAAGCGATCGTGAAGGATAAGAAGCGCATACTCCCCTGTGCAGTCTATCTCCAGGGTGAATACGGGCTAAAGGATACCGTTGTCGGAGTGCCCATTAAGCTGGGAAAGAGCGGCGTGGAACAGATAATGGAGATCAAACTCACCGCGGAAGAATCGGCTGCTCTCAAGAAATCTGCCGATGATGTGAAATCAAATATGGAAAAAGTGAAACTGTAAATAGGAAAGTTGACCCTCACCTTGGAGGTGAGGGTCAACTGCGGTATCAGAGAATCTTCATCTTCATCGTTACTTCGTTTCCATCCTTGTTGTAGCTCACGCTTTCCATTAATTGCCGCATTAAGAACACACCCCTACCGCTTTCGCGCAATAAATTGTCTTCATGGATCGGATCAGGAACCGCATCGGGATTAAATCCGTTCCCTTCGTCCTTCACTGTAACCACAAGCGCATCACTTTCACGCACACATGTCACGATAACCTTTTTTGCCGGATTTCGTTTATTGCCGTGGGTGATCGCGTTGTTAACCGCTTCTGTCAACACGACCAACAGCGTGCTGAATCTTTCATCTTTAATCTTCAGCACGGCATTCATTTCCATCAAGAATCTTT
This sequence comes from Bacteroidota bacterium, assembly GCA_020052095.1. Taxonomy (GTDB): domain Bacteria; phylum Bacteroidota; class Ignavibacteria; order UBA10030; family UBA8401; genus JAGVPT01. Next base: position 21,536 of record JAGVPT010000252.1, on the reverse strand, counting down.
CGACCCGGTGAACGTTTTTCGGAATGCTGGCCATCGTCATCCGAAAAACTCTTCCTCTGCCGCGCTGCCCTGGTGCTGCTGCCACTGAATTCCTCTCTCAAAAAAAGACTTTTACCGACATCGCCACGTTTGATACCTCCCGCGTTGGCGTATTCGTTTGCTGTTGAAACTCTTTCCATCCCAGGATTTCCAGCCGCGAGTCGGCCGACAGTGTCAACTGGATTGATGTTGTCGGTCCATAGCTGAGATAGTTACCGTCCGACATTCTCGTGCCCGCAACGTACCGAAATCTGTTCTGGGCGAACGATCGGAATCCCACGGCACACACGAGCTTTCCATATATCGTGTAGCGTAATGCTGGCGAAAAAGTTACTTCCCTCACATATTGCTGTGGGCGTTCCGAGAATTCCTGCCAGCGAAGTTCACCGCGCTCATAGATGCGTACGTGGAAAAAAAAATCGAACCCTATGTTCGAGGACATATCATACGACGTTGAATCGAGAAATGCAAATTGCCGGTACAAATAGCTCTTAACCGTCGGTACTAACAATTCAAAATCGAACACAGTGTAGTTTGCGAGAACCTCAAATGCGTTGAACATACGCAGTCGAGTGAATGGCGTGAAGATCAATTCCGGGGAGAGGCGGAAAATGCGGTTCCAGTTGTTGTTGCCACTCCGTTCCTTGAATAAATATACGATATGGTTTAACGTCGCTTCCGCGATGATGCTCATCTCCAAATCTTCACTCCAGAGATGTGTTTCGCGCGCTGCAAGGTTAATCAGGAGTTCGTCCCTATCATCGTTGTTCGTGGAATCGGGAGTATCATATCGAAGTATTCCTGCCGAACTTTCGAGCGAAACGCGGTCACTCGTCGAAAGAGGCATTGCAAGCGAACCGCGAAACGACGTTCGCCGTGCAATGTTATCCAACCGCTGCTCTTGTTGTGAGCGGTTTTCCTGGATATTTTTGTCCACGCCGTCGATTTTTTCCAATACATGCCTCTCATCGCGCTCGCCGAGGCGAACTCCAACGGAACCATTCAGATTGTCGCTGTTATGATAATTGATGTCCACTCCGCCTTCTAGCCGCTGTTCTTGGACGGTAATATTGTAGGGAATTGCCGTCGGCTGGGACAACGACTTGTAGCGATACGCGTTTCCGATCGTCCTTGACTCAATGAGAGTCTGGACAACAGCAGACAGTTTCTTTCCGATGCCGTACAGAATCGAGTTCGAGACACCGATATTCTCGTCTACGCGGCTGCGGATGTTTGAGGATACGCTGTATTCTTTTTGGACAAAACTATCGGCCGGAACATAAAAATCCCACCGGTTGTTCGACCACTTGATTCGAAGACTGTCGAGGGATCCTTCGATGAAACTCTTCTGCATGAACACCTGCGCAGCGTTATTGCGAAAGTATCGGGGAGACAAGTTGCTCACATTCAACCGCATTGATCCTTGCGTCTCATAGCCGCCGAAGTCAAGCGTGTCCGTTTCAGACAACAGTTTGTAGTTCCATCCCTGGTCCTTTTCATCCTGTTGACGGTCAAACCGGAATCCAACCAACGGCGTAAACGAGAGATGAGAGAGGGGCCGGACCGAAAGCCCGACGAGGCCGGAATGAAGCGCGGCGTTACTTACACCGAGCGATTGGTTGTCTGAGAGGATGAATGATGATGCTTCGACATCGACTGAAAACAAAGAGGAAAGTCTCTGCGAGGCGTTCAGCCACACTGTATGCTCGTCGCGCCGCGAGTTCTGGTCCCGCCTGATAAATGATGAGCCGTAACGATCGTGGAAATCCGCACTGAATTCATCGTTGTGCTGCGCGTAATCGGCTTTGAAGTTCCACAGATATGTATTCAGGTTTCGTTCGAATCGGAGAATGGAGTTATTTGAATCCCTCGGTGAAGCAGCAATATGGCGGGTGACATCGACCTGCGCGTCTGCGATTTCGGGAAGCATCAAGAGTATGTACCCACATAAAAGAGTTCTATTCATCGCCGAAGAGCGTTGCTTCCTTCAATGTGCTTTCGAGAATGGCTTCAAAAATAATTGCTTGAACTTTCTTGTGTCGACACCGGTTGCAACCCTCACCGTCGGGGCGCGGAGAAGTGTGCCCTTCACCCATTTCGGCAGCTCAGCCTGTTTCCTCACATTGAGCCGCGGGAAAAAGATCGACATGCCGCGCGTGTACCTGCTCATCCGTTCTACGTGCACGTATCCAAGTTCGGTCCTCAATAACGACGGCTCCAATACCGCCGCGACGGCGAGAGGGTCGTGCAGATAGCCACCAATAAAATTTTCCGTCCGCTTATGAAAGTCAAAATAGAATTTCGTTACTCGTTGAATGTAGCGCCTCAGCGGCGTGTGATCGATTTCCCGGAGATCGTCCGGAGTAAGAATGCACTGCTCGGTTACATTCAATGGGATCAATCGGATCGGCAGGCCCGATAGCATCACTGCATTGGCGGCGTCAGGGTCAACATAGAAATTAAACTCGGCGCAGGGTCCGGTGTTATGCGCTCCATCGAATGCTCCACCCATCACGACTATCTCGCGAAGCCGCTTCATCGCGGGAAAATCTTTCTTCAACGCGAGGCCGATATTCGTAAGCGGACCCGTTGCGACCAAGGTGAGATTAGCTTCACGTTTCACCGTCTCAAGGATCAGATCGACTCCATTCCTGCGAGTGGATCGTGTTTTCGGGGATGGATAGTAAGCCGATGCGCCGCCGATGCCGTCATTGCCGTGAACTTCTTTTGCGGTGAAAAGGGTCTGGTGAAGAGGAGTTGAAGCCCCCGTGGATACAGGAGGAAAGGCATGCAACATCGGGGAGAGAACTTCAAGAGTCAAAAGCACGTTGCGCGTGCACGATCGGACAGGTACATTTCCCGCAACAGTAGTAATACCACGTACCTCGAGACCCGGCGAGAGAAGGGCAAAAATAATCGCCAGCGTGTCATCGACTCCGGCATCAACATCAAGAAGGATTGGTTTCATTAGAAGAGAATATCGCGCACAGAATGTCTCGGCTCGTAACCGAGCAATTCTTTTGCTTTGCGGTACGAGAGGATCGACGCCGGACCGGTGAAATCGGGCGCGAACTTCTTTATCTCAGGAAAATGTGTTCCGAGCAAAACCCGCGAATCGATACCGGTCCAATTCTGCTGCGCGTTGATGAAGAAAACTTCGTGAAGCGAACTCAGATCCTGTTCGACGGCAAGCCTGTGTGCCTGTGCTACGTCGTAGGCGTGAACAAACGCCCAAAGGTTCTTGTGCCACTGCGAGTAGTCGGTAACAAGCTTCTTGTATTTTCCCCGCTCGCTTCCTTCCGGGACCCAAATCCACGGCTCGCGCAGGCAGACCGTGCGTATCCCGTACCGCGCAGAATATGTCCGGCAAATCTGCTCACCGATTACTTTGCTCAAACCGTATGGATCCTGAGGGCGAAGCGGGTGCAATTCGTCGATCGGGACATATTCCGGCACCATTCGATTTGTCATGAAGGCAAAGCCGAGCGTCGACTCGCTCGAGGTGAAGACAACTTTCTTGATCTTATTTCGCGCCGAAGCTTCGAGGACGTTAAACGTCCCGTTCACATTCACGGAGAATACCTTTTCCGCGGGATCGTTCAAAGGATGCGGAATACCTGCAGTGTGAACAACTGCATCGTAACCTTTAACGGCTTTGACAACGTTTTCGAGATTCAAAACGTCGACCTTGTGATGCTTCACTTTTTGCTTCGGTGGCTTCAGGTCAAGAACGCCGACCGTATGCTTGTGCTGCAGCAGCTCATCGACGATGTACTTGCCAATCAATCCGCTTCCGCCAGTGACGAGAATTTTCATAAATATTGCCTTCGTAGCCTTCTTTGTGCTCTCGTGTTAACCGTGTTTGGAAAAGGTGACCCGGGTCACCTCTGCTTTCAGATTTCGAACTTCTCCAAACGAACTGGAATTGCGATATTCTTAAATCCCTGTCCTTTCAAACCGCCGGATAATTTCTCCGCCTGATCCGGGTCTCCATGCACGAGAAATACATTTTTCAGGCGATTCCTGTCGAAATGATTGAAATAGGACAACAATTCGTTCCGATCGGCATGCGCGCTGAACGAATTCATCACGATCACTTCGCATTTTCGCTCGTGAACTTCGCCGAAAATGGTGACTTCCTTATCTTGCTCGACGAGCCGCCGTCCCAACGTGTGTTCTGCCTGATAGCCGACAATCAGGATGGTGTTTCGCGGATTGCCGATGTTGTTAGCGATATGGTGACGAATGCGGCCCGCCTCGCACATGCCGGATGATGCAATGATGATACATGGCTCCGTCCGTTCATTTAGCTTTTTTGATTCATCAACGCTGCGAATGTATGTCAACCGGTTGAACCCAAAGGGATCGTCTTCCCGTTTCAGGAGGCCGAGCGTTTCCTCGTCAAAGCATTTCGGGTGCTTGCGAAACACGTCGGTCGCGCTTGTGGAAAGGGGGCTGTCCACGTAGACCGGAATATTTTGGAGCCGCCCCTGCTCTTTCAACAGATGCATCGTGTATACGATGTCCTGCGTGCGCCCGACACTAAATGCAGGGATAATGATCTTCCCTCCCCGTTGCACAGTATTCGCTACGACGCTCTCAAACTTCTGTGGCATCCCATCGACCGAAGTGTGAAACCGTCCGCCGTAGGTAGACTCGCTGATCAAGGCATCAACATCGCCGATAAATTCCGGGTCGCGGAGAATGGGAAGATTTGGCCTGCCAAGATCGCCTGTGAACCCGAACTTGATTTCACGCCGGAATGAACTTTTTCCATCGTCTCCTTCGAGAATTGTCAGAATAATCGACGCCGAGCCGAGAATGTGTCCGGCGTCCACGAATTCCGCCTGCACACCGGGCACGATATCGAATTTTCTGTTGTACAAAATCGATTGAAACAAATTCAATGTCGGACCGACGTCCTCGATCGTGTATAATGGTTCAGGAGGCGGAAGATGCTTCTTCCTGTGCTTCTTGCCGACAAATTCGACGTCGCGTTCCTGAATGTACGCGCTGTCTTTCAGCATCAGGTCGCACAAATCCCGCGTGGCGGGCGTACAATAGATCGGTCCGGCATAACCGCTCTTCACCAGATTGGGAAGATTGCCGGCGTGGTCGATGTGGGCGTGCGAAAGAACGAGTGCGTCGATTCCGGAGGGATCAAATGGAAAGTTCTTATTCTTTTCAAAGGACTCCGACCGTCTGCCTTGAAATAAACCACAGTCGAGAAGAACATTTTTCCCATTGATGTGAAGAAGATGCATGGAGCCGGTAACTGTTCGCGTTGCACCGATGAACTGGATAATCATATAAGAATTGTCGGAATAGTTATGTAAGATTTGTACTGCGATATGATACGAAAACAAGCAGCGGTTTTCAAGGAGTGGACTGTGCCGGAGTGCCTATTTTTTCTGCTTTTTTTCTTTCTGGTATTTCACTGCCGCTTTCACGAAATCTCTGAAGAGTGGATGCGGGTTAAGGGCGCGCGACTTTAGTTCGGGGTGAAATTGTCCTGCCACGAACCATGGATGCGATGGAAGTTCGATTATCTCAACAAGCGAATTGTCCGGTGCGAGTCCGCTGAACACCATTCCTCCTTCGCTCAGCTTCTTGCGGAATTTATTGTTCACTTCATACCGATGACGATGGCGCTCATAAATTAATTCTTTTTTGTACGCCTGGAATGCCTTTGTCCTCTTCTGCACGAGACACGGATATGCTCCGAGACGCATCGTACCGCCGAGGTTTTTCACCCCGCGCTGATCGATCATCAAATCGATGATATTGTATTTTGTCTTGCGAAATTCCGTGCTGTTTGCGCCTTTCAAGCCGCACACATTGCGCGCATATTCGATGATGGCGCATTGCAATCCGAGGCAGATTCCAAAAAACGGAATGTTATGCTCGCGTACGTACCCGATCGCCTTAATCTTTCCCTCGACCCCACGTTCGCCGAATCCGCCGGGAACCAGCAGCCCGGAAAGATCGGCAAGATATTCATCGAGATTTGTTTTATCGAGGTCTTCCGCGCGGATCCATTTAAGATCCACCGCAACATCATTCTCCGCCCCGGCGTGAATGAACGATTCGTTGATGCTCTTGTATGCATCCGCCAAATCTGTGTACTTCCCCACGACACCGATCGTCACTCGGTCGCTCGGATTCTTGATCCGGTTCACAATTCGCGACCATTGACGCATATCGGCTTTGCCGCATTTCAGGTTCAGCTTCTCGATAACGATGCTGTCCAATCCCTCTTTTTCAAACATCAAGGGAATTTCGTAGATCGAGTCGACGTCGCGTCCTTCAATGACCGATCCTGTTTCAACGTTGGTGAAAAGCGCGATCTTTTCACGTGTCTCTTTGCTGAGTCGTTTCTCCGTCCTGCAAATAAGAATATCGGGCTGGACCCCGATCTCGAGCAGCGTCTTCACGCTGTGCTGCGTCGGTTTTGTCTTCAACTCCCCTGCCGATTTAATGTACGGGACGAGCGTAACATGAATATTCAGTGCGTTGCGGCGTCCGGTGGCATGCGTAAATTGGCGAATGGCTTCAAGAAACGGGAGACTCTCAATATCGCCGACGGTGCCGCCGACTTCGGTGATTATAACGTCGTACTTCCCCGTCGCGCCGAGCTGGCCGATGCGCCGTTTGATCTCATCCGTGATGTGAGGTATCACCTGCACAGTCGCGCCGAGATAGTCGCCGCGGCGTTCTTTGGAAATTACCTCATAGTAGATCTGCCCCGTCGTAGAATTATTCTGTCGCGACATGTTGATGTCGAGGAAACGCTCGTAGTGGCCAAGGTCGAGATCCGTCTCTGCCCCGTCGTCGGTCACGTACACTTCACCGTGCTGGAAAGGGTTCATCGTTCCCGGGTCGACGTTAAGGTACGGGTCGAATTTTTGGATGGTGACTCGCAAGCCGCGCGATTTCAGAAGTAATCCGAGCGATGCAGAAGCAATGCCCTTACCGAGCGACGAAACGACGCCGCCCGTTATAAAAACGTACTTTACATGATTGTGAGCCAAGAGTACACCGAGAATAAATTAAAAGGTAAAAATGAAAAATTAAAAGTTGAAGAAAATAATTATCGGTCCCTAACTTTTCATTTTGGATTTTGAATTTTGAAATGTCTTCTCACTCTATCCAGGTCATCCTGAGTATCAACCGGTATTGAATCGTGCTCGGTAATTGCTGCCTTAATGCGATATCCATGTTCGAGAATGCGAAGTTGTTCCAGCTTTTCTGCTTGCTCAAGAGGCATGGGTGCGAATGACGTAAATTGCTGCAGAAACGAAGCGCGGTACACGTACATCCCAAAATGTTTATAAAACGTAGCATGATTCAACCACTCAGTCACCTCGCTCGAATCGCGCACAAAAGGAACGAGGGATCGCGTGAAGTACATTGCAAAATTGTTTTTATCAAGCACAACCTTGACGATGTTGGGCGTCAGCAACTCGTCGAGCTGAGTGATTTTTTTCACGGCTGTTCCAACAAGTGCCGAGTCGTCGTCGATGAGCAACTGAACGGTCTGGTCGATCATATCCGGCTCAATAAGGGGCTCGTCCCCCTGCACGTTGACAAAAATGTCGGCGGTGATCGACCTGGCCGCGTACGCAATGCGATCGCTCCCGCTTTGAATCGAGACCGGCGTCATCACCACCGTTCCGCCGAATTTCTTCACTGCCGTTTCGATGCGCTCGTCGTCCGTTGCAACGATCACCTCCGTGAGCAGGCGCGATTGGCTGGCACGTTCATACACATGCTGGACCATCGGCTTGCCCTGAATGTCCGCGAGCGATTTCGCCGGCAGCCGCTGTGATCCGTACCTCGATGGTATTATCCCTATTATTTTCTGTGCCATTGGCACATCAGCCTCCGGCTGAAATTGACGATTGCCAATTTTCGATTAAACATCGAATTTTGCGTAGGATGATTTTGACATTCAAATCGTTGCGCCAAAGGCGCATCCGCCTCTGGCGGAAAATCGACAATCGTCCTTCGTAAATCCAAAATCATCCAATCACCTTCGGCACCCTAAAGAGAGTGTCCACCTTTGCCGGCGCGTTTTTCAACGCTTCTTCCGCAGAAATCGACGGTTTCACGACATCGTCGCGGAAGACGTTGCTCAATTCGATCACATGGGACAGCGGCTCCACCGTCGAGGTATCAAGCTCGTTCAACTTCTCGATGTATTGTAAGATGTCGTTGAGCTGGTGGGTGAATTTTTCCTTCTCCTCGTCGCTGAACTCTAATCGGGCAAGCGCGGCGATGTGCTCGACTTCTTTTATGGTTATGGACATGTCGTCCCTTCAATTAAGAATTAGGAATTATGAAGTATGAAAAAAGATTTCTGCAAATTCATAATTCCTAATTCATAATTCATAATTCACGAAATATCTTCTCTGTATTCCCGCTCAATAATCGTCCGCACCCGATTCATAAGGGCGATTTCTTCTTCCCTCGTCGCGATGTTCGAGGTATCGATCGGTTTCTCCATCACAAGTTCGATGGGATTAGGGCGGATATCGAACGAACCCTTCGGCAAAATCTTGAAGCTGCCGTTGATTGCGATCGGAACAATCGGCACCCCAGATTTGGCGGCAAGGGTAAATGCGCCGCGCTTGAACGGCTGTAATTTTCCATCCCGTGAACGCGTCCCTTCTGCAAAAAGAATCACGGAGCCCCCGGTCTTGATCGCCGCTGCCGCGCGATCCAGGCTCTTCATCGCTTTACTTCCTTTTGCACGATCCACCAGAATGTGATGTCCCCACTTCAACGCCCATCCCCACAATGGCACGTAGGACAACTCCTTCTTGAACATGATTCGGACACGCGGTAACACCGACATAATCGCAGGGATGTCGAACATGCTTGCATGGTTCGTGACAAATATGTAGGCGCCATCGGGGACAATATTGTCAATCCCGCGCACACGAACTTCTACCCTGCAGATCTTCAGCGTCATCTTAGACCAGGAACTCCCCGCCCAAAAATAGGTGCGGCCGTCTTTTTCGACGAGAAGGCTAAGGAGCGCGATAATCGAGAGAATAATATTCGTTGCAATAATGATAACGATGCGGCCGATTGTCAACAGCGCACGCATCACGCATTCTCCGCAGCGTGAATTCGTTTTTCTATCGACGGATGGCTGTAAAACAAAAATTCAATAATGGGGTGCGGTGCGGCATCCGCCAGGTTCATTTCCGCGAGCTTTCTCATCGTGGATGCGAACGCCGAAACGTTTCCTGTCTTCTCCAGTGCGTACCGGTCTGCCTCGAACTCGTACTTTCGCGATAGCACATTCGAGAGCGGCGAGGTTACCACCGAATAGACGCCGAGCCAGAGAACCAGCAACGGCAATGCGGCAAGCTGGTCGATCGCGGAAAATCCAAACCAACCGAGGGAGACAAAATACAATTTGGAGGTGATGAAGAGCCCGAGGTAGATGCTGAGCGTGCCCAGCAGAATATTTTTCCAGATGTGTCCATGAACATAGTGTCCGAGCTCGTGCGCGAAGACGGTTTCAATCTCGTCGTTCGAAAAATGCTGCATAAGCGTATCGCCAAGGATGATCCGCTTGGACTTGCCGATCCCTGTAAACCCGGCATTCGCCTTCTTCGTCGTCTTGCTCAGGTTGAATGTGAAAATACCGGTAACGTTCATCCGTGTATTCTTGCACAGCGTAAGAATGCGTTCTTTGAGCAGGTCGTTCTCCAGCGGGGTAAATTTGTAGAACAACGGCATAATGAATACCGGCGCTATTTTGGAAAGCATGATCGAGACAACGAACATCGCTGTTGCCACCGGCAGCCACCAGAACGATTGATACTCGCGAAGGAAGAAATAGAACAAGAGCGCTAACGGCGCGGCGATCGGAATGCCGACAAGAAACGCCTTCAAATGTTCCCAAAGCCATTGGAAAAAATTCTGATTGGACAAACTGAAGCGATGCTCCAGAACGTAGCCGGAATAGAAACTGAGCGGCAATGAAACAATTCCGTTCAGGATTCCCAGCAACGCCGAAAATAAAAGGAGCGCGATGTACGGCGAGTCCGTAGATGAATGGGCCAGGATGTCTGCGCGGAGGGAAATGCCCGATACAAGAATTGCGAGAGTCACTGCAAACGAGAGCACCGTTCCGACGAGGGAGAAAATTAATTTGATGCGACTGTATTGCTTTGCTTGAGATGAAGGTGCCGACGCGCTCCTTGTTTCCTCTGGATCGGTACGAAAGATTTTCATGAGTGAAACAACGTGAGGTTGGTCTTCTGTGGTTTTTCTATAATACAAAATGGCGGGAAGAAAAACAACAGCGGATGAAAGGATTACGGGATAAGAATAACTCAGCCCACTATCGAGGGTGGGCTGGAGGCTTAATCGATGCAACGATAAGCTCGTTTGAGACCATAATTCGATGGGCAATCGACTCACGAAGTCGAGCCTCACCCACTCATTTCTTCGTGCTTGCCTTATAGGCAAGTTGCGGCTCATCGACGTCAAAGCCGATGCGGCGCTTCGGTTTTTCCGGCGGCCGCATGATCTGACGGATTGCATCAAATACTATCTTGAATTGTGTATCATATTTCTTTTCCAGTTCTTCAAGCCTTTGCGCCAATTCTTTGTTCGATGCTACTAATTGTCGAAGCTTCACAAATGCACGCATGATCTCGATATTCACTTGCATCGCACGCGGGCTTCGTAAAACACTCGAAAGCATGGCCACTCCCTGTTCGGTAAACGCGTTGGGCAGCTTACGCGTGCCACCCCATCTTGATATTCCAAAATGGAATATCAAGTTCTTGAATTCTTCCTCAGCGAGCGGGAACATAAAGTCACTTGGGAAACGCTCCCTATTGCGCTTGACTGCTTTGTTTAGATTGTACGTTTCAACTTGATAAAGCTCGGCAAGGTCCTTATCGAGCGTTACTTTCTGTCCACGGATTAAAAGGATCCGTTTCTCAATAATCTCTTGAGGTATTATGACTTGTGATGACATTATCTTCAACTATTGGAAGGCTCCCGTGCAAACAGTCTAGGAAGGGGGTTCCGAATCTGCAAACGCGCAATAAACTTTACTGAGCTTAATTCTAAAGTATTTTGATAATTTTTTGTTCCACAATAGGACTCTGTTTGATGGCTTCTCTAATTTTGCCTATCAATGCTGGATTTTTGATCGGCTGGAGCAGTTTGAATGCCTGTTTCGTCGTGTAAGATTCTTCGCTCATCATCTGGACATGGTTGCAGTTAATTGCACACTCTTCGGTGAAACTCACCGAATCCGAGGGGCTAACAAGGACAATGGTAGCCGGTTCAATCGAGGGAAATGTTATTCTCTCAACTCGGCGGCAGTGCCGCTTTGTTTCTTCAATCTTCGTCGTTGTGTACGTTACAACAACAAGATTGTCTTTTGTTTTCTGGACAACGATGTGAAAATGAGATTTGTCGCCGGAAAAGCCGGGGTTGATTGCGAGAAAAACGTCTCCAACTTTGAGGCTCATGCAAAGGCAAGAGTCCTGTCGATCATTTCGGTCAAGACGTCTTCTTGCTCTTGGGTGGTAAGCAGGGGAAAGGGATCGTTAAACTTCAGCTTCGCAAATTCAGCATGATTTGGGTCGGCGTTTAGAAGAAAATCCTTATAGTCCATGTCTTCTCTGCCGAGAGGCGATTCCTCAAACCGTTTTCGGTATTTATCCCATTCAGGATATGCATGTGTCAGGTTTGCAAGAAAGAATTCACTCTTTCGACCAATTGCAGCAAACTTATCAACGGCAAAATTCATCGCTTCAATATCAGATTTAGAAAATTGATCAATGTCTATGTTCTTAGACTTCAACTCGACTTCGTGATCATTTGTAAAAGAAACATTCTCAGGATAATATCGTTCTGTGGAAATGATATCCCTGAGATTCGAAGGTATAGGCCCGAGCTTAAGCGCATAATATTCGTCTGAAGAAACCGGGCGTGCATAGTGACGCACATGATATCGGTCTGCAAAAAATGCGAGCTTTAACAATGCCATCTGGTTATACTTTCCTCCGGCTAACTGTAGCAAGTATTCCAGCATTGCGAGACCCTTGTTAGGGTCGTATGGAAATTTAATCTTTAACGTTTCCATTACTAATGGTTTTTTGGCTTAATTTGCACACAGAAGATTGCTGCAGGGATAAATCGTTCACTCTGGGGGAGGCGATAAACGTGTTCTGGATACCCATTGGTACCATCATTTACCTCTTGAATAAGGTCGTGAACCAGAGTCTCAAAGTCAAGTATGCTTCAACCTATAGTAACTCCGCCAATATGATAGAGAGCTGAACACCCTGCTCACTTCACCATTATCTTTCTCACAATAACATCGATCTCTTTCAATTCATCTGATAATTTCTCTCGCACATCGTTCCGAAGGCGACCAATTTTGCCTGGTGTAATCTCTTTTGTATCAAGCGTTGGCAAGAGTTGAGTGACCTTCTTTGTGCATTCTATGCCGAGTTTAGCAAGCTCATTGTGAGCAGATTTGTTTTCGTCGTAACCGGGAATGGGAAGCTCCCAAACTTTTTTGTGGATGTCACGCGGTCCCCAGCTACCTTTGCTTTGCATAGGCTTGATTTTTTGATCAACATAAGGAGCATTGAGGAGAGCTGAAAGATAATGTGCTTCATTTTCATCTTCAGTTTCATAATAGTAAAGCTTTGATTCTGCAATGAAGTTTTGTAGCATTATTTTTTGGCCACCTAAATTCAGAGTAATCTTTTCATTTGGCACCACCGCGCTACAGAGATTGGTGGCCGAAGCTGGATATACAACTTTATATTTGGCTCTGTAATGTTGGCGAGTTAGACCATGAACGTGATCCAATCGCTGATATATGTTCATATTGGCTGCTTTTTCTCTTCGCCTCTTTTTCCATTCTTTCTCGCAATACTCAAGCCATGCGGCGAGATAGGTATAACCATCTTCGGCAGCAACTTGGGCAGAGAGCATAATAAATGTATCAGCGGTTCGTTCTTTACGTGGTTTTATTGGAAGAACAACTGGGCGATAGTCGAGAAATCCGAACGGAAGCAAATCCGTTGATAACAACGTGGCATAAAGGAATTCTTTTTCAATATTTCCCTCTACAAATAAATCCTCGTACGCTTTCTTCGCTTGTTCTGTTGCACGCTCATCCGTCTTTACGTGCGGCGTTGCAGGATTAAATCCTAACTGCTCGTCCGATTGAACCCGCACAAACCAAGCGGTTCGCGGAACAATTGTGGCTCCTTGGGAAAAATTCGATGCGTATGGACTGCTCCCCACAATCTCTGCTTTAGGATTCTCCGACCAAAAAGAGCGATCGCCTTGCTGGATAATGTGTAGTTTGGTGTCTCTCGTTAAGAGGTGTTTCTTTGCTTCCTCCAATGAGGCGTTCCGTCGATCTAATGTTCCACCCAACACTTCTGCTGAGATCGGCTTTTCTGTAAAATGACGATTCTTTCCAAAAATAATGCATGCCGGTACATTGAAGAGGGGCGATACGTTTTCCGCATCCCACACTTCCGTTAGCCCCGTTCCATGTATCGCTTTTCCGAAACTTGCTTTGCGAAAGTTCTCGTGCTGGTCGGCAGTAAAAATACTTCGCGGCAAAACAAATCCTATCCGCGCACTTTTCTTACCGTATTCGGTCAACGAAGCAACAAAAAAAAGGGTGCCAAGCTCAAGGTGTGTTATCAAATGTCCTTTGCCGGTGCCGAGTAATCCATACGTTTTCAAAATTGCACGGCGTAAGAATTCTTGATACTCTCCTTTCTCCACATATCGAAACGAAAGCCACGGCGGATTGCCAAGAATCCAATCAAATTGTTTGCGAAGAAAAATGGGCTTGTACACGTTCTTCAAAATAAACGTCCAAATTGAGTTGCGCTCTTTCTCAATCAGCTCTCGCATTCGTTTTGCCACACTAAAAAGAACGCCGAGGGTAACGTCGTCAACGGAGATTTCAGTCAACCGTCGTCTGGCAAATTGTTGAAAGTGTTCTGAGGAAAAGTCCCTGTCTCTTTGTTCTTTGGCAAATGAGTGGCAAGTTTCAACGGCTTCATCGAATACCGCCGGATGTTCGATGAACACCTCGGGGAAAGGAACAAAGGCATTATCAAGGTTTATGGATAAACTCGGGACTTTTTCCTCCGTTGTCATCTGGCTCGACCGTTCAGGAATCATCAACGAGTTTGCCATGTATATTGGAATATGAAAGTCCTTGACCCTTTTGCGAACGATTTCGCCAAGTGCGAGCAAGTAGTTTGTCTTGGATATGATAACGGCAAGAGGATGAATGTCAATCCCGACAACCGTATCGCGAATATGGTTAAGAATCTCTTTCGAGTCCCCCAATCGTTCTCGTTTGTAGCGAATTGCAAAGTAGAGAAAACTTCCGGAGCCGCACGAAGGATCGAGAACGCTTGCTTCGGCATTTTCCTTCAGCGCATGGCGAACTACGCGGTCAGCAAGCCAGTCTGGGGTATAGAATTCTCCTAAATCGTGCCGGGTCTCCGGATCTACTAACTCTTGATACAGCGACTTTAAGACGTCTTCGGATATTTCATCAAGATGATATTTTTCTAACAATGTGGAAACCCGCAAAGTCAGTGCAACAAGCGTTTTCTGGACTTTGTCACGTGCGATCCAAGCAAAGAAATCCTCTTCAAGAAAATTGTCGATCCCAAGTTGCTTGAAAAATTTTCCGGTGAAAATATCGGCAATTTCCGAAGAACTCGGAACAACAGCTTTGTTTGCCAATCTCATGTATGCAAGAAGCTTCGCGAATGAAGCAAGATACGTGTGGCGAAAAAAGAGCTCGCGATCTGCAACCGTTGTCCCATATGCAATCGACAAATACTTCGCCCAGTTTTCAAAGATAACCTTGAACTCATTATCTTTATGAACGCGCTGCCATTCCGTTTGCAGGAGTTTTGTGGCGAATATATAGGCTGGACTGTTCATCCCGAAATCGTGAACAAAATTTTCTGTCGTCGGATGCAGCGGTGTCTGGCGGAAAAAATATCGGTCGAGCCACAAAAAAGCGTTTTCACCGTTGAGAGTGATAAAGTCAGTCTTTTCTATTTGACGCAGTTCGATTTCTCCCGAAGAAGAAGGAGCCTTATCGGCATTTTTCCAGGATGGCGCAAAGACGTAGAACAGGATTCCATCTGTCGCAATACAAAGGTAGTTTCGATCAATCTCTTTGCCTTCCGTGATAAGCAGATAGGCGTACCGCTGAAGCTGTTTTTTCGCTTCATGGAGTTTCGCTTTCACTTTGAGATCGCTCTCGAATTCAATGATAGCGTTTCCGAATAGAGCGTCGATCTCGCCGCGAAGCACCAAAGAATTCTGTTTTCCTCTAACGCTTTTCTCAACACCCTTTAGGTAGTCTTCGAGAAATGTCGGATTGGCTTTGGAAAACCAATCTTTGAGAAGATGAGAAAATGCAAGGGCTTTCGCTGCCTCATTGTTTTGCTGAACAATGAGATTTGTGTAGGTCTGGAAGCTTTCGTTAAGATCGATTTCGAATGAAGAACTAAAACGAGTAGGCTTCTCTGTGAGCTTAGACTTTTTTGCCATACTTTGTTATTGTCTCTTCCGATGCTCTTCGTGCAAGTTCAAGGGCAGCGGCAATACGTATGATTTTTACGTCACCAAGCCCTTTAATACTTAGCAAAGCCGAAAGCGGGAGATGAGAAAGCGACTGAAGTGTGCCGAATTTGGCAAGCAACTCTTTCGCAATGTCTTCAGCGGACTTTCCTTTCGTTCCAGTAGAAATGAGAATTGCAAGTAGCTCACTGGTAGTTAGTTCTTTCGGCCCGACGTCGCGAAGCTTTTCTCCAGGATGCCTCCAAGGTTTGTACTCAGGTATATTTTCTTTGAATGCTTGATTCGCTACTCTGGATCTCCCCATTTTTCCCCCCTTATTATTGAGCTAGTTTTTCCCCTCTAAGTTTTTGCTTTATTTCAAATACAAAAACAAAACGTTACATACTCTTACCGTTTCTCAGCCACAACTAGCAATCCGGTTTCGTGGGTATTGTGGGATGTGTAGTCTGCGTACATCATAAGCTTCCCCCGCGTAAATCGAAGCGCCTTTTGACAAGCATCGAGCATGTGGCGCAAACGGATGACATTACTTTTAATTTGCGGCATAAACAACCTGCGCTTCTCTAACAACTGCATCACGAAAATAACGACTGAGACTGGAAGGCGTGTGCAAATCAACGGGTCGGTGGAATGCTTCTGAAAGCTCTTCCTGCAACCGTACAAAAGCAAAGCCGGGCGTGTGTCCGGGGAAGAACTCTACAAGAACATCGAGATCGCTTTCAGGTCCGGCATCGCCGTGAATTGACGATCCAAAGATCGAAAGTTCTTTAATATGATATTTTCGGCAGAGAGACGCTAGCTCTTCCGCGGGAATACTCACCGTATGTGAAAGTTGTTGACTTATCATATTCTCGTCAAGAATCTTTTTCAATCTAATATACCCAAATTTCAAATCGAAAATCAATGCAGGGTTTGCCAAGAGCCTTTGGAATTAACCGATTCACATGTCTTTCTAACAACGAACACACGTACTACGGGCTCTTTTATCTCTTCACAGCCACAACCAGCAATCCGGTTCCGCGGGTATTATGGGCTTTATAGTCGACGTACATCAAGAGCAGTGTCAGCCAAAGGGTGATAATATAGTAGAATGGAAGAACGATGAACAGCAGTTTGCTCTTATTCAGCATCAGCATCGGATATTTTATGCCGAGACGCCATGCAATGCTGCCGATGGGACCGTATGTGTAAGAGACTTTTTCCATCTGAAAACCGGCGCTTTTCAACTTGCGGGTGATGTCTTCGACCGAATAGCCGTTGCGGGCGTGCTCTCCGATGAAACTCGCATCGTCTTCATCGTGGGCATCAGACCCACCAAGATTTGACGGCGTGTTGATAAGGACTTTTCCTCCGTTTTTCAACGCCTGGAAAAAATTCTTGAAGACCTGCACGTCGTCCTGAATATGTTCCATCACGTCGACAGAGAGAATAAAATCAAATCGGTTCGTGTGTTTCGGAATTGTCAGGTCTTCGACTTCGAAAGATATATTTGCCAGCTTCATCTTCGAAAAGAAAGAACGGCAGTCTGCAATCTGTTCTTCCTTCACGTCAACCGCGTAAATCAACGCCGCGGGGAAATGATTTGCGCAATAGTACGAGTATTGTCCAAATCCGCTCCCTGCGTCGAACATCGTGAACTGTTCCTTTTTCTCTCCCACCAATGCCCGCAGTGCCCGCTTCACGTACCACTCCCGAAGGAACATGATTCCTAAGATTGTGTAGAAGAATCGCCGCACGAGGGGGCTCGTCCGTGCAACGTTTCCGATGACATTTTTTATTGGGTCGTAATGCATTTTCAATGAGTAATGAGTAATGATTAGAAGCCATCTCAAAAAGGTCCTGCGGTTTGCCCTTCGACGCTCCCGACTTCGTCGGGCTTGCTCAGGGTGAACAGATTATTTGTTCATCCTGAGTAAGTGAGCGAAGCGAACGCATCGAAGGATGGATGATCGTGTTTTTGAGATGGCTGCTAGTTAGAGCGGTCAATTTGTTCATTGTTGATTGTTCATTGATCATTACTCATTCATCATTGTTAATTGCTCTACCGCTTCCACCATTCTCTCCCACGAATACTTCTTCTTTTCACGCGCTGCGCCGGCGGAGAACTTGGATTCCAGATTCTCCGAATAGAATTTTCGTATTGCCCCGGCTAGTTTTAGGGGGTCGTTCGGCGGGACAATCAATCCTGACACCCCATCGACGACCACTTCCCCAAGGCCCCCGACATTCGTTGCTATGACCGGCTTATCGAAGTTATACGCAATCTGTGCGATGCCGCTCTGAGTTGCAGAAAGGTAGGGCAAAATCACTGCATCTGCCGCCGAAAAATATTCCCCCACTTTCTCGTTCGGCACATAATCTGAAACGACATCGATGACGTCCCGAACCTGCGCATCAGAAATATGCCAGCGATATTTCTCTTCATCTTCATAAAATTCGCCGACCACCAATAATTTGACCCGCAGCGACTTCTTCACCTCTTTCATCGCGTCGATCATGGTGTGCAGTCCTTTGTACGCGCGGACGTACCCAAAGAAGAGGATCACTTTTTCATCGCTTATCTTCAGCCTCTCACGCGCTTCCTTCTTTGGCATACCATTGCCGAAGATTTCGTAGACCGGATGAGGAACTTTTTTATATTTCGGGGTCTCGACAGTCGCAAGCAAATCCTTTTCCACTGTATCTGATTGAACAATGAAAGCATCCACGAACATGAACGCATACTTCGTGAAGATCGTATCGCCGGGGCGGTGTTCGTGCGGAATCACGTTGTCGCAAATGGCAACGACTTTCGTTTTCCTCCCCCACTTGATAAGTGCGCAGATCGTTCCGAAGCAGGGACCAAAAAATGGAAGCCAGTACTTGAATACGACGGTGTCCACATTTCGTTTGCGAAGCTGCACCCCTACGCGAATCCAATTGAACGGATTCACAGAATCGATCAATTGCTGACTCTCGACGGGCAAACCCGGCTCCCCTTGCTCATCTTGCGTTTTTCCCGGGAAAAGGAATTTCGGGTACTGTCGCTTAAAGGAAATAATTTCGACGGTGTGATGTTTCTTCAGATGAGAATAGAGAAGGGCATTGTAGTGGGCAATGCCGCCGCGCAAAGGATACGCCGTGCCAAGAATAAGTATGTTCATCGCCTGCGTATCACGTGGAGGTTTCGAGGAGCTTTCGGACTGTCTTCACAAGGCGTTCTGGATAGAGATATTGCATGCAGTTGTTGGGACATGTCGGCGAATAGTAGCACGTACACTCAAACTCAGGCTCAAGTATTTCCCCGAGCCCGTACAATTCAAACTCGTGCTTGTTGAAAATATTATTAAACAGAACGATCTTCTTCCCCAATCCGATGGTAATGTGCATTGCCATCGTGACCGCCGTAACGACAAGATCGCACTGATCTACGAGGTTGATGAAATGGTTGAGCGGATAGTGACCGAAATATTTTGTACCGGTGGCCTTCGCGAGTTTCAGATTTTTTGCATGCTCCTGCTCTCCGCCAAGAAGCACGACTTCGTAGCCCGATTTCTTCAGCGCTTTCGCGGCGTCAATCCAATATTTCTCGGGCCAGAGGCGCGACGTCCAGCGTCCACCGCAGCCGGTGTTGAAACCGACTATTTTTTTCTTTGGATTGAGTTCCCAGCGTTTGTCGACCCACTGTTCGTGCGGCAGAATATATCGCTCCCCCTCGAACCGGAAGCCGCATATTTCAAAGATCTCTTGCGGATAACTTTTGGTGTTCGCTTTGTTCAGGTCGTCAAAAACACCTGTAAAGAATTTCGCTTCGGCATTCTTGTCTGCCGGGGCGCATTTTCCATCCTTGAGGATGAAGCCCTTTTTCACGTCGGCGGCAACTTGAAGAGCAAGCGCACACGCCTCGCGGTCTTTGTCAAGATTATAGAGAACGTCAAACTTCACCGAGCGAAGCGCTACGATGTTTTCCAACGTGAACTTCATCCGCACGTCGACCGACTCCGGCAGCATTTCAGGAGTAAGGGTGAGCCACCAGACCTTTGCGTGAGGAAATTCCCTCTTCAGGCGATGAAGAAGCGGCGTCGTGCGAATGACGTCACCGATCGCGCCGAGTTTGATTATTAAGACATTCTTATCGACTGGGTCGTAATAGGTACAGTTCTCGCAATGAACGCCGTGCTGCTTATGCGGCTTGCACGGAATATCGCCGCGAAAGTAACGGCAGTCTGTTTTAAGAATCATGAGATAGGATGACAGTTGGTTGGCACTCAGTGGCAGCACTTGCATCAAATGATCCCGGCACGTCTCACACACCTCATCCTTTATCCCTCTTCCCTTATTTAATGATCTCCCGAATCGAGTACTCTTTCTCGACGTGCTGCCCTTTGGTAATCATCTCGCCGAGAAGGCCGATGGACACAAACTGAATACCGACGATAATCAAGATCAATCCCACAAGGAAGAGCGGGCGGTTGCCGAGCGATGTGGTTCCCGCGATCCACTCGGCGACAAGATATCCGTCGATGCACAGGCCGGCGAATGTTGAAACCATTCCCCATACGCCGAACAAATGCAGCGGGCGGGAAATGTAGCGCGTAGTAAAAAGGACCGTCACGAGATCGAGGAATCCTTTGAAGAATCTCCCCATTCCGAATTTTGTTTTTCCGTATTTTCTTGCCCGGTGCTGGACAACAATTTCGCCAATGCGATACCCCTGCCAATGTGCGAGCGCTGGAATGTACCGGTGGAGTTCGCCGTACACGTTCACACTCTTCACCACGTCTCGCCGGTATGCTTTCAAGCCGCAATTGAAATCGTGGATTTTTATCCCCGTTAAAAAACTTGTGACAAAATTGAAAAATTTGGAGGGAATTGTTTTCGTAATCGGGTCCCGCCTTTTTTTCTTCCAGCCGGAGACGACGTCGAACCCCAATTTAATTTGCCTGATCAGATTTGGGATTTCGGCGGGGTCGTCTTGCAAATCTGCATCCATCGTCACGATAAACTCACCTTGAGCACGTTGAAAGCCCACCATGAGCGCAGCGCTCTTGCCGTAGTTGCGCCGAAAGCGGATCACTTTGATACGGTTGTTGCGGAAATGGAGATCTCGCAGCACCCGGAACGAGTTATCCGTGCTGCCGTCGTCGATAAAAATAAGTTCGTACCTTCCGCCGAGGCGTACCAAAGTACTCTTGAGTTGGTCGGCAAGCTCTTTCACCGATTGTTCTTCGTTGTACAAAGGGATGACGACTGAGATCTCGATGTTCTGCTGGCGGGGCTGGTGGGCTTGCTGCGGAGCTTTGGTCTCCTGGGGTGCGCTATCGGTACCGGGCAATTCGCCCTGGGCAGGTACTGGGGCTGATTCGGCGTTCGCAGTTCCTTCGCTTTGAGTCTGATCCGTGGTCCTTTTGTGCGGTCGATGGTATCGTGAGTATCGGGGACGGCGGAACGAATCGTCCCGCGGTCTTGGTTCGTTTGTTTCTTCTGCCATACATCGCCAATAATTGTAAGTGATCGGTAACTGCCCAAAAGTAACACAATTCGTTTTGAAATGCAATGAATAGAGAATCCAGCGCTCACCCTCTTTGCGTTCTTTGCGTCCATCGCGGTTTTCTTTAACCGCAAAGGACGCAGAGGGCGTCGAAAATATTTCTTGCCATTAAGACGAAACTCCATTACATTTTTCCCATAGCGTATGCCGCGCTTATACTTCGAATAGTGATTCTCCCGGATAACAAGGTTTGGACTGATCACGCAGGATTGAGAGCATTTCGCGTTACACCAAGCGCCTGAGTAACTGCTATGAAAATACACTTATCTTTGAACTATGCGGCTTCGTTGAGTTCCTGCACAGTGACTTTGAGTCCAAGCGATTCTAGCCTGTGTAT
>JAGVPT010000242.1 GCA_020052095.1 Bacteroidota bacterium | reverse complement strand
TTTGTTCCAACGAGTCGCCGATGCCGATTGTAAAAACCGGCACGCCGAGCTTGCCCGCTTCGTCCAACGGATTTTCACCCGCATTGTAGTTTCCATCGCTCAGCAGAACAACGGCTTTAAGCTGTGGTATGGATTTTTTCTTGAGCGAGCGGAGGGCCAATCCAATATCAGTAGTTGCTCCGTTGAACTGCAGCGAATCAACACTGCTTTCGCGGAGTGAGGTAGAGAAAGAATAGAGAATCACCCTGGATGTAGTAGAGAGGCGCTCTAACGCGCTGCTTGAAAGAAGCGAGCGAAGCTGCTCCTCACGATTTCCGGCGTCGTCCGCAAGCGCCATGCTGAGGGAATTATCGACAAGTACTGCCAGCACAGGCGGCGAAGTTGAATGGCGCGTGACTCTGAACAATGGTTCGCATAGGGCAAAAACAATGAGCAGGAGCGCAAGACTTCGAAGGGCGGTGAGAAAATATCGCTTCGCAGGCGAGACCGGCGGAACCGTGTAACGGTACACAAAAAATGAAATCGCGGCGCCAATGAGCGCCGCGAGAATGAAAACATACCACGAAATTTGAAAAGAGAGGGACAAATCGTTTCAGGCTATTTCAGCAACACCAATTTTTTTACCGCGCTGAACTCTCCCGATTTCAAGCGGTACAAGTAGACGCCGCTTGCGAGACGTGATGCGTCAAAATGGACCGGCGATTTAAGTCCGGCGGTTTGATATTCGTCCACCAGTGTAGCGACTTCACGTCCGAGCAGGTCGTAGACTTTTAGGGTGGTGTGATTCGGGCGATCCAGAGTATACTGTATAATGGTTGAAGGGTTAAACGGATTCGGGTAGTTCTGATATAGCTCAAACGAAGTTGGTACGGGCGGCCTCCCCTCGACCTTAGTGATTCGCGATTTGTTAGTTGTGTCAACGGCGAAAACGTAGAACTTAACTGCTGTCCCGGCGCTCTGTTTCGGAATGATTGCGGTGTACATGCCGGAGTTTGTCGACGAATCAACAATGACCGCTAACGTCATTGGAAGCGGAGTCGCAAACGTCGCTCCGCCGTTCGTTGAGTAATATAACAGCACAGAATCCTTCTTTACTGCCGCATTCGACACTACAAAAACGCCGACACTTGTGCTGCTATCCGGCAACACGATAATTTCCGGGTCGGTGCTTAAGACCATTCCATAATACAAGATTGCCTTGTACGTATTGATCACGCCCCAACCGATTGAGTTGTTCGGAGATGCTGCATTGCTCGCCGTGTTGCGTAAAGCCTCACGTACCTGGATCGGTGTTAGTTCAGGGTGTGCAGAGAGTACAAGCGCGGCCGCCCCTGCGGCGAGAGGCGTCGATAGCGAAGTGCCGTTAAAATTTCCGTAGGATGCCGGAGATGTTGTCGCCGCATACGTCGACACGCCTTGTGCAACGATCTCTGGCTTTGTTCTCCCATCTGACGTCGGGCCGACGGAGCTGAAACTTGCGATCACTCCTGACGAAGAAACCGCCCCGACAGAAAGGATGCTGTCTGCATCAGCCGGCGAAGTCAGGTAATGCCACGAACTCTGTCCTTCATTGCCCATTGCACTGCAGACGACTACGCCGCGTCTCGCCGCCAGCACAGCAGCTTTCGACGTCGTTGCCGTGCGGCCGTTCATATCAGCATACGTGTAGCCCTTCTGTCCCGCATCGAATTCACTGTAGCCGAGCGAGCTGCTCACAACATCCGCGCCGTTTTGCTCTTCCCATTCGATACCCGCAACCCAATTATCTTCTTCAATGTTTGTTTCAGTCGGAACATATTCAGTTTTTGCGAGAATGAAACTCGCGCCGAACGCAGGACTGACCAATTGCCCCTCTTTGTATCCACCTACCGTTGAAAGCGTAAGTGTGCCGTGACTATCCTGATTGCTTGCATCGCCCGAACCATTTGCAGTGACGGAGTCGTGTTGGATGAAATCGTACTCTCCTATGACGTTCATGTTCTTCGTCGCTTCAGGAATGCGCCATCGAAAGCCGGAATCCAGCATTCCCACAAGGACCCCGCGGCCCGTAATGCGAAGATTGTGAACATCCACAACTTTTATCTGAGAGACTTGCGTGAGCGAAGGACCGTAGTCGTGAAGCTGCTGAATGGTTGGAGTGGAACTCTTATCGAGAAAAGGAATTTGTGATGGCGGCAGTTCTTTCTTGATGAATATTCTGACAGGCTCCACACGTTCAACAAACGAAAGTGATGAGATTCTCTGTCGTTGCTCGTTGGTTACCATCGCCGTCACCGCATTAAACCATCGCGATGTATTGATGATGTAGATGCCCGTGCGCTCGAGTTGATCGACGTACTGTTGAGAAACCGGAAGGTCCTCATTTGAAATAATTCGATCAGGTGGAAGCACCTTCGCCCGTCTCGCAAGTGCGCGCTCGCTGATACCGCTCGCTTGTGAGATTTCTGCGGCGCTCGCACTTTTGGAAAGGGCGTGGAGCACTCTCTCGTCCTTATCGCGGAAGTATATCCAGTACTTCTGGGGACGCTCGAGGGCGAATACCATAGAGGCCGCGAATAAAAGAAGGACAAAAACTTTTTGTGATTTGAAAATCATGCGACTCCTATGTTAACGAGCTGCGCTCTATATCTCTTTTCCCTGTACTCGAGTTGGCCGTTATCTTCACTCTGTTTGAAACTTCATGCCTCTGATCTGTCATGGACTTAGCAGCATGACATGGCATTGAAAAGATAACGGTCAACTTGAACCCTGTACATGAATAATAACGATACGTTCTTATTCGTTTGCGAGCAGTTTTTCGACAATGGAAACTGCAGTAACGCCGTCAGCTTCAGCGTTAAAGTTCGGGATAATGCGGTGACGTAGAACCGGGACCGCTACGGCTCGAACGTCATCGATATCGGGATTGTGACGCGACGAAAGGATCGCGCGTGTTTTTGCTCCGAGAATCAAATATTGCGATGCGCGCGGGCCAGCGCCCCATGTGAGCCAATCTCTGATAAACTTCGGCGAGCGCTCATCTTTCGGACGAGTGCGCGCGACAAGCTGCACGGCGTATTGCACAACAGAATCCGCTACCGGTACGCGCCGGATCAAATCCTGAAACGCGATGATCTCCTCCGCATCGAGAATGTGACTCAGTGTGGGAGTGTACGGGCTCGTCGTCGACTTAACGATGTCGATTTCTTCGTTGAACGAAGGATATTCAAGCCACAAATTGAACATGAATCGGTCGAGCTGCGCCTCGGGCAAAGGATACGTTCCCTCCTGCTCGATCGGGTTTTGCGTTGCGAGGACGAAGAACGGTTCCGCAAGGATATAGGTTTCACCCGCTGCGGTGACCTTATGTTCTTGCATGGCTTCCAACAAGGCAGCCTGCGTCTTCGGCGGCGTTCGATTGATTTCATCGGCAAGAATGATATTGCCGAATATCGGACCCCTCACAAATTTGAACGCCTTTTGCCCGGTGGAAACATTCTCTTCGATGATTTCGGTTCCGCTGATGTCGCTTGGCATTAAATCCGGCGTGAATTGTATGCGGCTGAATTTCAAATCGAGAACGTCGGCAAGCGTTTTAATGAGCAACGTCTTCGCCAATCCCGGCACTCCGATCAGCAGGCAATGTCCTCGTGCGAGAAGCGAAATAATGAGCTGCTCGATGATCACATCCTGGCCGATAATGACTTTCGCAATTTCTTTCTTGATCGATGAGTACGCCGCAGTCAATTCCTGAGCGGCTTCAACGTCGTTCGTATTCTTTGCAATCGATACAGTTGTCAATCGTTTAGAGCATTTTTGTTTGATGGAAGGAGCGTGCAACTGTTACAATTAGCGGAAAGTTGGGAAAAGAATCAAGGGAGGAAAATCAATGAGGAATGAGCAATGAGGAATGAGCAATGTGAACGTCGATTCCGCCTAGAAGCTATCTCAAAGACATGCAAATCAATCCTCCTGGCCGTTCAAGACTTCGAGCTGGAACGTCGGGATGAATAATGAGCAATTTATAATGATCACAATCCAATCCCCACGGCAAGGGAAATGCTGTTGCTGGAGAAGTCGTTGTACTCGTCGTTGGATTTATTTCGGAGTCCATCAACAGTCAACGTAACATCGGTGCTAACGCCTTCCGACAATGCAAAGCTTCGGGAAAGCATCATTGTAATGATATAGCGCAAGTCTTTTCGCTTATTACCTGTTTCATCGCCGTCTAACGTCAGCGCCTGCACGCTGAATTTTTTTTGTTGAAGCTCGACGTCAATCGCAGCTTGAAGAGCAAGCGGAAACTTTTGCGTGATGCGAAACTCAAGCTCGAATCCCTGATAACTAAAATAGTCATTGTATAAATCGCCAGTCAGCATCGAAGCGCTTGAGCGCTGTGCAAGATAACGTGCGTTAGAGGAGGGATTGTAGCGATACAGAATGTGCGATTCAAATTCCGTCGCAGTCCATTCTTTGTTGGCGTACGTTCCTAATGCAAACTGTGTCGTATAATTCTTTTGCGGGTTAATCAGAATTCGTTTTCCCGACGGCTGCATTATTATGCCGCCGAGTTTTCCCTTACCGACAGATTTCTGTATCATTGTTCGTTTTGTTTCGAATCGCGCCGTATCGTACTGCGTTCGCGTGTAATATTTTATTCCGCCGGAAAAAAGAACACCACAGCTCAGCAGTTGCTGGTTCTTTGGCGCGTACTGAAGCGTCAGCACTTCGGTGATGCCTGAAAGCTCTGCTACATTGGTGTAGTTGCGAAGTCCAATCGAGTTGGTTAAGCGCATAAAATAATTTTCAGACGCAATGAATCTGTAGCTTGCAGCAGCCTCAGCGCCGACGTTGTCGAATTCTTCATACGCGATTTTATCATGCCGCGCTGCGATCCCAAGCGCAAGGTCGAGATACGTATCTGTTGAATCGTTGTCTTCAGGCATAGCTTCGTCGTTCGACGTGGAATCTTCATCTGCTTGAGCAATGTCAGATGAATCTTGCTCAGCCGTTGAATCGTTCTCCGCGTCGCTTTCAACGCTTGAATGCTGTGGCGCAGTCGACTGCTCGGCGGTTGGTTTCGTTTCAACGGAGAGCAGCGGCGAAATTCTTTCTGCAGAATTTTTCACGAAGCGAAAAGAATAGCGTCCCGTTGCTGAATGCTCCAAATAATTTCTTTCCTGAAAATGATTGAAGAGAACCAACCCGCTTGTGTAGTTGAGTGTGAATGCCGACAGGTCGTACTCTTTCAAATAATTCAACGCGAGATAGTTTTGCTGAATTTGGTCGGATGATTTTTCGTAGTTCGAGAGAGGATTCTGGTCGTAGCCGTACGACGCCGAGCCGTACGCTGAAAGCTGGGCACTCAATTCTGCGCGTGCGATCAGGAATAAGAAAACCACGAACAGCGTTTTTGTCATAATTGTGCGTCGGCCGCTGTCACATCGAATCGTACAGTTTTGTCCCATATACGCTGATCCTTTTTGATATATTCGAAGTACGCTGCTTTCAGCACGATGTAGATCCACAATTGGCAGTAGGTAAAATACATAAGAATGAGAAGACCGATTTTTCCAGGACTGTCTTCGCCGTCGTACGAAATAGCGAGCATGATCTCGAACAGGAAAAGAAAGAATGCCATGATCCAGACAATAGTGTAAGGACCGGGAAGGGAGATGCTGACGAGACTGAGTCCGCTAAGAACGAAAAGAAAGTCGGAAATGATAATTGCGGCGAAGAAGATATAATAGAGTGCAAGCGTGTAGAGAAGATCGAAGGCGAGCCGCTTATTCTTGAAATTCGGGATATGTTTTAGAAATTTTGAAACAACATAGTTATTCCCGCGCACCCACCGCATCCGCTGTTTGATCCATACCTTCCATTCCTGAGGCTCCTGCTCGTACGTGATCGCGTACGGGATGTATTTAATTTTGTAGCCCGCCTCATAAATTCGAATACTAAGCTCGGAATCTTCCGTCAGCGCCTCTTCGTCCCAGCCATCGAGTTCACGAATGAGGGATGTCCACATCACATAATTTGTTCCGGGAAGCGTTGCAATGCCATGCATCTGCCATCGTCCGGCCTGGAGCATCGATTGAAAGCTGAGTGTTTCAACGTTGATGAACTTCGTCAGCATGTTATGATTTTTATTCACCGTGCGGAATTTGCCGATCACACCGCCGAGTTCTTTGTTGAGCAGAAGCTGCGCAACCAGATAACGAAGAGAGTTCCCTTCCGGAGTGTTGTCGGCATCATAGACCGCAATGATATCGGATTTCGCTTGTTTCACCCCAAGATTTAGCGCACGCGACTTTCCTTTTCCCCCCTTTCCCTTCGGAATGTTGAATAATTCCACCCTGCTATCCCGCTTTGCGTATCTCTCGATAATCTTCTTCGTCGTATCGGTCGAGCCGTCGTTGATGACGATAATGCGCAGTTTCTTCTTCGGATAGTCGAGCTTCAACATCGATTCGATCGTTGCCCCGATGACCTTCTCTTCGTTATGTGCCGGGATGAGGATGGAGCATGAGGGATAACTGAACGACCGGCCATCAACATCTTCCTTCTCTTTGATTGATCTGACGTAGTTGATAAATCCAAAGACGGTCAGCACGAATTGGTACGCGATCATGAACCAGATAAGAATGACCGCAATGACAAAGAGGAAACTCAGGTCGACTTCTAATACTGTCATTGCCTACAATGCCTTTCTTTGCGGGGTGGTTCGCTTAATCACTTTGAGAACTATGTACATGATAAAAAGAGAAGTCACGGCAACGAATCCGAATATCGCAATTGCCGTGGTAGACCACAGGCTCGTGACGTTGACGCCGAAGGAGAACTGGTCGCCGGCAATTAATTCGGCGTAATGCTTTCCGGGTGGAAGAAAGATGCTGTAACAGTCGTTCCCTTTCATTACCGAGAACGAATAGTCCTGATGATCGATTTTCACTGACGACGGGGCGACGTTGAATGATGCGAGGGCGCGCATGTCTGATTCGTATTCAAAATTGATATCGCGCAATCCGTGTGTAACGGAGATCAGGTTACTGGTAATGGACATAATCTTCACCTGAAGCTCGTGCGTGGAAAAAGTACTTGAAGCATTTCTGTTAAGCTCAACGCGGTGCGCGCCCGCCGGAATAAGAAATTCATTCTCTCTCGACGGGGAGAGCGCAACGCCATCCACGCTTACTTCGGAGATGCCCTTCGGCATTTTGAGGACAATGGAATATGGTGACCGTACGTCGTATCCATTATCGAGATAGCGGTATTGAACTTGTGCCGCGAGTGCGTTCGCAAAAAAGCTCATGTCTTGCGGATTGACGCTCGATTCGGAGTAGATGGTGAAACGCGGCGAACCGAGCGCAGCCGCTTTCACAAGATAAAAACTCTCCGCGCCGGTCTGAATCAAAGTCGGGAACGGTGTAATCGCTTCCTTCTTCCTAAATGAGAGAATATTCAAATCGAGCGAGATCTTACTGCTATCGTTCACAAGCCTTTCATATTTTCTTCCAATCTCGATGTAACGAGCCGGGTCGCTTGACCACAAATTTTCGGGGTCTTCTACCTGAAGCACGAACTGATATTTCTTTTGGAGGGCGATAATTTGATTCATATCGACGCCGAGATATTCACGCAGTTCAGGTGAACCATAGCTGTCCAATGCGGTCACGACGATCTGAAATCCCGGTTTGGTCTTCACAATCTCGGAGAAGATCGAGAGGAATGTTTCGTACGCCAGTGTCAGTTGATTCACACGGTACTCAACGACGGCATTCTTCGCGAAGGCATTCGTTTTCCAGAAGTACGGCGAAAGTGGATTGAAAATTCCCGCCAAATCAATGTTATATTTCCTTCTCACTTCATGCTGGGCGGATGGATGCATGGGGGCGAACAAGTTGGGATTATCGAATCCTTTGCCCGCTTCAAAATACAACTCTCCGAGATTGACACCGTCCCAATCGTAGCCGTCGAGAATTTTCTTGTACTCCTGCGCCATCACCGCAAGGCAACTGTCATTTTCGAGGGCAACAGCATATCGCCACATCGGCGGAATGTCTTCTCCCTTGTAATTTTTTTCCCGCCACTCCGGATGTTCATCCCAGAATTTCTTGCTCACTTGCGGCGGTTCCAGCCACGCGTACACGAGAATTCCGTTTGCGTGCGCGAGCGTTATGAGCCGCTTGTAATCGTAGGTGTATTTGGGGAACTGGTTCCAGCCGGCCACGTGTATGAAGCGGATGCCCTGCCTCACCCATTGCTTGACAAGAGATTCTATGCTGTATGTTTTTCGGAAGCCGGGATCGAAATATACTTCCAGGTTCTCGCGCCGGACAATCGGGCGTAAATGAAAATACTTCCTAACGTACTCGAGGGCATACGGATACTGGCTGAAGCCATGTTGTGAGTATGAGTCGAAGCGCGTGTTGAAATAGATGACCCTTCCCTTGCCGACCCTCTTTCCGATAACCATCGGCGATCCGGTCACTTCGTCAACGCAGAAGACTTCGTCTACATTTCCGGTTTCAAATTTGCTTGCGAGTTCGGAGTAGCGCCAGACGATGCGCTCTTCGGGAAAATATCGGTCTCGGATTCTGCTCACGCGGATGCGTGTTTGCGTGAAGCTGATGCCGAGTTCTTCCGCAAGGTCGTTTTTCGTGTCGGTGATGAGATTACCGCCGTTCTCCACGAAGTTATTGATGAGATCGTAATCGGTTTGCCTGAGCGAGTCGATGAACGCGTATGGGGCAATGAGCAAATTATACTGCAACAGTTCGATCGGCTGGCCGATGAAAATCGTATCGACGCGCACGTTTACATTACGGAACACCGCGGCGAGCGATGCCTGGTCGTTAAAGGCAGCGCCCTTGACGTGGTGGTTCCACAAAATGGCGACGCGAATATCGGTCCACTCTTCTTCTTTTGTAAAAATATTCTCATACACCTTCTTGACGTTGTACGCCGCTTTCTCTATAAATGAGATTGACCGGTCGCGAAACTCGGTCGGCTCGGCTTTATACAATTCACCCGGTTCCAGCTCGACAGTTTTTGTAATGACCCCCTTTAGCCGTTTTTCAGAGATCGCCTTGCTCCTAATTTCCCCGTTGTGATCGAAGAATGATTCGAGCAGGTACTGATCATCGAGATGAATCGTGTAGCTTTGACTTCCGGTTAAGATCACCCTGTCTTTGGTCTTCACCCAATTTTTTTGCTCGCGCAGGTCGATGTAGGTATAGCCAAGATCTTCAATTCCGTCCACGAGTTGCTTCGGCAAATCGAGGTCGAGAAAAGGGTGAAAAAAAACCGATGCAAATCCATCGCGGACGTACAGATTTGTCTTTGCATTCTTGATGATGTTCTGGATATACGCTTCGCTCTCGGCTTTGCTCGGATTGAGCGGAACGTAACCGAGATTCTCCGGATAAATTTTTTGCCCGAACAGATCTTTGTTGATGATGTAAGGGAAGTATTGGCTGTAATCGGCATCCTCAATAGACAAGCGCTGCTCCATCGCCGCGCTAAAATATTTTGCGATCGTGCTGTACAGCATAAGGGATGCTGTGTAATGGGGCGTTTCCCAGATGAGCGGTGCGAGGCCGTTCTTTGTAAATTCCTGAATTCCAAGCTCAATTTTTTTTGCATCGCCCTCCGGGGTCTCATCTTTGATCGGCTTGTTCGTGCTTTCGTCCCAGAACTCAAAGTCGACGGCGGTCGTTCCTTTGTATTGATGCGTAATGCCGTGCATGACAAGCGTCGCGCCGTTTTTTACCATATACTTTAACGCGTCAACGAAATCGGGCTTATCAGAGAGGCTGACACGGATGCCTTCGCCGGGGTCGACATAAAATGGAATGACGCCGACAAGAAATGGAATGTTCAGTCCCGACAGGATGTCGGCGATATCCCTCAATTTGTCCGGATTCTCCAATGGGTCAACGTCTTCGATGCGGATAATGGCGGAGTGGGATTCTTCGTGTTCCTCGCCGAGGATATCATGCAGCATATCGGCAAAGAGAAGATAGCGATCGTTCTCGGTCGCCGAAGCAAAGGGCGAATCGGCGATATATATGAAATGCTTGGACTTGATGATGTATGGAATTTCTTTTCGTTTTTTCGATGAATAGGCGGAGGCAACAACTGTCACGAGGCGCCGGTCGGCGATTTCAATAAGGTTTGTGTTCGGCTCCCCTTTGGTAAAGATTCTATTGTTAGATTTCACCAAATCGAACCCGTCAACTGAATCCAACATGGGCACTGTAAAGCCGAATTTCTTTCGTACGTTGTACTTTTTTGAGAACTCGATCATGCCGGTATTCATCCAGACAACAGGTTTGTCGGTTGCCAGCACGTCTTCGAGAAATCTTGATGGGACAACATTCCGCGGATTGAAGCCGATGTAGAAGGTGAAGTCGAAATTATTTACTTCGCCACCGCCGTATTTGTTCACCCCTTTAAGCGTCGCGGTGACGTTGAAATGACCGAGCAGCGTTGCGAGCTGGCGTCCGTCGCCGATTGCGTAATTCTTCAGGTCGGACCCCCCCTCGACAACGATCAGAACTTTCTTTGGTGGATTTTCTTGGCTGTTTCCGTTCTGTGGGAAAAGAACTAGCGCCGCGATAACAAGCGACAACTGAACATATTTCTTCATGCGTTGCGAAACCTCTCCGGAGCCGTTCCACAAATCAACGATACGTGGAAGCGTTCATAGAGTCACCGTGGCCTGAATTCGTGAATAACTTTCTTTGAGAACCCAAAATACTTTTTGACAGCGTGAACCGTTCGTACGGCCGCATGTCCGTCGCCATACGGATTTATCGCTCCCGCCATCTTTGCGTACGCCGCTTTGCTGTCGATTAACTTCTTTGCGCTGGAAAATATTCTGGTTTCATCGAGGCCGACAAGCTTTACCGTGCCGTACGTAACCGCCTCGGGGCGCTCGGTTACTTTTCGGAGAACAAGAATCGGCTTCCCCAGCGATGGCCCCTCCTCCTGGACCCCGCCGGAATCAGTAATAATGAGATACGAACGTGCCATCAAATTCACAAAATCCATATAATCCAACGGCTCGATGAGGAAGACATTATTCAGCGAACTGAGTGTGCCGTATACAACTTCGCGTACAACAGGATTGAGATGAACCGGGAAAATAAAATTCATGTCCGGGTAGGCGGCAGCGAGTCGTTTCACAGCGCTGCAGGCGGCGCGCATTGGCTCGCCCCAGTTTTCGCGCCGGTGCATGGTGAGAAGAACGATACGATTGTTCTGCGCCGCGAGCTGATTGAGGGTGTGGATGCTGAATGAATAATGTTTCTTCACGGAAATCCTCAGCGCGTCGATCACCGAATTTCCGGTGACAAAAATATTCCTCGGGTCGACATGCTCGCGGAGCAGTGCGTTCTTGCATGTGGCAGTCGGCGCAAAGTGCAAATCTGCTATGCAACTTGTGAGCCGCCGGTTGATTTCCTCGGGGAATGGATTGGCTTTGTCATGTGTACGCAAACCGGCTTCAACGTGCCCGACAGGAATATGGCGGTAGAATGCAGCAAGACTCCCAACGAACGTGGTCGTCGTGTCCCCCTGCACGAGGACCATATCCGGCATTTCTCTCACAAGCACAGTGTCGACAGCAGCTATGGTACTTTCAGTAAGCGAGGCGAGGGATTGCTTGGGCCTCATGATATTGAGGTCATAGTCCGGCACGATTTTGAAGACATCCAGGACCTGATCCAGCATGCGCCGATGCTGGGCTGTCGCAATGGTAAGAGTGTCGAAGTATTTCTTTTCCTTCTTCAATTCAAGAATGATGGGAGCCAACTTGATTGTATCGGGGCGCGTTCCGAAGATGACGGCGATTTTCTTCAAACAAATCTCCCAAAAAATTGATTGATGACACTCTGTTCCTGCGAGACACAAAATATGAATAATTCCTAAATATTGCTGTTAAATAAAGTTAAGGAGTGAGAGATGGTGCAACGGCAAATGGAGTGAACTGCAAGACGGGGATTTGGCTGTGAGGTTGCCATGTCGTGTGTTCGAGATGAAAAGGCACTGTGCCTGAAGCTTCCACCAAAAATGGCGGGTAAGTCGCTTCTTCCACACTTCTACGGATGCATCTCTACGGTTTCTCTTCCATGGGCTGTTACCTCATTTCTTGAAAATAATGGTTTATCTTCATGTCCGAAAGATGGGGGGAAGATCACTTGCATAACTATCGTGGTGTTCCAAAATATCATTTCCCGATGTATCTTAAGGAAGTCGAATATCGTTTCAATCACCGATCGGAGAACCTATTGATGAAACTTTTCACCAACATCTATTTTGGTTACGTTCCTACCTAATTACATAATTCTTATTTATCGAGATCGACATCGACAACCGGCAAATCCCAATGAGCAAGTAAAATCTCAAAGCGTCGCTGTTCTTCTTTCTTATATGTTTCCTGATCGGGATATAGTTTGCGGATCAGCTCTTGTTCATCAAACCCATCGTCCGTAATCTGAATATTTTTCCACGCAATCGTTACTTTGAAATCCCATCGCCCGTCTTCCGTTGAATGCAAACGCGGCTTAGTGATCGTCAACTTTAGAATGCGTCCCAGCTCCTCTTCTTTTTTCATCACAGGATAATGATTCTTTTTGTATAACTGGATGAATTCATCCGCATGTCCCCACGCTGTTTTATAGTAATATTCTACGACATACGGTTTTTCCTTTAATCCACTCTGAGATGGCTGTGCCAATATTGTTTCGAAAAAAAAGAACAATGAGAGATTGAGAAACAGAATAGAGAGCGTTGTAGATACATGCCGCTTATGATGCGTATTGGGATTCATAAGATTTCTCCTCTTCATTTTTTTGATAAAAAATTACAACTGCAATCTTTAGCACTTTGTGAGACGCCGCGCGGATTCGAACCGCGGCAAAAGAGTTTTGCAAGCTCTTCCTTTAACCACTTGGGCATGGCGCTATTGATTACCTATAAAGTGATAATTGCAAATGTCAATATAGATATTAGAGTGAATATTCTGAGAATGATTTCTGATCAAATCTCGAAAAAGTAAAAGTCTAAATTGAAAGTTCTTTTATAAATGCACCGCCATTTTCAAAATTCAAAAACCCTACAACGTCGCCAACAATGACGATCCCCGGAGCATCGGTCTCGATCTGTTTTACCTTCTCGCCGATTTTGTGTAAGGTTTCTGCCACCACAATTTCTTCCGATGTTGTTCCGCCGAAAATAGCAACGACCGGAGTTTCCTGAGAACATCCAGCTTCGATTAGTTTAGTAACGATGCGCGACAGGTTCTTGATTCCCATGTAAATGACGATTGTATCGATGGCGGCGACATTCCTCCAATCGACACTCTCTTCTTTACCCGGATTTTCGGTGCCAGTAACAAATACAACATTGGATGACACGCCGCGATGAGTCAATGGAATTCCAAGCGATGAGGGAATGCCGGTGCCCGCCGTAATTCCAGGGACGATTTCCACTTCAACGCCGGCTTCGCGCAACGCTTCCAGTTCTTCGCCGCCCCGGCCGAAAACGAACGGATCGCCCCCTTTCAAGCGAACAACGATTTTTCCTTCCTTCGCTTTCTGCGCGAGAAGAGCGTTGATGTCATTCTGCTGAACGTAATGGGCTCCTGAGCGTTTTCCGACAAAAATCTTCTCGCAATCCGGCTTTGTCGAAGAAAGAAGCTCGAAGCCCGCGAGAGCGTCGTATGCAACAACATCTGCTTGCTTGAGGAGGCGAAGGCCTTTTACGGTTATCAATTCCGGATCGCCCGGCCCAGCGCCGACGAGGTAGACTTTTCCAGGCCGGGAGGAACTGACCGGAGGTGCAATGTCTTCTGGTCCCGAAACAGCAATATTTCTGCGTTTGAGCTCGTCGTTGACTATGTGCTCGAATATAGATTTTCGTTCGTCGGAGTTCGGGTAGATTGAATGCACCGAAGGGCGCAGGTCGCCGAGCGTCTCCAGCAATGCGGGATATCCCCTGCTAAACTCGGTGGCAATTCTGTCCCGGATAATTTTTCCAAGGGTGGGGCTCTTTCCGTTCGTCGATACCGCGACTTTTAGATCGCCGTTTTGAAAAACGGAAGCAAGATAAAAATTACAGAGATCCGGAACATCGACAATGTTCACGGGGATGTTGTAAGCGACTGCATCGTCAAAAATTTCTTTATGCACCGAAGGATTGTTCGTCGCACCAAATACGAGAACGCAGCCCTCAACATCTTTTCTCTGATAGGTTCTTCGGTGCAGAGTAATATCATTGTTCACTGCAAAAGCGTCGATTCCTTCGGTAACGTGAGGCGAGATGACCGTGATCTTGGCTTTCGCCTCCAGCAGTCCGCTTATTTTTTGCTCGGCAATTTTTCCGCCGCCGACAACTAAGACAGGTTTGCCATCTATTTTCAGGAAAATTGGATAGAGAGTGTTCATCCTATATTCTCGCCTCCGTTTCGACTTTATCTGTTGCCGTGTGAGCGCTTTTTACTGTTTCAAGAAACTGTTCTGCATCGTGGAGATAGTGTTTGGCAAATTCTTTCGTCGGTTCATTCTTGTTGATGCGCAAGACGAATTCTTTGAACCCTTCCGGAAATTGAAATCTACTTTCACCGCCGTACTGCGTTTCGAAATCGCGCAAAATGCCGTTCTGCGTGTTCACGATGACATCTTTCTTCAAGAGCATCGCTTTCGCGCCGTTGACGAACACATTGTAGCTGTGGTAGATTGCATCGGCAAAATGTCCATTGTCGAACGTTTCCTTCGCCCACCGGAGCTTTTCTTCCGTTTCACACAACAGCGTTGCAACAAGGTCGATGATAACGCCAGCACATTCGCCAACTTTCGTTTTAAGGGCAAACTGTTCGGTGTGCCCCCAATCGATGTAATCGTTCGGGACAAGGTTTGTCAGGTTCGCAAACGGTTTCAATAGAGCGTTAAAGTATTCTTTGCCTTGCCTGCGATAGTAGTTCTCATAATACTCGCCCTCTCCTTGGTTTTCAATATAATCGTCAAGAAGAAGCCGGAGGACGTCCGGACCGCGTTTCGAAGGAATTTTAGTGATCTTCTCCGACAACAGGCCTTCACCGTTTCCTAACTGTCCGCCGCCGAGAACGACCTGCAGTGCGGGGACAGAATAATTTCCTACCTTGAACGAACTGCCGTGAAAACCGATGCTTGCAAGCCCGTGCTGACCGCATGAATTGGGGCATCCGCTGATCTTGATCTTGATGTTATTGTTGTAGATCAGGTCGGGATATTCCTGCGAAATAACTTTTTCCAAGTCGAGCGAAATGCTCGTGCTGTCGGAAATGCCGAGATTACATGTATCCGTTCCCGGGCACGCAGTAATGTCGTTCGTGCTGTCGAAGCCCGGATCGGCGAGAGAAATATCATCGAGAGAATGATACAACCCGGGCAAATTGTCGAGACGCACGAACTTCAACAAATATCCCTGGTTAACAGTGATACGGATTCCCTCCGAAGCGTACGTCTTCGCTATCTGGGCGAGAAGCCGCGCCCTCTTCACGTCGAGATTGCCGAGGGGCACACGCACATAAACACCGTAGAACCCTTTTTGCTTTTGTTCAAAGACGTTCGTTTCGCGCCATCGTTTGAACTGCCGTTCGTTGATGTTTGCAGGAGTTTTTGGGTTGATAGATTCCGGGATAAGACTCGTGGGAAGAATGTCTCTGTCCACCAAATATTCCTTTACCTTGAGTGCTTTCCATTCTTCACGGATCAACTCACGCATTTTTTCCAACCCAAACTGGTCAAGCAAAAATTTCATTCGGGCTTTTTGCCGGTTCTTGCGTTCGCCGTAACGATCGAAGACGCGGAGCAGCGCTTCGGCGTAGGGGAGAATATGTTGTTCTTCTAGAAAGTCGAACGCCGTCTGCGCAAGATGCGGATAGGAACCCAGTCCGCCGCCGATGACGACCTTGAAACCGCGCACTTCTTTTTTTCCGTTTTCGTTCTTCAACTTCGGAATGAAGCCGATGTCGTGAATGAACGCGAATGCTGTGTCCTCTTCGCTGGAAGAAAACGCGATCTTGAACTTGCGCCCCAGTTCCTGGCAGATCGGATTGCGGAGAAAGTACCGGAATAATTCGTATGCATAGGGCGAAACGTCAAACGGTTCTTTGGGATCGATGCCTGCCGTTGACGACGCCGTGATGTTGCGAACGGTATTGCCGCACGCTTCCCGGAGAGTGATGTCGTCCCGCTCGAGGCGCGCCCACAGCTCCGGCGTCCGTTCGAGGCTTACATAGTGAATCTGGATATCCTGTCGTGTCGTTGCGTGAAGGTTTCCGCTCCCATATTCCTCCGCGATATCCGAAATAGTTAGGAGTTGTTTCACCGACAATCGTCCGAACGGGATTTTTATTCGTACCATCTGGACGCCGGATTGACGTTGTCCATAGACCCCGCAGACCAGCCGAAGGCTTCTGAATTTGTCGTCATCGATCTTTCCGTCCCGATAGAGTTTTATCTTCTTTTCGAGATCGATAATATCCCGTTCTACGATGGGATTGTGCAGGTTTTCGAGTTCGGTTCTGAAACTTTGCATAAGGCACCTCGTGAAAAATTTATTTTGTGCTCGACATAAAACCGACGGCAACAGTATCGTTTGTTGCCTCATCGATTATGATAAATGCGCCGTTCGCTTTGTTGCGCCGGTACGGGTCATAGAATAATTCGATGCCAGTTGTGATTGACACGTCCCCAATATCGTTGAGTGAAAGCGTTCCGGCGTTCTGCAGCGCTTCCAACGACTCCGGATGAATGACGGAACGGATGGTGTCTATACGAGCGTAAACACGCCGAACACCGTGCTGAAGAAGATATCGGGAACGCACTTTTGCGGGCCGTTCGTGAAGCCAGCAGAGCCGCGCTTCAACGGTTCTGGAAACAGTCGGAAGTTGACTTTCATTCACGATCATATCGCCTCTACTCAAGTCGAGGTCTTTTTCCAGATGAATGGAAACCATTTCTTCCGCTTGAGCAGATTCAATTTCTCTGCCGTACACGTCTATACCACTCACAGTAGTCGTAATGTGCGATGGCAGGATAGTGACTTTGTCGCCAACACGAATGTTGCCGCTGGCAATTTTTCCGGCGTAACCGCGGTAATCATGGTATTCAGGAAGTTTCGAGCGTAGTATGAGCTGGACGGAAAATCGAAACGGGAGAGTATCACCGGCGCCCGGCACTTCAATCGTTTCGAGAAGTTCGAGCAGTGACTTTCCTTTATACCACGGGGTGTTGCGCGAAAGCGACGTGACATTATCTCCCGAGCTTGCACTCAATGGAAGAAAAACAAGCCTCGATGAAGGAAACCCAAGGCGCTGTGCGAACGAAGAGAGAGAGTCAACAACCTGGAGATACCGCTTTTCATCATAGCCGACAAGGTCCATCTTGTTGATGCAGACAATGACGGTCGAAAGTTCAAGAATATGTGAAATGAGAAAATGTCTATACGTTTGAAGCAGGCTTCCGTTGCGCGCGTCGACAAGAATGAGCGCTACGGATGATGTTGAAGCTCCCGTAACCATATTACGGGTATACTGCTCGTGCCCCGGCGTATCGGCAACAATGAATTTACGTTTGGTCGTTTGAAAATAAACGTGGGCAACGTCGATGGTAATTCCTTGTTCGCGTTCGGCAAGGAGGCCGTCTGTCAATAGTGAAAAATCGGGAGAGTTGAATCCCCGGCGCTTGCTTGCACGGACCAGATCTTCAACTTTATCGGCAGGGAGGGAGTGTGTTTCGTACAATAGTCTTCCGATGAGAGTACTTTTTCCATCGTCAACATTACCGGTTGTTGCTATGCGAAGGACTTCTTTCATGTCAAAAATATCCCTGTACTTTCCGTAATTCCATTGCGGCTTCGGACCATTTGTCGTCGATTCGCGCGCCGCGTTCGGACGTCTGCGCATTTTCAATTTCATAAATAATTTGATCGATCGTTGAAGCTCCCGACTCGATGGCGGCGCTGCAACTCATATCGCCGACGGTACGAAAGCGCACTTGCCGCACGTCGGCAGTTTCACCCGTAACAAGGGGAACGAAATCGGAAATCGGCCAGATCAAGGCATCACGCAAGAATGTCGGCCTTGAGTGTGCGTAATAAATACTCGGAATGGCGAGCCGTTCCTCTTTGAGATAATTCCACACGTCGAGCTCGGTCCAATTGCTGATCGGAAACACACGGACATTTTCTCCTTTGTGAATTTTTCCGTTCAGCATATCGAACAATTCAGGACGCTGTCTCTTCACATCCCATTGGCCAAAATCATTCCTCACAGAAAAGAACCGTTCTTTTGCGCGTGCTTTTTCTTCGTCGCGGCGGGCGCCGCCTATGCAGGCGTCAAACCCATACTGTTCAATTGATTTTAAAAGAACGTGTGTTTGCAGCATATTCCTGCTTGCATACCTACCCGCCTGTTCGGTTATTTCGCCCTTGTCGATCGCTTCTTGAACGGAGCCAACGATCAATTGCACGCCGATTTCTTTGACGAATGCGTCGCGAAACTCCAACACTTCCGGAAAATTGTGTCCTGTATCGATGTGAACAAGAGGAAAAGGAACAGCCGCCGGAAAAAACGCTTTGCTCGCAAGATGCGCTATCGTGATCGAATCTTTTCCGCACGAAAAGAGGATCGCAGCATTTTCAAACTGCGCTGCGACTTCCCGGATGACGTAAATCGCTTCGGATTCGAGTTCTTTGAGATAATTCATAGATAATTTCTTTTACCGCAGAGGCGCAAAGATATATATTTTTCTCCGCGTCTCTGCGGCGATTTATTTTATGACTGATGTAAACCGCATTCTTTTTTTGAAGATTCCCACCACCATCGTCCGGCACGAAAATCTTCTCCTTCCTGAATTGCTCGCGTGCATGGCGCGCAGCCGATGCTGACAAAGCCTTTGTCATGGAGAAGATTGTATGGAACAAAATTGGTTCTTATGAAATCCATAACCTCGTTAAAAGTCCAATGCAGCAGTGGATTGACCTTTACGATCTTAAAGCGATTGTCCCAATCGAAGAAATGCAATTCGGAACGATTCTCCGATTGATCTGCGCGCAGGCCGGTGATCCAAATCCCGTATTCGTTCAATCCCCGTTCCAACGGCTTTACTTTGCGGATACCGCAGCATTCCTTCCGCATCTCCACAGATTCATAAAACGCATTGATTCCGTTTGTGTTGACATAGCTTTCAACATCCTTCGGGTCAGGGAAGAGTGTCTTGATGATGTTGCCGTATTTTTTCGACGTCTTTTCGAATGTTTCAATTGTTTCGTTGAATAGTCTTCCCGTGTCCAACGTCATAATATCGACCGGAAGTTTTTCCTCTGCAAGAATATGCGTGAGAACTTGATCTTCCGCACCGAAGGATGTTGTGAAAATTGACCGCTTATCAAAAGCGGAATGAGCCAAGCGGATCAGGTCCGGCACCCGAAGAACTTCCGCACGGCGATTGAGGGCTTCTAAGTCCGATTCGCGCGCTATATTCTGTCCCATATTCTCTCATGGATATAAAAGAGTCCGATCTTGCCAACAAGTTCCAGCGCTCCGATTGACAAAGATAGGCTCAGTTCTCGTGTGAGGATAAAAGAGATGAACACCGTCGCCGAAGACCCAACGACGCGATAACTGATTGCTTTCAATAAACTTCTCCGTTTCCCGTGATTGGAGTTGATATATTTTTGCATTGGTACAGCGCGGAAAGTGGAAAAACCGGTGATCCGTTTACGATTCTCAACAGTTGCGGATGTATCTGACATGGAATACCTTTTTTGTGTGTGTTCGAAAACAGTCTCCACTATACGATACATTCATATTATTTTTGCGCAGATAATAAGAATGCACCTCATAGAGATATGTATCTCTATTTATTATTGAGCGATAGAGTAAAAACGAATGTTACAAAGGGAAAATTGAGATCAGCGACAGCAACAACAGAGGTAATGCCCGTTGAAGTACGGAGAGTCGTGCTGCAGAGCAGGTCTGCAGGCATAGAAGAGATGTAAGTTAGAAGAGTTTAACATTAGAGGTGGAATCTCAAGTGTAAAAAGTGCACCTTCCCTACGGCAAATCTTAAAGGAACTGGAAGCAAAAATATTGCAAATAATCACTACGACAAAGATAACATTTCCTGTAGTATTGTCAAGTGTTGTCTAAAAAATTCACAGGATGCATTTCTACGGGATACCGAGAATTGATTATTTGGATTCGAATTCTTATCTTTCTGGCGTCATGGATCGCATGGTTCCTCCAGAATCTAGTTCACAAGAGGGCCATCATGCTTGGGCAGAGTAGAAGTCATGAATCCAAACCTCGAAAAAATCGCCAAGCATCTCCGCAACGCCGAAGAGTTCCTCCGCTCGCGACGCTATTCCGAAGCTCTGATAGAAATCGATTATG
Organism: Bacteroidota bacterium; assembly: GCA_020052095.1. Classification (GTDB taxonomy): domain Bacteria; phylum Bacteroidota; class Ignavibacteria; order UBA10030; family UBA8401; genus JAGVPT01. The sequence continues at coordinate 11,435 of JAGVPT010000242.1, read as the reverse complement.
TCTTCCAGATTGATTCCAGAAACTATCAAGGCCGGACACTTCAAGATCGCATCCGTCTCCTCCAGAAAAAAGAAGAAGAAGCTCCGCTTCATCAAGCAATTGAACCGCTTACAAAGGAGGGCATCTATGAGCATGTACGGATTGCCGACTATCACTTGCGGGCGGGCCGCTACGATGATGCTCTTATTGAGACCGATCGCATCTTGAAGCAGGACCCCAGCAATTACCAGGCGCGATCACTATCGGAGCGCATCCGCACATTTCAAAAAAAGGCAGAAGAAGCAACTCAACAGCGCACTCAAGCCCATATGCAGGATCTGGATAACAAGATTCAAGCGATAGCGCAACATCTCAAAGAAGCGGACAAGCTCATTGCGATGAAGCAGTACCAGCGCGCGTTGGAACAAGTCGCTCAGGTAACGGCACTAGATCCGACAAATCATTTTGCCCAAGCGTATTCGGAGACCATTGAATCACTAATGAACACCGACGCGCAACCAGTTTTGAAGATAGTGGCTCCCCCTCTCAAACAGACAGTCGCACCCCCATCGTCTCCTGCGCCGCCAAAGGAAAAAATACTCCCCCGTTGAAACTCCCGAGGAAGCAGTGGGAAGGCTCCTGATGTATCGTGAAATATTGAATGAGATGTTGTTCGACGGTATTCTGAATGACAAAGAGATCGCCGAACTGAAAAAAGTGCGAGGCCTCTTCGACATTACCGACGAGCAACATGCACACTTGGAAAATGAAATCAAAATTGAAGCATACGTCGATGCACTCCGCGTTGTGTTGCATGACGGTGCGATCAGTGATCATGAAGCACAAGTCCTTGAGCTTATGAGGAAGCGCTACGGCATTACAATGGAGCAACACAAGGATTCTGAAGCGAAAATCTTGGAAGCGAAGCGATCTCCGCCTGCTCATGGAACAATTCTCGTTGTTGATGATGAGAAAACAATCCTGCTGACATATGCTGCCATCCTTCGGCGTCACGGGTACACAGTGCTCACCGCCGAGACTGTCGAAGATGCTGTGACAATTCTGGAGAAGCAGACGCCCAGTTTGATTCTCTCCGATATCATGTTCCCTTCACAGGATCAGGGTGGTTTTGAATTCTATAATCAAGTCAGAAACATGAAACGATTTGACAATGTCCCATTTCTTCTCATGTCCGGAGTAAGCGATGAATACATTATCCGGGCTGGGGTGAGGTTGGGCATCGACGCGTATCTTGTGAAGCCTTTCGGCAATGAACTTCTGCTCGCCACTATTGAGGGAAAACTGAAAAACTGAGTTGTAAGCGTCTCTTCCCGTAACACCTCCCCTGCGTACTGTGTCGACTTCATCGAAAAATCTTGGTGCAGTCGCCATTCTAAAATAGAGCTATTGTACCGCTCGCAGATAAATACACCGATCACCATCGTGCAATCATCAGGGGAGGGCTCATGATTTCAAGAATGTTGTGCTTTACATCATTTTTATCCACGCTAAACTTCTCACTTCTTGAAGCGCAAGTTCTCTCCCCTCCATTCGTGGAAAGGTTCGATACTGTTGTTGTCCCCAGACTTCCTATCGGTTGGGCCACAACCACAACAAAAACCTCGTCGGGGGATTTCTCGACGACAACATCAACGCCCTTAAGCGCCCCAAACACGCTCATCTCCACAGACTCCAAAATACCGCAGAGCCTCATTTCCCCCACCGTCAGTTTTGCAGGGAAGGTTGCCGGAGTGCTGGAGTTCTATGAACGGCGGACGTCAACCCACAACTCCGGCCTTCTCGTGGAAGCGATGCTGATGAACGATACTGCCAATACAATTCAAATCGGAGATACACTCAAGAACAGCGGCAGCACAAATTATCGCTTGCGAAGTCTTCAGCTTCCTTCTTCGATGAACAACCAGTCCGCAGTTCGCTTCCGTTGGCGCGTTGTGGGGAACGGATCCGGTGCGACTGGAACGTTGAGAATCGATGATGTTGTCGTCACCGTTCTAAAAACTATCGACCTTTCGATCGCTGGGATGCAATTTCTCCCCGTTGCGGTTCGGAGCGGCGAGAATCTCAGCGTACGCGTCAGCGTTGTTAACCGCGCCCTTGCGGGCCTCCGCTCGTTTTTACTCCGGCTGTTTGATGACAAAAACTTTGACTCGCTCACTGCACCGGAGGAGAGAATTGATGAGCAAGAGGTACAGCAATCATTTGCGTCCGCCGAGTCGACAACTTTTACGCTTAACTATCCGGCTGTCACCGCCGGCAATCATCGATTGGTCGCAAAGCTGGTTCTGTCTGGCGACGAAGATACGTCCAATAATACCGCAGCAAGCACCATCTTCGTGGGATATCCGCCTCGCTCAATGATTATCAATGAAATAATGTACGCGCCTGCCGCGGGCCCGGAATGGGTTGAATGTATCAACAACTTCGCCGACACGATTTCTCTTTCTCAGTGGAAAATTGGCGACAACACAACGTCGCGCAGTGTCATCACGCTGCAATCGATCCGCATTGCCCCCCGGCAATTCTTCATCATATCAAAGGATTCTTCCATTATATATTACTTTCCCACTATCACCGTCCCGGTTATAAAAAGTTCCTTTGCCACGTTGAACAATGATGCCGATGCGGTTGTCATCGCCGACCCGACAGGGTTTGCAGTGGACAGCGTTGCCTATAGATCCACTTGGGGAGGAACAAACGGAAAATCATTGGAACGAATCGACACAGCGTCCGCTTCGAACCAACCAGGTAATTGGGGAAGTTCGCGATATGCGCCGTATGCAACACCTGGCTCTGTCAACAGTCTGTCAAAAAAGGAACGTGACATTTCGGTGGAACGGATTTATCTCTCCACGATGTCTCCTATAGTAAATCAGGAGTTCGAGATAGGCGTCGTCGTCAAAAATATTGGAAGGGAGCCGATTGTTCAAAGCACAGTGCGTTTCTTTCTCGATTCCAATAACGACCCACAACCCGACGAGCTCATTGCCGAAATGATTCTTTCAACACTTCTCCCGTCCGATTCTCAGACAATAGTTCGACCGATAACTATTGCCTCCCAGGGGGTACGAAAGATCTTCATTTCTGTTGAGGCACCGCGGGACGGCGATTCGCTCAATAATGGTAGAGGGCTTTCGTTTATCGTCGGGGTTCAACCACACTCCATCGTTATCAACGAAATCATGTATGCGCCGGTCGGGGATATGCCGGAATGGGTCGAGTTTTACAATGCAAACAGCAGCGCCGTCAATGTGGGAGGCTGGAAAATATCCGACGCGAACACAAAATCACAATCGGTGCTCGCAGGTACGCAATCCATCATTCAACCCGGTGCATATTTTCTCGCCACGACTGATTCTTCCTTACATAATTATTTTGGAGTCTCCGTTCCGTTGTTTGTAGAGCCATTTTCTGCTTTGAATAATACCACGCCCGACGCCGTCGTGCTCTTTGACAGTCGCGGTGTGGTTATGGATAGTGTTTGGTATACACCGGCATGGGGGGGCGCAAACGGAAAATCGTTGGAGCGCATTGACTACGACTTTTTGTCGACCGATTCTGCGAATTGGAGAAGCTCGTCACCGACGCCCGGAATTGAAAACAATGCTGCGAGGAAAGATTTCGATCTTGTAATGACGAGTGGGAGCGCGAAAGTATCGGAGAACAGCCTTACCCTAACGGCAACGGTGCACAATAGCGGAAGACGTACCGTCGCCGGATTCATCGTGCGGTTTTACTATGATGCGGTCGGAGACAACACTGTATCAGCCATGAAACTAGTGCACACCGCAAACGGGGGATTCCTCGCACCCTCCGATTCGATGATCGTGCAATTCAACTGGCAAACCACTGCTAAGGGAAAGATTCCGATCATTTGCTTTGCAGATTTTCCCGATGACCAACGGATGTCCAACAACACAATTTTCTTTTCAGGAGTGAATAAATTTCCACCGCAATCAGTCGTTATTAATGAAATCTTGTACGAGCCGCTTGTGGGCTATTCGGAGTTCATCGAGCTATTTAATCGAACCGCCGACACGGTTGATGTGCAGGGATGGAAAATTATAGATGCTTCTTCAAGCTCGGGGAACCGCATTCAATTCCCAAGCGAATCGCTTCTATTACTTCCCAACCATTTCCTTGTCATTGCCGCGGACTCGTCGTTCTTCGCGCGGTATCCTCTTCTCAAGGCGAGTACCGGCGGGCTAACGCTCGTCACGCACAAAGATTTATCTCTCAACAATTCCGGAGACGATGTCGTTCTTGTCGACCAAACAAATACTACAATAGATAGTCTCCGCTATTCTCCATCGTGGCACAATCCGTCTCTCAACACCTCGACAGTCGGAAAATCCATTGAGCGCATCAATCCATCGTTTGAAAGCAATGACAGACGCAATTGGAGCACATCGGTGGCACCGTCCGGCGCAACGCCTCTGCAGACCAATAGCATATTTACAAAAGGTATCCCGTCGGCATCGGGCCTCTCATTGTCACCCAATCCGTTCTCACCGGATAATGACGGCAATGAGGACATTCTTGCGATAACATATTCATTACCGTCGACGATATCGATGATCCGCGTACGATGTTTTGATGTACAAGGGAGATTAGTACGAGCACTTGCCAACAACGAACCCGCCGCGTCGTCGGGGACACTTCTCTGGAATGGACTCGATGATAATAATCGACGAGTGCGAATAGGAATGTACATAATTTTGTTTGAGGCCTTCGATGCAGCGGGAGGAATCCATCGAGTGATGAAAGACGTTGTAGTGGTCGCAACGAAGCTATGAAACTCAAGAATCGTTCAACCGCGGGAAAAAGATGAAGAGGACAAAGGCATTCTTGCCAATTAAGCGGATAAACAAGTCAATCCTTTTCATCCGCAATAGGCGATGCTCGATGCAGACATCGCAGGGATGTAGGGGGCTTCCAGGAAAGTTTTCAACTTTTGCTGCTGTCAATCACTTCAGGAATGTGTTTGATGATCTCATCCGGATCGTAAGGCTTCTGGACAAAATCTATCGCACCGCTTTTGAGGATCCCCGCTTTCAATTAGGGGTCGAGGTAGCCGCTCGCGAAAACCACTTTCACACTCGGATGTAGCTCTTTCATGATGTTGAAGGCGTCCCATCCTCCAAGTTTTGGAAGCCCCATATCGCAGAGGACGGGCAACCAAAACGCCCCCCATTTGTAAATCCTGGCGCGCTTTTCTATATTGTGTTGTCACATCCAATACAACAATTATCCTTGACGATCAAAGAGCGATACACCTGTGAATCCGCAATAATTTTTCAAAAGCATCGCGCTGGTGCGGACGGCTTTGCCGTAGCGGCGCGATTGACATCACTGGTCGATGCGACCCTCACCGAATTGTGGAAGACAACCGCGCTGTTTCACCGCGACGATTTCGCCGTCGTTGCGCTGGGAGGATACGGACGATTCGAACTTTGCCCGCATTCCGATTTTGATTTGATGATTCTTGCGAAAGACGAGAAGGCGAAGCGCACCGGCGCGGAAGCGATACAGCGCTTTCTTCATTCATTGTGGGACGCCGGATTTACTATAGGACATAGCGTGCGTGCGGTTCAGGACTGCGTGAACTTGTATGAGACGGATATTGATTCATGGGCTTCGATCTTGGAGAGTAGATTTGTATGCGGGGGCGTACCGTTGCGTGAGCAATACGCCGACGCCGTCTTCAGAACAATTCGGAAGAAGTTTGACCTTGTGTTTGTCCGAGCGATCATTGTTGGAATGGACGAACGTCATGAAAAATACGGCAACTCAGTAAAGCTTCTTGAGCCGAACATGAAAAATAGCGCCGGCGGTTTACGCGACCTCCACAACTTGTTGTGGGTGTACCGTTCGACCGATACGGAGTACTTTTCCGAATCGCCGTTTTTGAATTCCGAATCATCATGCAGATTGATGCTCGATACCTTCCAACGGAAGAATGTCATCTCTAAAGAAGAGCAAAATGCCGTTACCAACGGTCTCGGTTTTCTACTTCGCGCGCGCCACGAGATGCACTACTTCGCCAAGACGATCCACGATTCGCTCGACTTCCCCATTCAGCGGGAAATTGCAATGGGACTTGGGTACGGCGACGATCAAGGACTAAAGTATGTCGAAAAATATATGCGCGAATATTTTCTCCACGCACGCAGCATCTTCCGTTTGAACCAACGGCTGGTCAATCATTTCCGCAAGAGCATTGAGCCCACATCGTGGAAAAAACCGAAAGAGCAAATCCTCCATGAACAATTCGTTGCGCGCGGCGATGAACTCCTTCGGCGCAATACCGCCGTTGAGCTTTCCACACCTGCAGAAATACTCGACGCATTCTACCTTTGCGGTGCCCACTCCCTGACATTGGGCCATTCGCTGCAGGGGACTCTTGCCTCCATTGGCCAAACCACTTCGCTTTTCAACCATCAGAGTATAGCAACCGAGGAAGCGGCAACCGTGTTCCTGAAAATTCTGCGGATGGAGGCGAACGTTGCCTCGACCCTTACAATGATGAACGATTTTGACGTCCTTGGGAAATATTTGCCTGAATGGGGAGAGCTTGTAGCATTCTTTCAGCACAGTGTGTACCACTACTATACGACCGATGCGCACACATTGATTGCGATCGGACACGCAGAGCGTCTTTCCGGCGGCAAAGGTGTTCTTGCAGAAGTGTACCGGAGCCTGCCGAAAAAAGAAATACTCTTTCTTGCGCTACTTCTTCATGATGTGGAGAAACCGCACGGGATTGCCGATCACGAAATCCGCGGCGTTGAAGTTGCCGAGCGCGTTCTTGCACGACTTCACTACAATGATGAATTTCACGACATCACGTTTCTCATTCGCAATCACCTGGTGATGGAACAGATCGCATTTCGTCGAAATATCAGCAACCCGAAGACCGTTGCAGAGTTTGCGGAGATGTTTCACCGGCCAGAGCAATTGGACCTGCTTTTCGTCATAACCTACTGCGATCTCTCCGCCGTCAATAAGAGCGTGTGGACGACGTGGAAGGAAATGCTGCTGCAGGAGTTGTATGTTCGCACGCGTGCCGTTTTGGAGAGGAAGCTTCCGTACAAAGAAGCCGTATCGTTCCAACGGGAAAAATACCAGGAATCGATACGCTCACTTATTCGCGCGATGTCCGAACAGCTGCCGCGAGAAGAAGTCGAACTCCATGTCTCTTCGATTCACAACGAAGCATATATCCAGATTTTTTCGATTGAAGATATTGCGGAGCACATTGAACACATCCGGCGGCTCGATGCAATTTCTTCGATCATGAACCACGAAGACTCGCACAGCACAGTGACAGTACTGACACACGACGCTCCGTTTGTGCTTTCCAACCTCTGCGGCGTATTGACGGCTAATGATGCTAATATTTTTGACGCGCAGATATTTACTCGTGACGATGGAATCGTTATCGATCAGTTCCGCGTTGTGAATGTAGCAACGAAATCGCGGCTTCTCGATGAACAAACCGGAAAGATCCAACAAGATTTTGACGATGTGATGCAGGGGAACGCCAGCCTCGAGCACCTTTTCGAAAAACATCACCGGCGATGGAAGCGGCGGCCAAAACCGCTCTTCCATCCCAATATCCGGATAGACGTCGTATTTGAAGACGCGCCGGATTATACGATCATCGATGTCTACGCGCCGGACACGGTTGGCTTTTTGTACAAAGTGACACGGACAATTTCGAAACTCGGGCTGAATATCCATTTCGCCAAAATTGCAACACGCGTGGACGGCATCGTCGACTCCTTCTATGTTCACGAACAAGACGGCAAACCGATACGCACCGATGCACGGAAACAAGAGATCAAAGAAAAGATCATGCACAGAATCTATCAGCTCATCAACATCCAGCTCTCATCACAATAATTAAGAAAATCGCAACGGTTCAACTATTGCGAAAGCTTACATAACCACGAAGGCACCTAGGTACAAAGCATGAAAGAGGGATTTAATTCCCTTCAATGTTCCCTTGATCAAGAAGGGGATCAAACGGATCATTCTATGAAGCCCTCGTGTCTTCGTGCCTTAGTGGCTGAATAGTTCCGAATACTCATTCCAGAAGGATGGACTTCCACCATGAACTCCGACAAACCAATCGGCGTTTTTGATTCCGGCATCGGCGGCTTGACCGTAGTACACGCGCTGCTGAAACAATTGCCCCATGAAAATATCGTTTACTTCGGCGACACGGCCCGCGTGCCGTACGGCCCGAAGTCACCCCAGGTTGTCCGAGAGTACGCAAAGGACGACACAGAGTTTCTTCTCTCGAAAAACGTGAAGATGATCGTGATCGCATGCAACACCGTTTCCGCCGTGGCACTCGATGTTGTGCAGAAGCTCGCGAATATTCCGGTGGTCGGTGTGATTATTCCGGGCGCGAAAGCCGCAACGTCTGCGTCAAAGAAAAAGAGGATCGGCGTTATCGGAACGGTCGGGACGATTTCGAGTAACGCCTATGCGAACGCGATCAGACAACTGGACGAAACAATTCAAGTATTCAGCCAGGCGTGTCCGTTGTTCGTGCCTCTCGTGGAGGAAGGATGGATTGATCACAAAGCGACGGAGATGATTGCGAAGGAATATTTGTTTCCGCTCTCTGTCGAGAAGATAGACACGCTCGTTCTCGGTTGTACGCATTATCCGTTGCTGAAGAACGTTATTTCCAACGCGCTGAAAGGAACAGCAACACTCATTGACTCAGGCGAGGCGACAGCGACCGAGGTCATGATGGTTTTGGACGAACTTCACTTGAAAAACTCAAGCAGAGAAAAGCCCAACTTGCAGTTTTTTGTCAGCGACCTCCCCGCAAAGTTTACACAAATCGGTGAGAGGTTCCTTGGATCGAAAATGGGCGTGGTGAAGAAGGTAGGAGCAGGAAGACAGTGAACAAGAACCTGCGATGGATGAACCAGGTCAATTCAGCAGTAGCTACTGTAGCAGAAGTCGAACGAATCCCGACATGTAGTCGGGATTTCTGATTTCGATCTCATGCCTGATTTGGGTTTGGTACGTACAAAGCTGCTCTAGCGAGTTCAAGCGCAATTATTTTCTGCGCAGGTTTGTCGCTTGGCCAGCTAACGATTATGGCATGATTCACAGGTGGGGGATCCGCCCGAACGTCGAGAGATTCATTGCGTGCTATACTTGCTTGTAGGTCGGCTCTTCCATACAAGGTTCAAGGACGGGTATTAGCTACCACTTGCCCCGCTTGCCATAACTCTTCTTCAGATAGATCAAGATGGCGAGTGACGGAGAGCTCCGAGTCTTGCGGTGGAATAAAAGCGTCCTGTTTTACGGTGTTATCACTGCCACGAATCCATCTGCTGTAAAGGATGAACCGTGCTAGCCATTCATCATCGTCGATCTCTACGTTAGCAGGTTCTTCACTCATACAACATCGATACGTCGGATCAATCCGAGAATTTCTTTTGGGGCCTCTCCGAAGAACATCTCAGTCCCATAAGCTCTATTGTGACCGATAAGCGCTGCATAATGCAAATCTCCTTCCGGACTAACGCTAACGGAGAGCAACCGGTGAGGTGAAGAGTACCACTCGAACGTTATATGTCCATCAGGTTCTGCTCCAACCGTTGGTGTGTGGATGGAATTAGGCAGACTTTCAAGAAAGGCAATAGCCCGGTCAAACGTTCCTTTCGTAACAGGGCGAGCATCGTAACCGTCCCAACCGCTTTCAACACCATCGGACGCAACGGCCATTAAATCGGGAAGTACTTTCTTCATTATTGAGAAATAAAACTCTGGTCTCCGGAGTTCTGTCTGACTCAGAGCAATTTGGGTACTAATAAATTGGGCACTTTCGCTGTACCCATTTGTTCCGATGGAAAGATAGGCAGTAGTAATCATTTCTGGTATCATTGAAGTTTAACCTTGAGTTCGTTGGTAATGATACTAAAAAAGGATTTATTTTTCAACCAGCGCATTTCTGCAAGTTTTTCCTCCATTGTTTTCGTGCTTGCTTCAAAAGCATTTTGAGTATAGACATCAATATCAAGAATAAGTGCAAACTCCTTTACGCCCGGAGCCTCAGAAGGTTGCACAGTCTTAATGATATTCATCGCGTAAGGATATCCCGGAATCGAAAATATGTTGTGGTGTAAGAAACCCGTAAGGCTTAAATTCAAGTTTTTCAAATCCTGCGGAAACTCCTTGAAATATTTTTCTAAATCCATTTTCCCTTCTGTTATAGGGATACGATTGATGAATCGAACGCCTAGTCGTTGAACCTCCAGTGGCTGGGACAGTTCTCTATGTATTTTCCATAATCTTAATGCTTCATTTGTAAAGCGTTCCCAATTATCGTAAGGATTTAGTCTGCTAAAAGAAAACAAATCGAGATGAAATTTGACAATCTGTTTCAAATCTGCCGACCTAAAATCATGTCCCTGCCAACCGAGATCCTTCGAATCGACCTTTGCTTCTTGGGTGGGACTCACTTGGAATTTATGCTCAAACCCGCGAGCAGAGACGTGCACAGGGTACTGAACCAAATGTTGCTTCAGTGTCGCGAGTACCTCGGCCTCAATCCAAGGCTTACTCGCACGCGCGCGGATCTCAATCACTGCTTCGGTTATGGGAGCACGAGAAAGATGAGGAAATTTTTCGGAGACATCAATTTTCAGTCGGTTGAACAAGTCCATAAGTATGTCAGAATATATGAAATATTCCTGGAATATCAAAAATGAGTGGCAATCCGCTGCGATCGAGGTCATGATGGTTTTGGACGAGCTTCACTTGAAAAACTCAAGCAGAGAAAAGCCGAACTTGCAGTTTTTTGTCAGCGACTTTCCCGCAAAGTTCACGCAGATCGGCGAGAGATTCCTCGGATCGAAAATGGGAGTAGTGAAAAAAGTCGGGGTGGGAAGAGGGTAGTCTGTGGAGAATAGACAATAAGCAGAATCCAAAACCAGATGGACTCCACCTCAAAGATGGAGTCCATTCAAATGGCACTATCTCAGAAGAAGCATCTTCTTCACAGCGACGAATCGGTCGCTCGGGTTGTTCAACGCGGTTGCTTCGATGCAGTAGAAGTAAATGCCGGAAGCAGCATTCGTTTGCCACACTGCTTCGTAATAGCCTGCTTCTTTTTCATCGTCTACAAGCTTCGCAATTCTTTGACCAAGTGTATTGACTATTTGTAATTTCACTTTGCTTCGATCACGTACTGTATAGGGAATAGTCGTTGATGGATTAAATGGATTCGGATAGTTTTGTTCGAGACCATATTCTTTGGGAATCGAAGGCAATTTGTCTTCAATTGTTGTAACGGTTTTACTTACTTCGTGATGTTACGCAAAAGTGATTAAAAAGCGTCGTACATTGGAGTCGACCACAATGCAGGAGAATCCAATGAATAACTCGCTTCTTGATTTGTATAGTGA
>JAGVPT010000030.1 GCA_020052095.1 Bacteroidota bacterium | reverse complement strand
CGACTTTTTCAAAGAACAAGCTCCATTTTTGCAGGAGGATCCTTTTGACACTATTAAATCACATTTACTGGCCGCTTAAAATCGGTCAACTTGAGTAAAGATCTTTGGCAGAAGTGCGACGGTCTACGCCGTGCCCTTCTCCGTTGTCACATGCGTGACGCTGCCGGGTACCAATCCCGTGCCGCCAACACCTTGCAAACCGATAGACCCAGACAACCCCTGTTCGGTGTTCCAATGAAGACTATACAATGATAGATGAATAAGACAAACGTCATCTTTTTGGTATTGAGTCTGTTCCTGATTCTCAGCGGCTGTGAAGAGACGTTGCCGTTTCGCAATGATCCGACAAACTCTCTTATTGCGAGCGTGCGAAAGCTGTACGTATATAACACTCCCATAGAAAACAGCCTCTACATTTTTCTCGTCGTAAAGAACAATTACGATGAGACGATCGAATCGAAAGCTGTGATCGATGGGACGCTGCGCATCAAATGGCGGCCGCCGGCGGACTATACTGTAGGCTTTGTGGATGAGAAGAATGTGAAGCTTACACTCAAGGACATTCAAACGGGCAATTATAATGAAAAAACCGGCTTGCTGTTAATTGGTCCCAACGATTCTCTCGTTCTAATGTACCGGTGGGATTTTGTCACTGATGATAAGACGGATATGCTTCTAAAATTTGGATATTTTATTGATAAGAATTGCTTTGTGGTGAGATATCCCAACAGAGGACAGTATTATAGGCAGATTTCCGAGAAACAGGTCTTTGAAGTAACAGCAAATGTAAAACTCTTCACGCAAACTGCCATTCTCTATGCCGAACCGTACGTGGTTAATCAATGCTTTGTCAGCCATGATTTTGGCGTTTGGAACCCCCAGTTCAATCCGTGTGTGCCGATTGACCCAGAGAATCCGTGTTCAGTTCTGCAATCACCGTAAAATGAATATTATGAGACAGACAAGAATTCTACTGTCGTTATTTCTCCTTGGCAGCCATTGCCTGTTGGTCGCGGGCACTTCCGGAATTCTCGACGGCAGGATCGTCGATAAAACGACGCATGAGCCGCTAGTCGCTGCCAACATACAGATTGTCGGCACGATGCTCGGCAGCGTCACGGATCCGGAAGGATACTATCAGATCAACAATATCCACGCCGGCATGTACGATGTAAGGTATTCGCTTATCGGTTACAAATCCGTAATCATGAAAAAGGTTGTGATCCTCGCCGACCTTCGCACACGGATGGATGTCACCATGGAGGCATCATCGGTAGAATTGCAGGATGTCATCATTACGGCGAAAAAGCCGCTCATCCAAAAAGATCAGCCTTCAACGGCGTTCTCTTTCGGAGATGTCAAGCTCGAAAGACTTCCCATCACTACGTTTCAGGATGTCATTGCACTGCAACCCGGAGTCACCATGGAAGGGAATGTACGCGGAGGAAAATCGAATGAAGTCCTGTATTTAATTGACGGCGTGCCGGTGCAAGACTATATCGAAGGCGGGCTTGGCGCGGAGTTGCCCCGCAGTTCCATTGGCGGGATGACAATATATACCGGCGGCTTCGAAGCGGAATTCGGTAACGCGATGTCTGCCGTTGTCAATGTCGTCACGAAGCGAGGAGACAACACGCATTCTGTCGCCGTCCGGTTCGAAAAGGACAATTGGATACCGTCGCGATGGAACAAACAAACCGATCAATATAATGAAGTCGAGCTGATGGCACGCGGACCGATTATCCGGGACAACCTCTTCTACCTGCAATCGTTCGTCGGGCGGTTTCAGAACACACGATGGTGGCAGGATATGCAGGAATTTTTTCCATCACCCAATAATTCGGAATACTCCGGTTTTTCAAAATTCGATTACATTGTGTCGCCGTCGCTCCGTGTAAGTCTCCAGGGCATATACTCCTTGCGTCAATTTTACGATTATGAATTCAGTTGGCGATACAACCTCGACGGACTCCCAAAGCGTTCGAAGAATTCCATCCGCGTTACCGCAACCGTGACGAATACCATTTCAGATTACTCGTCGTTGTCGTTGAGCATCAGCCGTTTTTATTTGCAGAACCGAATCGGTGTCGGCAAAAAAGCGGATGTAAATTTAGAGCCGTACCGCTACGATCTGTTTCTTCGCTACGTTATTGATGGAGAACGGAATTGGTGGGCGAACACCCAGCAATTGATACATACCGTGAAGGGAGACTATATCTCACAGATAGACAAGACTCAGTTTTTTAAGGCAGGGTTCGAAGGGAATTTCTATGAGATCTTCAACGACCTGGTCAAATTTGAACCACAGAGAACGTACTTCGGTAAAACGCTGGAAAATGCACCGTTGCTGAACTACAGCAACACGTACGATTACTTCCCGCGAACGGGAAGCGCGTTCATTCAAGATAAGATTCAGTTTTCACGCGATGGCTCGATGTTAAGCGTTGGTGTGCGCTGGGATTTTCTCGACCCGCGCGCGCGCCGGCCGATTGTGGAATTCATTCCTACCAGTCCGACTGAGTTTCAACAGCAGGTCAACGGCTCGGCGAAATCGACATTTAAGCAGCAATTCAGCCCGCGCATCGCCTTCGCCGCGCCGATGGGCCCTTCGAGCATGTTCTTTGTAAACTTCGGACATTATTTTCAATTTCCGTTGTTTAATTATCTATACTCGGGAACGAACCCGGAACAAATTCGCAACGGCGCCAAGAATGTCTTATCGGGAAATCCTGACTTGCTTCCCGAGCGGACCATCGCGTGGGAAATAGGGTACAAACATGCACTCGACGAATATTTTGTGGGATCGATAACGTTCTTCCAGAAGAACATGGAGAACCAGATTGATTCAAAAACACTCATCCCGTTCGACAGCAAGGCGGCGGGCGATTACGGCTTTGCGCAGTATGTGAATAACGCGGAGGCACAGGCGACCGGGCTTGAATTTGTGATCAGCCGCGAGCGCGATGAGAGAATATCGGGGAGTATTTCATACACGTACATGGTCACCGAGGGGACGAGCGAACTCGCCAACCAATCGATTAACCTCGCACAATGGGGCTTTCCGATCAAGTCAACATCGTTTCCATTGAGTTGGGATCAACGTCATACGGTGAAATTAGATGCTGAAATAACACTGCCGTTCGGCGTCCAATCGAATCTTGTGGTGTGGTTCAATTCGCCGAAACCATACACGTACTTTCCAACGCGCGATGGATTTACGACGATCGACACGACTAAGGACTTCCTGCCGAACAATGCGCGGTTGAACAGTGTTGTATTCGCGAATCTCAAGTTCTCCCGGCGCTTTGAATTCGGTGAGGAGCATATCGTCGGAGTTACGGCGTACATGGATATACGCAATCTTACCAATGCAAGAAATGTTCGGTGGATGGATTCAAACGGTAGGATTGGCGGAGAGCTTTCCGACCCGAGCGCGTATTATGATTTGCGCCGCGTTCGCGCTGGTGCATCGGTTGAATTTTGATTTTCGCCGGAGTGTACAAACGCGTCCGAGCGCACACTGGACTCGATCTTTTCGTTAAGCACCACCCCTTAGTCCCCTCCTCATCGAGGAGGGGAAGGCGCGCAAGCGCCAGGGGTGGTGGTAAACAATCTGGTGGTGTCTCACTTTCCTTAGGACGAGAAGAGGCTCGCTGCTGGGGCGATCGAATTCTGACGGACGATGTTACTTTCTTCTTTTTCCAACATTAGAGAAAGAAGAAATCGCGCAAAACAACCTAAAATGAGACAATAGGGGGAGTTGTATAATTCATTCCAACAAGTTATATTGCAGCAAAGAAGCCAACCAACCTAAACCCCAACAAAGGAGAAGTCCATGAAGAGACTGCTACCATGCATTCTTTGTCTTTGTATTGCGGCAATAGCGAACAGTTATGCCCAGCTATCGAATGACGAATGTTCCGAGGCGATGGTCATTGCGTCGCTGCCGTATTCTGTCAACCAGAATACAAGGCTTGCGACGCCGAATGCCACCGACCCTCAAGTTACCTGCAACGATACTGCAGGATTGGGTAAGACGGTGTGGTTTAAATATGCCGCCGACACGACGCGCAATGTTTTTTTTAGCACCATTGGAAGTACGCCAACGGCTGATTATGACGTGATGCTAGGTGTGTACACGGGAACGTGTGGCAGCCTCACTCAAGTAAAATGTAACGACGACGCCAACGGAGTACGCCAATCAGAAGCGTTTTTAACGGTACAATCCGGAACAACATATTATATTTTGGTGGGTGAATGGGCCGGAGGAGGTACTAATGGTGGTGTTCCGACAGGCGGTGATTTGGTGTTCAAAGTATTTGCTGGCCCGGTTCCAATAGCTCTGAAAGGCCCGAAGAACGGATCTGTGGCAGCCGGTATTATCGTCTCGACGAATCCATTTACCTCGCTTGAGATAAGTGTATCACCGCAAGGTGAAGAAAGAGAAGCCGCGGAGAATCGTGAATCCAAATTATGGCTGGCTCCAAAAGATGGAATTCAACCTACTGGTCCCGAAGGTTCGAACTACTTCGAGGATAAGATTTTCATGGATCGCGCCAGCGCGGTACCGGCAGCAAGGCCGGTGCAGGTAAAAGGATTCGTTGGCGTGCCGGCTACAAATTTCCTTCCCCCCGATCCGATCATGGCGGCAGGACCGAACCATGTTATTGTTATGGTGAATACGACGTTCAGGATTTATGACAAGAATGGAACGATGTTAAAAAATATCACCGCGACTGCCTGGGATAATGGAATCGTCCCCGGATTAAATCACAGCGATCCGCAAGTTGTGTACGATCAATATGCCAAGCGCTGGATAATGGCATGGCTGGTATATCCTTCAACAGGCACCGCTAATTATCATACCATATCTGTTTCTGCCGACTCAAACGCCATCGGAACATATTACCAATGGAAATCGGACGCGACACTGCTTGGTGATTCTGTAACCACTGGTTTCGGAGACTATCCGGCTCTCGGCTACGATAGCTCTTCAGTATATATCGTCTCAAGACAATTTCTTGCAAACCCCACGGCGTTTTACTGCAAAGTTCGCACCTTCAAGAAGTCCGATCTCTACGCGAATACGGCAGGACCAATCGCGTACACGGATTTTTGGGATTTCCGCGATCTGAATGTCGGGCAAGCTGTCGATAACCTTCGGCCTACAACATCGTACACACCATCCCCCCTCGGATATTTAATGAACGTGCCGCCGACGACTACCGGCAACTACCTCACAGTGTGGAAGATCACTAATCCCGCGAGCACATCACCAACAATAAATTATGATCACGTGCCGGTGGTTCAATATTCAACTCCGCCGGATCCGGACCAATTGGGTGGAGGCACGCCAAGGGTAGACGGTGGAGGAAAAGCAATTCGTGCGAATATTGTTTATCGCGACAGCATGTTGTATGCCGTTCATTCGGTTGCAAGCGGGACGGCAAATAAGAACTCTGCCGTTCACTATGTTCGCATCGATCCTTCCCAAAATAAGGCAGTGGAAGATGTTGCGTTTGGATTGTCCGGGTATTTCCATACCTACCCTGCAATTTCGGTCGACAAGAATAAGAGCGTTCTCGTTAATTTTAGCCGCAGCAATGCATTAGAATATGTCGGTGCATATGCTACCGGACGCCGGGTGGCTGATGATCCTGGGCTTTCATCGAGCGTGCCGCTGCGCGAGGGATTTGCAAATTATATATTGACCGGCGGCGGGACGCGAAACCGGTGGGGCGATTACAATGGAACCGGCGTTGACCCTGCCGATCCAGGCTATGTCTGGTTTCATACCGAACACGTTGCTGCAAAAAATACGTGGGGAACATGGACGAGCAAAGTTGTGATGGGACCCGTCCCGGGAGCAGTGTTGACTGCCGACAGGAGCCAACTGAGCTTTGGAACAAAGAACGTCGGCGTTATCAATGCCGGAGATACATTGTCCGCGACCTTCACGAATGATGGAACAGACTCCGTTACCTTTTCAACTATCTCGACCCTCAGCCAGCATTTCAAGCTGGTCAATCCTGGAGCCTTCACGTCAAAGATCGGAAGTCTTAATAGCATCACCGCAAGGATTGCATTCATTCCGCAATCTGGCGGCAGCTACACCGATTCATTGGTCATAAACAGCAACGATATCATCAATCCGAAGCTGGTTCTTAAACTGTCCGGAACAGGATTCATTCTTGTTAAAGCTGCGGCTGGAACAATGTATGCAACTTCCGGCACGTCCGATGGCGGTCGACTATTTAATGTGAACACAACGACAGGCGCCGCCACCGTTATCGGAGCAACCGGTCTGACACAAATCGCGAGCCTGCGAGTTCGTCCGGGTACGAAAGAGCTTATCGGACTAGATCCTTCAGGTAGTAAAAGCTGTGATTTGTTGAGGGTCAGTGCCGAAGGACAAAATACTCAAGTGATAAGCTCAATACCTTTTGTCAATTTGAAGGGAATAACGTTTCTGGATGATACGACCCTCTATGTCGGTGCATTCCCAGGCAATATATATCGCGTGAATTATAACACAGGCGCGGCGACACTGGTGACACCCAGTGCAACAGGACTCCGTGTCGGCGGCTTGGCAATCAATCCGAAGAGCGGAGAGCTCTGGATGTCGGTGCGAGCGACATCGGGCGTGTTGGATGGAATCTACAAGGTGGACGTTACCGCGGGCACGGCGAAACTCGTCGGTCAAACGGGACTTGGCGTTGCGACGCTTGATATCGCGTTTGATAAGAATGGAAAATTGTACGGTCTGACCGGTAACTCAAGTCAAACGATAGCGAATCAGCTCATCACGATTGATACAACAACCGGTGCAGCATTGGCTGCGAAGCCGACAGGAACACAATCATTGCAGGCAATTGCATTTGATCCATCGGCAGTGCTTGGCGTCGGCTCCTTCATCGCGGAGATAATGCCGACACAATATTCGCTGGAACAGAACTACCCGAATCCATTTAATCCAACGACAAGCATCCGCTACAGCATACCAAAACAATCTCACGTAACGTTGAAGGTGTACGACGCCCTTGGCCGTGTCGTGACGACGCTTGTAGACGACAATCGTCAGACGGGAAACTACAAGGTTGAAATGAATGCCTCGGGCTTTGCAAGCGGGGCATACTACTACGAACTCACTGCCGGTTCCTTCCACGACATCAAGAAGATGATGCTGTTGAAGTAAATTCAAAGATGTCGGACACCTTTGAGGTGTCTGACATCTAATTGTTGGCTTTTTTAAGGCGCTCAAGAGGATAGTCTCTTGAGCGCCTTTTTAATCTAAAGAATTCCTCGATGCTTGCATCGGGGTCATAAAGTATGATCAGATCTTTTATTCAACTCAGATACCTCGACGCTTGCGTCGAGGAGACT
>JAGVPT010000187.1 GCA_020052095.1 Bacteroidota bacterium | reverse complement strand
TCGACTTTTTCAAAGAACAAGCTCCTCTTATACAGGAGAATCCGTTTGATACTATTAAATCACATTTACTTGCCGCTTAAAATCGGTCAACTTGAGTTACTGATAAAACAGGCGAAGACCTTACAAAAGAATTTTCTCCAAAACTAAGGCAACTGTTTCTGCTTCTTCTCCTTCATAGCGGCGGAAACGGAAATCACAAAGGGATTTCAACCGAACAGCTCACTGCACTTCTTTGGCCCGATGCAAGTTCTGAAAGCGCAAAGAATTCCCGCGGCGTTGCGTTCAACAAATTGCGGGAGGTCATATCAAAAATTGGGAACATCCAAATCGTTCACCAACACCACGCATGGTACGTTGAAATTGGAACAGATGTGCAGTGTGATTATTTGTTGTTAGTTAAACGAAAAAAAGAGTTGAACTCGCATTCTTCAAAGAAGAAGAATGAAACGTCTGCCGCTCTGGTGGAATTGTTGGGCAAAGGACGCTTGCTTCCCGAAATTAGTTACGAATGGCTTGACCCAATTAAGACTGCGCTTACAAACGAAGTAGCTTCTCTTCTTTTGAAATACCTCCAACAGACTGACTCGAATAAACAATCGGAATTGGCGGTAAAAACTGCCGAGACTCTGTTTCTGTGGGACTCGCTGAACGAAGAAGGTCTGCGCATCATCCTTCGGCTTCTTTCCCAACTTGGCAGACATGGCACAGCAAAAACTGTCTATGAAACATTCGCCGCTGAATACTTGAGCATTTACGACAAACCCTTCCCAGTTACGTTGAAAGAGCTGCTTTCTTAATTCCATCCTTTTTCTTCAATTATTTTTTCCTGCTAACCCTCTTGGTAACCCCAGTAATAAGTATTAATTCTTATCTTCAATACGTGCTTTTAGTCCTTAAATTATCTTCCATCTATCTCAATCGAGAGGAAAGCAAAACTGCATCACACTTATACACGGTAAGGAGAGCTGACATATGTTGACCACGAGAGCACATATTTTCGCTGGCATTCTTTTTGTAACCATGAACGTTTGGGCACAAATCGGCGAATACTCGCCTGACACAAACACCGTGGTTTTGTTTCACTTGAATGAGCAAGTCGGCTCGCTTGTTAATGACGCGAGTGGTTTTGGGAACAATGCAACAGCTCTAGGAACCACAATTGTTAGAGGCAGATTCGGAAATGCGAGGCGCATTGATTCTAGTGAGGAGATGATTACCCTGCCCGACAATCTCATTCGATCACAAACCAATATTACGATAGAGATGTGGTTCAATACAATATCATATGGAATACTGGTTGGTTATCAGGACCTAGCCTACCCCGCAACTACCTTTGGAGGATTTGTTCCGCTTTTGTTTGTAGATACGGACGGGAAATTAAAGGGATATTTCTATCAAGGCGTTCAAGCGCCCATGAGTAGCTCAACGGTAGTGAATGATGGAAAATGGCACCACGTCGCCTTAAGGGCAGCAGTAAATACGCAAAGCCTAATTCTTGACGGGGTGAGCATCGGAACATTGTCCGGTACGATAATTCATTTGAATATGACAAAGAATCAAATAGGTAACGGATTTGCAAGCACGTATTTAAGTGGGGTGAGCGGGTGGAGCGAATTCCGAGGGATTATAGATGAAGTTCGCATTTCCAAGAAAGTTCGTACGACCGAGGAATTCTTCCCCCAATATCCTCCGAAGAACCTTATTGCAAAAACATCCGGGACGACCATCAATCTCGAATGGCAGTATGGCGGAGGTGGTGTGCAGTTGATGCGCTACAAGGTTTATCGCGGAAAGGACTCTTCTGATCTGTCCCTAATCGACTCTACGTCGTTTCGAGCCTACTCGGACACCGGATTGGCTGGAGGACAAAAATATTTCTATCGAATTAGTGCGGTGGATTCGTTCGGTTTTGAGGGAATCAAGAGCTTTTCGGCAAGTGCCACAACCCTTTCAACAATTGATATCCCAAAAATAATTTCCGTGAAGGATGTCCCCAATGACAACGGGAAGCAAGTTTTTGTGACTTGGAAGGTAAGCAAGCCGGCAGCAGCCAGTGGCATAGTTTCCTTCGGTATATGGCGGTATGATTCGGTGTGGTCGTACGTCGCTGAATCAAAAGCAGTGGATGACACAGTGTATAGTATAGTCGCGCCAACAATTTTCGACTCAACAAAATCAAGCGGCTTATACTTAACTAAACTTCGAGTCTCTTCTCACAGCAGCAATCCTGAAATTTTTTCCATCTCGATAGCTGCGAATGGATATTCGCTCGATAACCTTACCCCACATATTCCGGGAGGTTTTCAAGTCTTGCCGTCTATGGGAAGAGTAGTGGTCTTGGCATGGAATCCTGTTCCAGATAAAGATTTGCAGTACTATATTGTCTATCGTGGAAAAACTTCGGGCTTCACCTCTCCGGATACATTGTTCACAACGATTGATACAACCCTTACCGATAAGAATGTAGCGCATAATACAACCTATCATTACAGAATTGTAGCGATAGATTTTTCTGGAAATGAAAGTGCCTCTTCTGACGAAGTAACTGCTATGAAAATACACTTATCTTTGAACTATGCGGCTTCGTTGAGTTCCTGCACAGTGACTTTGAGTCCAAGCGATTCTAGCCTGTGTATGA
>JAGVPT010000194.1 GCA_020052095.1 Bacteroidota bacterium | reverse complement strand
GCTATCCGATTGCTCGCAGCAATCGGATAGCTTGTTCACTAATGAAGCTACTGCAAAATGTACCACTTCTAAAAAACCGGTCTGAATAGCCATGACCGCGCAATCGGGGTGATTTGAAGCGCGTATCAAACCAGATAAAAAATAGAACAGGCGCAAGCCGATACGCTCACGCCTGTCTATGGAAGCTTGAATGAAGCAAGCTTATTTCTGCAATATCATTTTCTTTGTCTCAACAAACGACCCCGAAATAACGCGATAGAAATAAACTCCGCTCGACAATTGCTCACCGGAGAAAGTAATCGAGTGATTTCCTGTCGACGTCACTCCGTCGACGAGGGTAGCGACTTCTCTTCCCAGCAGGTCATACACTTTGAGTGTCGTGCCACCTGTCTGTTTCAGCGTGAAGGAGATCGTCGTCCTGGGATTGAATGGGTTCGGATAATTCTGATCGAGACGGTACTCGTATGGCAGCGCTGCGATCCTCTCGCCCACACCCGTCACAATATACCCGATTTTTGTCGGTGCGCTTTCGTTGTGGAGCCGGTCGACCGCCGTCACGATATAGTTGTATTGAAAATTTGGAGATATGGGATCCACGAATTGCGTCGTATCATTTAATGAAAGGAATCGGATCGTTCGCGGGTCGTTCGTATCGACGGTATCATTGACCGCTCTGTAGATGACAAAATATTTTGCTGTATCCCCGTCAGCAGCCGGCGCAGGCTTCTGCCAGTGGAGGGTCGCTGTTGACAGGTTGCCTGTCACGGTAAGATTCGACGGCGGAAACGGGGGGAGAGAATCCTTCCAGGGCATTCTTGGAATAAGCGCGGGATACCTGTAGAGCGAGTTCTTCAAAGAATCCGCAAACCCTTTTAGATTGTCGATCACGCCGTATCTTGCCCTGAAGAAAACGCTTCCGGGAGAAGAGAGAACACTTCTGTTCAAGCGTATTTGATTTGGGAGTTCACTGGAACTCCAGTTTTGAGCGTCTCCGATGTGCCACGGCGCTTGCCCCGGATACAGATGGCGCCCGTTTATTTGCGAGTACCACCAAGGCATCAGCTTCCCATAGTCTTGCGCACCGCCAAATTTCCAGTAGAGTTGTGGGGTCAAGTAATCAAGCCATAGTTGACTCATCCACATTACGGCGTCACCGTAGATAACATTGTAGGCATCTAGCCCACTGATTCCGCTCGGCACCCCACTCTTCCATATACCGAACGGGCTGATGCCGAACTTCACCCACGGCTTTATGACTTGTATACTGTCGTGTACCGCTTTGACCAATTGGTTGACATTGTCTCGCCGCCATGCTCCCTTGTCTGTAAAGGACCCGTGGTACTTTGTCCAGCTTGAATCGTCCTGGTTTGTCGTCCCACTGTAAGAATAGAAGTAGTCGTCCCAATGCATGCCATCGATGTCATACCGGCGTAGCACATCTACCATTACATTTGCAACATACGCTCGCACAGCCGGGTTGCCGGGATCGAGAAGCTTTTCGCTCGTATAATGAAGAATCCACTCCGCGTGAGATCTCGACACGTGGGTCGCGGTGATCGTATACTGTCCCACGGTCTTTACTGCGCGGTACGGATTGAACCATGCGTGAAATTCCATGCCGCGTTTGTGTGTTTCATCTATCATGAATTGGAGAGGATCGTAGAGTGGATTCGGCGGAGAACCTTGCCCGCCCGTTAACCAGTACGACCACGGCTCGATCGACGAAGCATAAAGCGCATCACATTCGGGACGGATCTGGACAACAACGACGTTGATGCCTAACGGTTTCAATTTGTCGAGAAGTGAGATGTACTCGCCCCTTTGGGAAGACGGAGGAAGGCCGGGTGCAGAGGGCCAATCGAGGTTAGCTACGCTTGCGATCCAAACGGCGCGGAATTCTCTCTTGGGGGGAATAGATTGAGCTGCGACATTGCAGGCAAGAAACAGGAGGAGCGAAAAAAGTGTTAGAAGTCGATTCATAATGTAGGATAAGATTCATTGTCAAAGTTGTGTCGAAAAATGTTGTTGCATACGGGAATAATATAATCGAGAGTTCGGTCGATTGCAAGCGGGGGGTGCTGCCTCAGTTATCCTGCATGGGTGGGTCAGAAATTCTTGTCCCACAGAGAGCTAATTTCAAATTGAAACACTACCCGAGCGGGGAACCACGGGGCACCGGAGGCATTGCTAAAATCTGTATGATACAGTGAAGGCAATGTGGGTCGTCGAAATGGTCTCGTTCGTGCGGGAAAGACTCATCGCTTTAGAGCCGTAGTTGTTATGAAACGTCTTCATCGATCCGACGGCCGCACCCACGTCAAACATGACATTATTCTGCAATAGTACTCCTGCACCCGCTGTCATAATCTTTTGATTATATGATGATGGGTCGCCTTCAAATGCCGACGGTTTGTAAGCATAGCCTCCTCTCACGCGGAAATCTGTTCCCGGGATTTCATATTCTCCGCCGACGGCCAAATTCATCGTGGGGCGGAAATTTTTCTTCAAGGAAATATTTTCTTTCTGCAAATCCGCATTGTCGATCCATGCAATCTGGGTCCAGTCGGTATACTCAACGTCTGCTGCCAACAAAAGTCCGTCGATCGGCGAATAGGAGCCACCCAAGCCAAGGACCCATGGAGTCTGCACGCCGTAATCATTATACGAATCGTTCAAATGATGATTGTACGTTTTCCCTTGAAACGTCGGCACATAGCCATCATCAAAGACGCTGGTTCCCTCGTCAGTGAAAGTTTCATGAACGACGATTGCCGATGGGGTTCTGATTGTGGCACCGACTCGAGCGATGTCTTCAAAACGGTACATCATACCGAATTTTGCGTTCACTCCGGTTATTTCACTTGAGACGTTGGAGTCATAATAGAATTTCTTGAATTTCAAGTAAGCATCATCTATGGGTACCGATAAGCGGGGATCCGAATAATTGTTCTTTGTATCTTCCTCAACAAAATTTCTCACGTACGTATACGTTCCACTCATTACATTGATTGTCAAACCAAACGATAAGTTCTTTTCGACATCAATAGCTCCACCAAACGCCCAGTTCCCTATGCTGCCTCCCTCACGCACCTCGCCTTGCTGATTAACGTTTTTCTTGACGTTGATTTGACCCACCGTATCTTCCAATCCAACCCAAAATGGAATATCATACTTCAGTTCCGAGTCATACAGCGACGGCAGTATCGAGCTTTTGTCATTGAACCCGTTGAACGACAGCGCGCTTGTGAAATCGGTTACTCTATTGTATCCAAGCGCAAACACGAGGCTTCCCTGAACTGTGGGGAACGGGAACACAAAGCCAAGGTTGTCCAGCGCAGTACCGCTACTTTTACCGTTCGTCGTCACACCAATAAAGCTCGCGTCGTTTTTGTAGCTGGAGTTGACGATGCCGCCGGTGAATTCGAGCCGCCGCATTTGCGCCAGGCCTGCCGGATTCCAGAACACCGCGCTGTAATCATCCGCCACGCCGATGTACGCGCCGCCCATTCCGATCGCGCGCGAACCGACGCCGAATCCGATCGACGAAAAACGAAGCGCATCATCGGCATATTGTGCGTACGCCGGTAACGATTGAAAAACTAATAATAGAAATATTGAAAAGAATGCAAATACATCGTGACGTGTTTTCATAGAAGTACTTCCCCTTTCATTTCGGGTCGTCGCCGCGCGTCGAACCGGCTTTCCGTGGCGGGGCCTCTTTTGCAGGGGCGCTCGTCGATCGTGTGCGATCTGTCGACGTTGACTGCGTGCTTGTCGGTGTGCTGCTCCGCGTGGCAGAAACTGCCGGTGATGTCGCGGGTGCCGTAGAAGTTGTTGTGCCGGTTGTTGCGGGATCGCTTTGTGTTGTTGAAACTCTCTCTCTATCGCTTCCGCGTGTCACTCCCGATGATCGTCGGCGGGGACCGCTCTCAGTTGTTGATGGTGTAGATAACGCCGCCGTTGACCGGATCGGTGCAAGCACTCCATCCCACCACGGCAAACTTGTGGCAGGTCTTTGCCATCCGTACGGGTCGATACTCATTCCATGGGCATAGTGCATCCCAGCTCGTTCCATGTCGTAGTATCGGTCGTCTAACTCGGCCTGACTGTGACAATTTAGGCAATTTTGGTTGTATGAGATATCAGATGTGAAATCTCCTTGCGAAGCCGCTTGCGGCGTAGACTCTCCTTCTGATGAAATCAACACAGAAGGATGCATTAGGACTGTGTAGCACCCGCTCATTGCGAGCAAGCCGAGCACAAACAGAAATCTGAGTGCTTTCATTGCTGAGCTGGTTTTCATTTTTCATCCCTCCGCGTTCTTTCTCCGCCAGAACTCCTGTTTCCTCCGTCGTTGCCGCTTCTGCTTCTGCCACTTTCGCGAGTCGGCGGTGAATAACGAGGCGTCTCTTGTCGCGGCGCTTGTCTAACGGACGGCTCTCGATTGCGTCTCTCCCGATCTACACTTTTCGACTGTGGGGTCTGCTCGCGTTTGTCACGCTGCCTTGCCTGCGGCTTGTTTTTATCATTCTGGTTTTTAGCGCGTTCTTCAACTCGCTTTCGGTCAACGGCGCGTGCTTTATCATCAGCCGCTCGCGCACGCTCAGTAGCTCTGCTACGTTCAGGAGGATTTTGAGTTTTCGTGCGTTCCCACCAAGGAACATCATTCCGCGTGCGTCGTCGTGCGCTGCGGTCTGCATCCGTTGTTGCCGGTGCTGCATCGGGGACACCCACCGTTCGCGTTCGCGTCCGTTCAGATGCGGTACCACTCGCAACGGGAATTGTTGTGGGAGCTGTTACTCCGCCGCGAGTTCGTACGTTTCCATCATCACCGCGCGTGCTTCCCGTCGTTCTTCGCCTGCCGGGTTCAACAGTCGTACCGTATAACGGATAATTATTGCCACGCCAATTCCCGTAACCGTAGGTCGGACCGTAATGCGGATAGTATCCCCACCCAGGGTACCAGTATGGATAGGGATATGCTATCGTCGGATACCACAAACCCGGACGGTACCATGGATCCCAGGGGTACATACAGAAATCATCATACCAGGGATCAAACCATATGCTCGTCGACCACATGTGTCGAGAGGGATAATAGTAGTGGAAGGACGTCTGGTAGCGCATCGAGCGATAGCCGTCGTCATTAAAATAATTGTCGACTGCCGCGCCGCCGGAGTCTTGATTGTTCGTGGAGTCGCTATACGCATAATCGTCTTTGTCTCCATTTCTGCGATCAGAGCCTTCATTGCCAACCGATTCCATCTGCGTATAACAACCGGCGAAAAAAAATCCTGCAAGCAAAAGATACGGAAGATTGAAAAAACCTCGAATTGTCTTCATAATTTATCCCTTCCTCCCTTGTCGGATCATCATGCTATCCAATACTAGTAACAGCGAGAGAAGTCTAATCATTCCATAATTTTCAGAATTACAGCGTCCGAACGTATTCGACTTTAATTGTTCTGTTTCCAAAAGTCACCTGGTCCTGATTCTTCACTAAGTTCTTCAAATCAAAACCAAGCGTGAATCCATTCCCCCAAGACCATCGCATGCCAGCATTCATGTATCCACTTCCTTTCCCAAGGGATTGCCCCCCGTAGTCATTGAAACCGAAATCGTACTCAAAAAGAAACGAGATGTCGGACCCTAGCGATTTCTCCGCGCCGACAAAAAAATCGGGATCTTTATTGCCGTCCTTGTTCTCCAGGCTATAGTTGATGCCCCCGTGAACACTCAGGTTGCCAAGCAAAGTGTAATTCTTGCTCGCCGCGGCAAAAAAACCGCGCGATTTGATTGTAAATCGTTCTGTACTGTCAATGTACGTTTCCTTGCCCTGCGAGTCAAACCCGAGTGCGATGGCCGGCATTGCGGCCGATTCGTCAATCAGCCGAAACTTGATATTCACACCCGGCAATTTCTGCAGGGTCACATTGTCGTGCCCGATAATTCCTGTGCCGCCGTACGCAATACCGAAGCTCAACCGGTCAAGTGCACCGGCTGAGAGTCCAATCGTCATTCCGCCATTTTGAAAGAAATCGACATCCACTGCAAATGCTCCGCGTTTCAGTAGACCGGCAGTCGGAGTATCTACTACATAGCGTGGTTCGATATTCGCCGCATCGCCTGCCGTATTCTGTGCTAACAATGAACAATGAGTAATGAGTAATGAGCTAATGAATATCAGTCTTTTCACTGGTATTCCTTTCAATAGATTAGACGACGCTTCCTTCGAGAAGTTTAGCCATTAACGTGAATTAATTTGATACAATGTAGGAAGATTCTACGCCTTTTTCCACGTTGTTCCGTCTTTTATGTCTTGAACTTCAATCCTCAAGCCTTTCAACCCCTTTCTGATATCATCAGCGGTCCGCCACTCATTTCGTTGTCTAGCTGAGCCGCGTACTTTAAGTAACAAATCTATCAATTGTGGCTCGAGAGATTGTTCTCCGGCAGTCTGTTTTTCAGAAAGAATCCCAAGAATCTGGTCGCCGGTTAGTGTAAAGAATTCATTCAGTTTCACCAAGAATTCATGCGATGCATTCTGCGAATTTGCAAGCAGTTCGTTGGTTTCTCGTGCGACTTCAAACAACACCCCAAGAGCAAGCGGCGCACTGAAATCATCGTTCATCGCGTCAAAAAAGCGTTTGCGATATTCTTCAAGCGATTCGACAAACTGCACAATTCCATTCTGTTCTTTTACAATTTCTGCACGCAGTCGTTCAATAGTACTTTGCAATTTCTCCAACCCCTTGGCGGCTGCTTCAATTGCCTGCTCGCTGAAATCGAGCGTGCTGCGATAATGGCTCTGCAGAATGAAAAAGCGGACGACGATGGGGTCGAATTTCTTGAAGGCGTCCTTCAGCGTCACAAAGTTGCCGAGCGATTTCGACATCTTCTGTCCGTTTGCCGTTACGAGATTATTGTGAATCCAGTATTTCGCAAACGGTTTTCCCGTCGCCGATTCGCTTTGCGCAATCTCGCACTCGTGGTGCGGAAACTGATTGTCCAATCCCCCGCCATGAATATCGAAAGTCTCGCCGAGATACTTCATGGACATCGCTGAGCACTCGACATGCCATCCCGGGAATCCTTCTCCCCACGGACTCTGCCAGCGCATGATGTGTTCCGGTTCGGCCTTTTTCCAGAGCGCAAAGTCTTCGGGATTTCGCTTTTCCGATTTCACTTCAACCCGCGTCCCCTCTTTCATGTCGTCGATCGACCTGCCCGAAAGCTTCCCGTACGCTTTGAACTTGCGGACATCAAAGTAGACCGAGCCATTCATCTCGTACGCGTGTCCGTTTGAGAGGAGCCGTTTTACGACCTCAATCTGCTCGATGATGTGCCCGGTTGCCCGCGGAGAAATGTCGGGACGAACGATGTTTAGAGCATCCATATCTTCAAAATAACTGCGCGTAATCGTTTCGGCAATTTGCATCGGATGGGCTTTATCGATGCGCGATTGCTTCAGCATTCGATCTTCTCCATCATCGAGCAAATGTCCGACATCGGTGATGTTCTGCACGTACATCACCTTGTATCCAAGATGACGCAGGTATCGCACGATGATATCGAACGAAACATAACTCTTACCGTGGCCGATATGCGAGTGGCTGTAGACCGTCGGCCCACACACGTACATTCCTACACGGCCCTCGTGCAAGGGTTTGAATTCTTCTTTTTTACGGGTAAGGGTGTTGTAAACTACTAACGGCATTCCTGTTTAGGGATTGGGTTTTAGGTATTAGGTTTTGGGTATAGAGTTTTGGATTTTTCTTCTTTTGACCGTCGAGATGAAACTATTGAGCATCTTTTGTTCTTGAGAAACCATGGACAAAATTGGATCAACTGTTCCCTTCGGTATCAGGTCTAGATTTAGAGAAATTTTCAATTGAGTTTCGAGTTCATAAGCAGAGCCAATAGCGATTTCCAAAAATCGTTTGAACTCTTGCTCACTCGTTCTACTGCATCCTTCTGCAATATTCGAGGGTATACAGACCGCTGCACGTTGAAGTTGGGCCTTGAGTCCATATTTTTCATCAACTGGCAAAAAAAGCAGCCAAACTATATACCCGAGTGACGATGTTCATTCCTTTCTGCCAAATCTTAAGTTCGCGAAAATTTCTCATCTTTTCCCCCTAATGCCTAAAACCAAATACCCAACACCTTACTTCCTCCCCATCAATTCACGGGCACTTTTCAATCCCGCTTCCGTAACCTTTTCCCCGCTCATCAGTTTCGCTACTTCTCGCACCCGTTCATCAACATCAAGCTTTCGCAATCGCGTCGTCGTCCGTTTTCCATCTTCGATTTTTTCCACGGCAAAATGTGTATCGGCCAATCCGGCAATTTGCGGAAGATGCGTGATCGCAATTATCTGATGGAGCGCCGAGAGCTTCTTCAGACTCAGTCCTACCGCCTGACCGATACGACCGCTGACGCCGACGTCGATTTCGTCAAAAATCAAGAGCGGTACTTTGTCGGATTGCGCGAGGGCGGACTTCAGCGCCAACATAACACGCGAGACTTCTCCGCCGGAAGCTACTTTCACCAACGGCTTGACATCTTCGCCGACGTTGGTAGATAGAAAGAACTCGATGTTATCGATTCCTTTCGGCGTCGCTTCAAAACCCTCTTTTCCAATTCTGACAAACGCATCGATGGCTCTCGGACTCCCGTTCTTCCCGCTGTTCACGAGCGGCGTATGTTCGACGCTCACCGAAAACTTTGCGTTGGCGATTCCTAATTCGCCAAGCGATGCTACGATCGCTTTCTCGATTTTCTTCGCTGCATCGCGACGTTTTGTTGTTAATTTCTGCGCGGCATCGGAACAGACTTTGCGCTCATCCGAGATGACCGACTCGATCGCAGCAAGTTCCTTCTCGATATTTTCCGCAAGGGAAAATTCTACACCAATCTTCCTGCGATGTTCCAGAAGCGATCCGAGCGTCCCCCCGTATTTCTTCTTCAAGAGAGAAAGTTGGCCAAGCCGTTCACGAATCTGCTCTAATTTCTGCGGGTTGAACTCGATCTTCGCATTGTATGTGTGAATGAATTTCGACAGCTCTTCCACGATGATCTCGGCAGATTTCGCCTCTCCCGCCGCGTCTGCAAATGCGGTATCGATCTCGTTCAGGAGTTCGATTTGTTTTCTCGCTTGCACGAGACTGTCATGCACCGACGATTCGCCGTCGTAGAGGAGCTGACGCAATTGCGACGTGAGATCATTCAGCTTTTCCGCGTTTTCCAGAATTTTCAGATCGGCTTCGAGCATTTCTTCTTCCCCAACCTGGGGATTGACCGCATCGATCTCCTTCATCTGAAATTCATACAGATCTTTTTTTTCTTTCAGACGATGTTCTTGTTCCCGCAATTCGCGTTTTTTTGAAAAGAGGGCGGAGAGCTTTTGATAGGATTGACGATACTCCGCCAAAAGGTTGTTGTGTTCGCCGAAGTCGTCGAGAAAATCGATATGTGTCTCAGGATGAAGCAGCGCTTGGTGATCGTGCTGACCATGCAAGTCAACAAGTGTGTCGCCGACTTCTTTGAGAAGCGCAAGCGAAACGGGAGAGTCATTAAGAAAACAGCGGTTCTGCCCCTTGATAGAAACCTCACGGCGCACGATCAATTCATCCGACGATTCGACCTCGCTGTTTTTCAATAGTGAATTAACTCTTGAAATTCCCGAGACAGCGAACGTCCCTTCAACGATCGCCTTTTCCGACCCTTTTCGAATTATTTCGGTGCTAGCACGATCCCCAAGAAGCAAGCTCAGCGCGTCGATGAGGATGGACTTTCCCGCGCCGGTTTCGCCGGTAAGAATGTTCAACCCGCGCCCAAATTCGACGCTGATTTCTTCGATGAGCGCATAATGTTTG
>JAGVPT010000233.1 GCA_020052095.1 Bacteroidota bacterium | reverse complement strand
TTCTCCTTTGTGTCTGATGAACTCGTATAAATATAATACATCAGTTCAGAGATTCGACGCATGTGGAAAACTATTTCTTATGACTTTTTCAACAGCCTGTTAGAAGCTACCTCAAAGATGTTTTCCCATTCACCCTTCGACGCTCCCGACTTCGTCGGTCGACGACTCCCTACGGGTCTATCGACCCGTAGGGTCGTAGACGACTCGTCGAGGATTGCTCAGGGTGAACAGATCCCTGTTCATCCTGAGGTTTCCATATTGATTTCATCAATAATATTCATCTCATTGACATCAATCCACGCCGCGCACGCTATGGCAGTTCAACTTACGTGATGCATATAATGCTCGTTCCTGAGGTTTGCTTCGTTGGCTGTGAATATTTATTTGGTGCCTTAGTGCCCGTTTAGTAGTCTACTTTTTTACTTGCACCCAACGAGCGCGGTGTTTTTTTATTCACTCTTTTCGTTGGAGGAGTACCATGTCATTGGATAAAATCAACCCTCACTGCGCCGGTATCGATATCGGCTCGGATTCCATCTTCATCGGCATTGAAGAGAAGGAAGTCGCTTCCTTTGGCACCTTCACCGATGATTATCTTAAAGCAATCGCGTATTTGAAAGAACACAATATCACTTCCGTTGCTATGGAAGCCACCGGTGTCTACTGGATTACGCTCTTCGATATGCTCGAAGGCTCAGGTATCACTGTTACCCTCGTCAACGGGAAACAGGTCAAATATCTTCCTGGAAGAAAATCCGATGTCGCCGACTGCCAATGGCTGCAACAACTTCACTCCTTCGGACTGTTGCGTCCCTGTTTTATTCCTGATGAGATCACCCGTCAATTGCGCTCGTATACCCGCTTGCGCGCTGATCATCTTTCCATGGCTTCTTCCCACATTCAGCATATGCACAAGGCATTAACCCTGATGAATATTAAAGTGCAGAACGTTATCTCACAAGTTCACGGCGTCAGCGGGATGCGTATTATTACCGCTATCGTGCTCGGTGAGCGCAATGCCGAACGCCTTGCCGATCTATGTGAAACATCTATTCTCAAGACGAAGCGCGCTCGCGTGGTGGCCTCTCTCAATGGTAATTTCAAACAAGAACATGTCTTTGCACTCAAGCAGGCCCTCTCGGCATACGACTTCTACCAAAAACAAATGACCGAGTGCGATACACAGATCGAATCGTTACTCAAGCAACACACCGATCGTCTACCGACACCGCCCAAGATCACTCCGCCAAAGAACGCCCGTCATAACGCTCCGAAGATTGACGAACTTCATATCAAACTGTTGAAAATGACTGGCGGCAACGATCCTTCTCAAATTACCGGATTGACCGATAAAACTCTGCTGGAGCTTCTTGCTGAAACCGGTACCAATCTCGAAGCACATTGGAAAACGGAAAAACATTTTTCCTCGTGGGCGGCGCTTTCTCCCACGATGCACCAATCCGGTAAAACCAATAAACGCAGAAAGATCAAAAAGAACTCTCGTGCCGGGCAGATCTTCCGCCAAGCCGCTCTCTCGATCGCCAACAGCAAGCACTCGGCTTTCTCCGCTTTCTACAAACGCTTGAAAGCAAAAAAAGGCTTTCGCCATGCTCTCAAAGCCACTGCGCGCAAGCTCGCCGTCATCTATTACCGTATCATGACCAAAGGTCTTACCTTTGTCGAACAAGGAATTCTTTTGTATCAGCAACGTTTCAAAGAACAACAACTACGCTTACTGCAAAAAAAAGCTAAATCTTTCGGCTTTCAACTTGTCCAAACCTGATGTCATTAGTAGTAAGAGAGCCCCGCTAAGGCGGGATAAACTCCGCGAACGCATCGTCCACGACCCGATGGGTCGTAGACCCGTAGGGAAGGATTGATTAGCATATTTTTGATATAGCTTCTAGTTCCTCTCAATCTCTTTCGCCGCACTTAGCGCAACGCGCATCGTCCCGTCCTGACGCTCGCCGATCTGCTGCCTCCACATTGCGTAGTACAATCCCTTCAGGTCAAGCAGCTCCTGGTGTTTCCCCGATTCGACAATATGTCCTTGCTCGAGAACGAAGATCTTATCGGAATGCATTACTGTCGAGAGCCTGTGGGCGATGAGAATGGTGATAAGGTCCTTTCTCGTAGAGATATCGCGGATGGTCTCGCTGATCTCTTCTTCGGTAAGTGAATCGAGCGACGACGTCGCTTCATCGAACACGAGAAGGTCCGGCCGGCGCAATAACGCGCGCGCTATGGAAAGCCGCTGTTTTTCTCCCCCGGAAACTTTGACTCCGCCTTCGCCAATCATACTATCCAAACCCTTGTCCGCTCTCGCAAGCAGGCTTTGACATGCGGCTTGCTGAAGCACTTCGAGACACTCGGCATCCGACGCCTTCGGGTTCACAAATAAGAGATTTTCTCGAATGGTGCCGGAGAAAAGCTGCGTATCTTGTGTGACAAATCCGATTCTCTCTCTCACGCGATTCAATTCCACGTCGGTGCTTTTGTGGCCATTGTAAAGAATTCGTCCCGATTGCGGCGTATACAATCCGACCAGCAATTTTACCAATGTCGTTTTTCCCGAACCGGAGGGCCCGACGAACGCGACCGTCTCACCCAGCCTTGTGCTGTACGAAATTCCATTCAACGCATTGTGTGACGCAGATTGATGCTTAAAGCTGACGGCCTCGAATGCAAGAGTGTTGATGCCCGAGAGCACAACGGGATTGAGCGGAGTCTGCTCCTTCGGCGTATTCATGATGGCATCAAAGTTATTGAGCGAAACCTCCGCCTCACGATAGATGTTAATGACATTCCCCAATTCCTGCAAGGGACCAAAAATAAAGAATGAATAGATCCATAACGAAAAAAATTGCCCGAAGGTTATTTCCTGCGCATAGATCAGGTACAGCATCACAAAGAGAATTGTCGTCCTGAGAAAGTTTACCGAGGTCCCCTGAATAAAGCTCAAACTGCGAAGGTAGCGAACTTTCTTCAACTCAAGCTTCAATATTTTTCCGGTGGTGCTGTTCAATCGCTCAATTTCTTGTTGCGCCAATCCGAGACTCTTGACAAGCTCAATATTCCGCAGCGACTCCGTCGTCGAACCCGCAAGCCCGGTGGTCTCTGCCACAATCGTCTTTTGAATCGTTTTGATTTTCTTGCCGAGGACAGAACTAAGAAACCCTAATATGGGGATAGTCGCGAAGTACACCGGCGCGATCAGCCAATGGACGCTGATCGCGTAGACCGTGACAAACACGACTCCGACCAACGTTGTGAATACAATGTTTATGCCCGCTGCGATGAGCCGTTCAACATCGCTCCGGACTTTCTGCAACTTTCCCAATGTCTCTCCGCTACGTTGATCCTCAAAGACCGAGTAGGGAAGTTCGAGCGAATGTCCCAACCCATCGGAATAGATCTGCGCCCCGAGCTTTTGAATGATGACGTTTATGAAATAGTCCTGGAAATTCTTCGCCACTCTCGAGACAAATGCGACGCCGACGGCCGCTGCGAGCAACACGCTCACGCCCTTGAAAAATTGCGGCGCCGTATATTCCCTGAACCTCGTCGCGTATTCGTCAATCACGTAACGAAAAATGAGCGGGTCAAGAAGGGAAAATGTCTGGTTTACTGCCGCAAGAAATAATGCGAGAATAACCAGTTTCCAGTACTGTTTAAGGTACGAGAAAAGGACTCTCATGTTATGACTTCAATCGTTGAGGTAGTGGCTGAATCAAAGATAGAAAAATTGACGATAAATTGCCACGCCCGTTCAAAATGCGGGAGCTGTCCGATTGCTATAAGCAATCTGATAGCTCGTGTTGCCTTGCCCCGAAATGAACAGCGATACTACAGAATCAGTTCCTACGGTTGAATCCACTTATCGTAGGCACTCGGACCAAAAAATATTCCGGAATCTTTTTCCCGCGGCGATCCCGCGGTCATCGCATGAATGAATCCATTTTTCTCGACAAGGATTGTGTGAAGGATCAGCGTATCGGGATTCGCGTGGATGAGGAACTCGATTTGATTGCTCAGCCCTGCGTAGCGTTGAATTGTAGAATCTTGCCGAAACGTAAAGTCAATTTCCTTTCGGAACCGAGTGAGCATCCGATGCGTTGCGCGAAATGTCCCCCCGTCCGGACCGACGACTCGTTTTCCGTTCAACACGATGTTTCGATCATCGTACGCAATAACGCTGAGAACATGATTAGTATTACGGCGCAGCCACTCGATCATCTTGTCACCGTGGCGGCTCGAGTCGTCGTATCCATAGTTGCTGTCCAGAAAAGAGATGTGTGTAACGTATTCAGGAATAGTTTCGACACCGTTGAGGAATCCGAAAACAAAACTTCCTCCGCCGCTATGCCCCGTAAGAATCACTTTTGGGTTGAACGATCGCAATTCATTTCTGAGTGTGTCGACAATGCGAGCGATCAACTCATTGCTGTCAGCAAATTTCCTGCGCCATTGCGGCCAACTCTTGCCTCCTGCTTCGAGATATACTATGACGATATTTTCCCCCGGCATGATTTCGCGGAGCATCCTCGTCTGGGCGCCGATATGTTGGATATTGAAATGCCAATCCAATCCGTCAGACATCCTCCGGCCTGCGGTTTGCTCAATTGTATTTCCGTTTGGAAGCGCGTAGAGTATTAGTGAAGTCGGCCAAGTGGATACAAACTTCTCCTCAGCGGGAGCGTTAATCTGAATTCTTACCTCCGGAGAGAATTCGATTGTCTTCACCTGCTCATTCCAGTGAGGGTTGGCAACAAATCCAGCGAGTTGCGCTTGTGCATTTGACTGCATTGTGGCAAACAAACAAATCAACAGCGCGAGTGAGAGGCTCCTCGTTGCGCAATTCATATAGTGCACCCTTTAGTGGAAATACCCTCTTTCTCAAGAATAAGAGTATTTCGATCGAAACTCAACGTCGTCTCCCGGTTTCGCGCTCGTGGTCGGTTCAACGAATTCTGAAGAAAAGGGAAACAAATACTGAACATTTTCGTAGACAACGTATATTTTTCCTCCAACCGCATGCCGAATTTATTAATGACAACTTTTTGAAGGGAGCGTCTGCGATGAACAGAGCATTTCTTATTGTCCTCTTTGCCGCATTTTTAGGCCTAGAGGAAACATGCTTGGCACAGGACAATGTGCTGGCAACTATTCGAGACGTACACAAACGAGATGTGAAATTTGAAGGATTCACGCTCAACGAATCTCAAAGCATATCAATTAGTGTTGTCGGCTCCGGCAAGGAGCGACCGCTATGGACCAGAGCCTGGATTCTCAATTCCGACACTCGTGAAGTCGTCTGGAATATTCGACATGCGTCACCAAAAGACGACGACCAACCTCGGTGCATTTGACTGATAAGATTGTTCTCCCCAAAGGCACCTACGAAGTCTACTACGCTTCCTTCCCCTATTATTACTATAACATCGATGGCTTCTCTGGATTTATGGATTTCCTCGGAGACAAAGTCTTCCGTTGGAATGACATAGATGACGATTCTGCGGACGACGCAAAGGATCTCTCTATTGTGGTCAGTGGAAACGGGACGCGCCTCACTCGAGAAGCGGTGGAAAAGCGGCAGGAGGAGTACAAGAAGAGTTCAGTTTTCTCAATGTCAGGATTGTGGGACAATCAATCGGAACACCAGGGTTTCATTCTCGACAAACCGACCCAACTTACGGTCTATGCCATCGGAGAAGCACGCTCCGACGGCTCATACGATTACGGTTGGATAAAAAATGTAAAGACCGGCGAAGTTGTATGGACCATGACGAACAAAGATCTGAAGCATGCCGGGGGTGATCGGAAAAATAGAAAGGTGAACGAAACGATATCGCTTCCTGCCGGGACATATGCCGCATTCTTCGTGACCGACGATTCTCATTCATCACGGGAATGGAACGCACCGCCGCCGTACGATCCGCAGTATTGGGGAATGACCGTTCGCATCAGCGACCCTGCCTCAATGCAAAATGTGCGACTATATGAGTACGAAAATGTGCCGACAAAGAACGTCATCGTTGAATTAACGCGTGTGCGAGACAAAGAATTCCGGTCGAAAGGCTTCACGCTGAAGCGAGGAATGGACATTCGTGTGCTCGCAATCGGTGAGGGAAGAGATCGCGAAATGTACGATTATGGATGGATCACCAATGCGAAGACGAACAAAAAAGTATGGGAAATGAAATACATGGACACGGAACCCGCCGGCGGAGCGGAGAAGAACAGGATGGTCGATAAAGTCATTCATCTCGACGACGGGAGCTACATGGCATATTACGTTACGGACGGGTCGCACAGCTACCGCGACTGGAATTCGACGCCCCCATTCGATCAGGAACACTGGGGCATCACGCTTGTAGGTGTAGAGGAAAAGTACGATGCGAGCGAGGTCGCGCCCTATGATGACCAAAATGACAAATCAATTTTTGCCCGCATCGTGAGGGTCGGAGACGACGAAAGAAAACGAAGGAGCTTCATTCTGGATAAGGACACCGAAGTTCGCATCTATGCCATTGGCGAGGGACGGGACGGCGAAATGCATGATTATGGCTGGATCGAAGAGGCAAAGACGGGCAGAACTGTTTGGGAGATGACATACCGCATGACCGAACACGCCGGAGGAGCTGAGAAAAACAGACAATATAATGGGAACACGATGTTGAGGGCGGGAGAATACGTTCTTCGCTATAGAAGCGATGACTCGCAC
The DNA here is from genome assembly GCA_020052095.1 of Bacteroidota bacterium. Classification (GTDB taxonomy): domain Bacteria; phylum Bacteroidota; class Ignavibacteria; order UBA10030; family UBA8401; genus JAGVPT01. The sequence goes on along the minus strand of JAGVPT010000233.1, from coordinate 14,021 downwards.
AGTTTTGAGGGATGGAATGAAGATTCGCCGAGCGACCCGTTTAACTGGGGAATTGCCGTGTACGACGCCGGGACAAAAATCTCGGGAAAATAGCGGGAATGTCAACTACTGAGCGCGACGAGGCGCAAGTGATAATAAGCGAAAAACGCTGTGCCTCGTTTCTCATTCGTCGCATAATGCGTCGATATCTTTTCCACAGCAGGCCTCTCTCCTCTCAATTAGACACTTTTTGAATTGATCCATCGCGTCATAATAAATCGATCGTGGGCCGTGAATCCAAATTTTTCATAGACCGATCGCGCGCACACATTCGAGCGCTCAACTTCTAGACGAAGCGCATCAATTCTGTTGCTGCGGCAGAACTCCACGACAAACTCTAACGCTTTCACGCCGATACTTTGTTTGCGATATCCTTCTCTGATATACATCTCATCGATAAAAGCCGTACGACCGTGAAACTCAAGGCTGCAGACGAACGACACAACAATATAGCCGACTTCTTTTCCGTCGCATTGGATCAACCACGCGCTACCCGCCAAGTCGTCGCCTAATAATTCTCCGAGAGCCTTGTGTGCGACTCTCCAGTCGAACACGAGGTGATCATACTCATAATATTCCTCCATGAATTCGACGAGCTTCGAGATATCTTCTGAATCTGCCTTCTTGAGAACTATTTCCATCGTTCGGTTAATAAGAAAAAAGACGGGGTTTCTTGGACGAGATCGGTTACGGTCGCTCGGCGACGACGCGCAGCATGTTGCCGTACCCTTTTTGCCTTGTTTCTTCGAGTGGGAAAGCGAGAACGATCGGACATTTTTTCCATGCCTGGAGCATAAAGGCCATTCCGAAATCAAAATGACTCCCCTTGCTTTCTTCATCCCAGATGACGTGGACTTCATCGCATTTGAGCATGGCCTCGCGATGCGCCCGGCTAATTTTGAGGCCGATACCATCGTCGGTCTGATCGACATCGCGCGGCGGATAGTGAACCGTATTACCGCGCTGCTCGAGCTCGGCAACATACCGGTCGGCAAATCGGCGATCTTCCGCGCTCCTGTTCCGCACCGGACATATGAGATAGACGTTCATGAGCCTCCCTTTCTGACGGCGTTCAATTACCCGTGAGATATTTTCCTCTCATTGAAGCCCGCTCGGAGTATGCGGGTCCGAAAGTAATTCTTCAAATATCTTCCACCGGAGTGCGGAATTATTCACCGTGCCGCCGCGTCGTTCAATAAATAAACGGACAATATCCTGCCCGAGATTGTAGTTGATAACGTAGCTTCGATAGCGTTCGATGAAGCGTAGGCGCTGTTCAGCGCGTTCGGGAGCAAACAATGCGTACGTTACAAGCCACTGTACTGCATCCTCTCTCCTCCATTTTCCATCGAGAAAATTCCGCGCCCCCTCGTTGCCAGCGTAATCGAGCTTCGCCTTCAGCGCTTGAATCCGGTAAAATTCTTCCGCTTTCTTCCGGTCGTGCCCCGCAAGGGGAAATAGAATGTCACGCTCAAAACGCACCCGCTCCTCTCCCGGTAACGCCACTTCGATTCCGAAATTAGCGCTCCCTTCAGCGATTAGTGACTGCGGGCTGAACAAAGGGTACACGGAAAACTCCATCCAGCCCCGCTCGCGCACAAGAATTTTTTCCATCAACAGATTATAGACGTGGTGTCCGGGATACCCTTCATGGCACGCAAGATCCACTGCCCGATCGATGAAGATCGGCAGATCAGTGTTCACCTGAATGACGCTGTAGCTGTCTCCTTTGTACCAGTTGTAACCGCTCCATGGCTTGTCGTTCACATACTCGATGGTGAAATTTTCGTTTGATGGCAACGCGATATGCTTCAGCGTTCGGTTGCGCCCTTCGGCAATTGCAGCCTTGAACACCGCGTCGAGCTTCTCTTTCGGGATGATAAAAGACCTTTTATACGATTCCAGGCGCTCAGAGACCGATCCGCTCCCAGGCAATAACATGCCAAGATTTTCGAGCAGTGTTCTGTAATGATCCTCAGAGTATGTCGGTGCAACGGCGTCGTACATCTGTCGTGATTCTTCATCAAATGAAAGCATCCCGCCCGATAGGAGAAAGATCTTTGCTTTCACTGCGAGAAGTTGTTTCGACATCGACGCATGCCGGAGCTTTTCGAATGCGCTCAGCCCTGATGTATCCATCGAATGTAGCAAGCTGAGAAGTTCTTTGACTTCATCATCAAAACTTTGTGGGGGAAATTTATCTTTCTTTAGTGCGTCGTCGCCAGACGGTTTCCATTCATTCGGACCGTAATATGCGTCGACATAATCAGAGTCGTAAACTCCAATTTTCAATACGAGTTTAACGTACCGTTCAGCAATTGTATTCATAGCGCTCTTGGCAGGCAGTGAGAAGTTGCTCTTTCTTGAGCGACAAGTTAATCAACAAACCACGATCAATCAACAATATTGATGGATACTAATTGCACATGGATACCAATTGCACGAGGAGGCTTGACAATTTTCTGCCGAATCTTCTGCCCAGCGAATTCTCCACCACGCCGTGCGAATTCAAACAATTTTCATTAACGATAGGCATTATAGAGGAGCTTCAGCGTAGTCGCAACAACAATGCTAATGTAGAGGGGCCGGATGAATGATGTCCCTTTTTTGATCACCATACGTGAGCCGATTCTCGCACCGATGATCTGGCCCGCTGCCATTGTCAGGCCGGAGACGAACCAGACATATCCTCCTGCAAGAAAAAGAAAACAAGAAACGATATTGCTTGTGAAATTCATGACCTTAGTAATGCCGGTTGCTTTGGTCAGATTCGAGCCGAGCCAGAAAACGATCGCCATCGCCCAGAACGCACCAACGCCAGGACCGAAAAAGCCGTCGTAGAAACCGAGCGATATCCCGGCGATGCAATAGAACGCGATGATAGAGATTCGCGGACGCCTCTCCACATCGCCGAATTTTGGAGTGACGAGTGCGTAGATGACTATAACAAGCAGAAGGAACGGGATTACTTGATTGAGAATGCTCGAGTCAATTTGCTGCACGCTCCACGCACCAAGTGCTGCACCGATAAGAGTGAAAACGACGCCAAATCTCACCTCGCTCAGAGTGACAACTTTGTGGCGAACATAATAGTACGTCGCGGTGAAGCTACCGAAGCTCGCCTGAAATTTATTCGTTCCCAGAGCAACTTTTGGCGGCATCCCGACTGCCAGCGCAATGGGAAGGGTGATCATTCCGCCGCCGCCCGCGATCGAATCTATTAATCCTCCCACAAAAGCGGCAAGGAAGAGAACTGGATAAAGCCAAAGAGCTTCGACCATTTGATATCGTTGAGTGAGCAGAGAATTGTTCTCAGACGAAAACGGCGCCTCTTTCGCGTAAGCGAACAAAGCGCCGTTACTATATAGCAGAAATGTTTTATTTAATCAATATTATCTTTTCCTTTTGGAACGACCACCTTCCTGAACGGATATGATGCTATGATGTCAAAATTCAACCGACACCCCTCCCACCGGAAAGAATGCGAACTGATGTATCGTCTGCACGGTGCCGTCACTAACATACTGATAGCCGGCGACGTTATCATGGTTATACAGATTTTCCACCATCATATATACCACAATATTGTAACCGGTGTAATGATAACGGCTTATCCATTGGAAATCGAGCCGTTGGTAATCAGGATAGCGAGCACTATTGATATCGTCGCTGTACTCCCATGAACCCTTCGACCATGCGATTCCATCTATTTGATTTTGGATATTCGTCACAAATTTCTGAAGGGTTCGCGGCCTCCCTGTTGAATACCGGAATCGTACGCTAATCTCCATATCATCGGAAAAAGGAAAGATCAGCGAGGGGTACTTGATGAAGAAAGGCGTACTGTTCAACGCTTCCCGTGTTCCCTTCACTACTTTTCCTGCGATGAATGTCGCGAGGAACGGATAATCGTATTCGGATGGATACGTGCTCACTCGTTGAGGAATTCGTGGATCGACCTCTTCCGTTTTCGAATAGGAAAGGCTCAACGTGCCGTAATAGGTTTCTACTTGCTTCTGTTGGATAAAAAGCTCTATCCCTTTAGACGTCCGTTTCCCGGCGTTAAGATATTTATCAGAGCGAAATTGCTTATCTGCCGAATAGATGAATTCTTCGGAAACGGTGAGGTCGGAATAATCTTTGTAGTACCCTTCGACGCTCGCCTTCAATCCCTCGGCGAAGATATGCTCAATGCCGAGCACATAGTGTCGGGCGTGGCTGTTCTTCAAGGTTTGATTGTAACCGATTCCGCGGTTGTCGGAATAGTACGGCAGCGATTGTGTCTGGTAAAACTCGCCATAGGCGAAATTTATTTTTGTCGTAGGGGGAAGCACATCGTACGACACACTAAAACGCGGGCTGACATTCCCTTTTTGTGAATAACTGAAATAATCGTACCTCGCTCCGACCGTCACGCGAAAGAGATCTGAAAGTCGAATTCGATCACTGATGTAACCGAACGACTTATATTCCGACCCGAATCCGAAATGATTTTGAACATTGCCGTCGGGAAACGCGATCGGTCCGGTCTCAAATACTTCGTCGTTGTTCATATCATATCGTGCAACACGTGAATACCATCGCGTCGCGTTATCGTATTTCCATATCGTGGTGTATTGAGCACCTGCAGAGATTTCATGATTGCTATGAAGGTAATAGACAACGTCGTATTTCAGCGCGGCGTATGAGTCATAGGAATTGTCGCTAAAGGTCGAGCGGGAATTCAGCAGCCGGCTTGTTAGCACTTGGCCCGAGAGTCCGTAGGTGCGCGCAGTAAAATCGTCCCATGCCTCCACATTCCCCTTATTGCCGAAACTGGAAAGTGTCAGTACCGAATATCCCTTCTCGCCCCAAAGACTTTTCAGGCTTATACCCGCTGCGTACTGACTCTGGTGGACATCCACCGTTTCCACGCTCGACGAATCGGAGATGTTCGCTTTCTGGTCATTCTTTTCTTTGGGATCTCCCTTAAGAAATATCTTGTCGTTCCCGTAAATTCCACTCACGAGAATTTTCTGTGAAGACGAAAGATCGTACACTATTTTCCATTGAGTGTCATAGTATTTCGGAATAGCCGTCAGACCAAGAGATGAGATCCCTACGACTTTGTCGATCGTCTCCAGCAAACTCTGCCGCGCAGAAAACAGCCACGATCCCCGGCCGCCGTCAATCGCGCCTTCCATCACCGTGCCGAATCCGGCAAAGTTAAATCCTGTATTCGACGAAAAATCGTGGCGACGGTCCCCTTCACGAATTGAAATGTCCATAACCGATGAAAGCTTGTCGCCGTACTGAGCCGGAAATCCGCCTGTCGAAAAACGAATGTCCTCGATCAGGTCCACATTGACCATATTAATCGGACCGCCGGAATTAAACTCGTTTGGATAGTGATTTGTTGACGGGATTTCCACATAGTCCATCACCGTCAGATTCTCGTTCGGTGCACCGCCGCGGACAATCAGTTCATTGCTCTTGTCGTCGGATGTGGCGACGTTCGGCATCGACTGGACGATGCGCTGCATATCCTGCGCCGACCCGGGGGATCGTTTCACTTCTGCGCCGTCCAATCCGATAGTGCTGATAGGGCTGATGGCGCCGGCCGCGCTGAAATAATCAGCGCTCACTTCCACGCCCTCCACCTGAACCGATTGTTCATCAAGTTTGATTTTCACTTTCGCGCTGCGCCCCGTGGAAACGACGACGTCGGTCGTCACCGAGGGGGTATAGCCGACAAGAGTCGTACGAAGGCTGTATTCGCCAACCTCAAGACTTTTGATGAAAAAATTCCCATTCTCATCCGTTATGGCGCCGACGGTCGGCTTCTCAACGACGACAACATTTGCACCGATGAGCGGTTGATGAGTGCTGCCGTCTATGATCTGGCCAGAAATTTCACCTTGTTTTTCTTGGGCAGCAAGAAGTGTGGAGAGAAACAGAAGTGCAGCAACAACATAATAGCGATACATAATTTTTCTTTCTATGGTTGATCGACATCGCAATAAAGTGTTTTTGAGAGAAATACGATTGTTTTACGGAAGAACGCACGGCTAAGTTGCAGCGACTACTTCAAATAGTATTGCAGCGGGTTTGGGGCCAGACGGCATTCTTCGGCGAGGCGGAAGCTGTTTATCACGCCCGTATCGCGCAGATGGTACAGCCGTGGTACCATTCTGTCGCGGAGGTCGATCGGTGTGAGTGGATTGATATAGATGCTTGTCCCACCTTCAAATCCAGCGGGAACATTAACGCGCCATTTCAAAAGAACGTGCCACGGCATTTTATACACTGCATCAATCGGAGTATAATACCATTCTTCGTTGCACGAGATCTGGCTCCCCATCGCCGCATGGCACGCATGAACAAGATTGCTCATCCCCCTCAGTTCGTCATCCGAGTGTTCGAACGGACGGCTGGCACGCGACTTGGAATAGATCTCGATGGTCGGGTAGCGGTGGCCGATGCCAACGCAGGCAACGGCAAAGTCGTTTTCGGCAAACACAAGATTATACTGAGCGGCAAAGTTCACGCCAAGTTCATTGAAAATGTTCGGGTCGTCGTGCAGCATTTGAATTTGGGTGACCATCGAGTTTCCCCATTCATCCAAACCGACGAGCTGTTTATGCAGATGGTCGAACGATGCGCCGGCGGAACGCAGCCAGTTCTGGAACACGCTGATATAGCGCACATAGCGATTAGCGTTCAACATGTCGCGCATTGCGTCAATCGTAAATCGAAAATACTGAAAGTGTTCTTCCTGGGTCATCTCGCCGGAAGAAAAGAGCTGTGTGTCGAATTTGGCGTGAGGGACGTAATGAGGGCGCGCGATCACCAACTCATGGCATCCGCCAAAGAAGGAATCCATCATGTTCATTTTGTTGATCTGAAACTTACGGCGGATTTCCTGCTCCGACTTTCCGGACATTTTCAATTTGTAGTTCAGGATGGCGTCGATGTGCTCGACGCCTTTGGGGTTGGCGATATATCCATCGCGCCACTCGGCTGCATGCTTCGTCAACCGATAATTGTAGTTCTTTTTCCAGTAATCTATAGTGACGATCTCGAACAAATTTCCGACGCGGCGAAATTCCGCAACGGTATTGTCGTACTGTTCAGGAGGAATACGCACGAGCGAACGATAATGACCGTCGTATTTCACGAGGCGGGATTTCTCCGGCGGCACTTCGTAATAGCGGGATTCACAGAAACTGCAATAGTTTTCGCGACCGGCGTGTTCGATCTCTTTCGCCGACGCGGGGACTTCATTGGAAAGGGGCTTGTTGCCGCGCCCCGGCACAGCCCACACTTCCGTCCCGGTGAACGGATTAATTTGCTTGACCGTTCCATCGGGCATGATATTGTAGAAGAAGTTGTAGTTGCGCGGAGAAGCCATGCGGAGCTGGAAAATTAAATTGTCGTTGCGGCTTTCAACATTGCTCTCATTTTTTTGGAAGTGTCCGCTTCTGCGTAAAAACGAATGAGCAGCTCGGTGCCTGAAGCGCGCACAAGGATCCAACCGCCATTCACGAAAAATTTGTACCCGTCGGTAGTGTCGATGCGGTTGACGATGAATGATCCGATTTTCTTCGGGCGCCGCGAATAGAAGGATACGATTTTTTTCTTTTCGGCTTCCATCACATGTGAATCGATTCTACCAAAATGGAATTCGCCGTACTCATCGAAGAGTTCCTGCACCAGTTCACTCAATTTCTTCCGCCGGACCGCCATGATCTCCGCCAGCATCAAGCCGATAAAAATTCCGTCGCGCTCCGGTAAATGTCCCATCACACCCAGCCCGCCGCTCTCTTCTCCCGCAATGATGATCTTCCTCTCCGTCATCAGACGGCAGAGATACTTAAACCCTACGGCGGTTTCATGCAGCGTGAGTCCGTACTTCGCGCACATCTTCGGAATCAGTTCGCTGACAGAGAGCGATTTTGCCACTTCACCCTTGTAGTGCTTACGCTCCACCAGATATTTCAGCAGGATGGCAAAAATGCGATGTGAATCAACGAAGTTCCCCTTTTCGTCAACCGCGCCGACTCGGTCCGCATCGCCGTCCGTTGCTATTCCGATATTGTATTTTCCGTCGCGCACTTCAAAACTCAGCTCTTCGAGGTTCTGAGCCAGCGGCTCCGGATGCCCGCCGGCAAAGGATGGATTAAACGTGTTGCGGATTGTCCCTACTTTCGGAAGAATCAGATCCATAACACCTTGTCCAGCGCCGTACATCGCGTCGTACATGATCTTTATGCGCGTTGCCTTAATGAGATCAACTTCGATCTTCTTCTCGATGTCCTTCACGTACATCGAGGTCAGGTCGACGAATTGAATCATCCTGTTTGCGACAAGATCGTCAAACGACTGTTCCTTCAACGAGAGCTTTTTCGCTTTCAGAATCGGACCAAGAAGCTTTTCGACCTTCGCGACCATCTCGGGATGCGCGGGCCCGCCGAAATCTCCCTTGATTTTGAAGCCGTTATATTTGGCCGGATTGTGGCTCGCTGTGATGACCACACCCCCGGCAGCATTTATCTTCACGATGCCGAGCGATGTCATCGGCGTCGAGGAAATTTTGTTTGCGAGCTTCACCTTCACGCCGGCACTCGCAATAACCTGGGCGGCTTTATGTGCGAACTCTCTTGACATGAAACGGGAGTCATAGCCGATCACGAGTCCGTTTTTGATTTTCTTGTGGAATCTAAAATAACGGGCGGTTGCCAAGGCGACCTTCGCGACATTGAGAAAGGTAAAGTCGTCGGCAATAACGCCGCGCCAGCCGTCCGTTCCGAATTTAATTGCAGGAGTCATTAGCCTTCTTTTTCTATGGGTTGAATTGTCTCGTTGTTCTCAAAGAGACTGTAAGATGCTGCCGCCTCATGTATCAGAGTAGACTTTACTTTTTTATCGATTAAGTCTTCTACAGAGACCGTTGTGTTTTTGAGCTTTTTATAGTTGCCCCTCAAGCTGTCAAAATACAAAATTTTCCAGGTATCAACTTCAAAACGTTCGGCAAACATGGGTGATTTTAATTTTCTATTTAATTGTTCTGAACGCTCTTCAGGTATAACAAGATACTTCGGCACGTTGCCAGTCACGTTCGAACCGCGAACCAGACCGCTTGTCATCGTTGTTGTAGATTCAATCTCAAACAATGAAATAATCCTGTCCTTATGCACCCATAAAAGATCGATCTGTTCTGCTGTTTCTAAATCCACAATATTTTTAGCTTTCGAAAGGTCCGCTGAAACATAATCCTCCAGAGGCCTCTTCGCACCGATAATCCCATGAACGGAGCTTGCTTGTTCTTTCTTCCCTACCCAAATCTTGAATCCAAGGGCAGCACCTGTTTCAGCAAGAACCGCGATAATTTCATTGTGTTGGTTGATCCGTTCTGTGATTTGAGGTTTTAACAACCAAAACCCTCCCGTTACTTGCCGAGCATATTGTTCCAACGCATCTTTGATACTCATGCTGTCCGAAGTGAGAGAATTCGGAAATTCGATACTGACTGATTCCCAAGCGTCGGTGAAGGTTATTTTCCCTTTGGATTTGAGGGCTCGGAAAACGGTTTGCTCAACTCTTTCTGATAGCGGGATTTCAGTCAGACGACTTACGAGTTGTGGATTCTTAAACCACCAAAGCTTGCCCTGAACGCCACCAATCTTTTCAGACACAAGTCTAAATTCTTTGTCAATGTGGTTCTTCAAAATCTTTTTTACATCTAAACCGGTTTGTAAATTTGAAAAAAATCCGTTCTTAGCAAGTATAGGATCAATGTAATTGATTACTATTGTGTAAGGTGTCGGTTCTGCGCGCTCGGCAAGAAGCTGAACTGTTGTGTCCACGACAATTTTCTCAAAGCGTTGTTCGCTGATCTCTTCCTGGGTAATAGGCTTCCCGATCGCCGGTTTGTGAAAACGCAAATAAAAATCACCCATTGCAGAACCAAACGGCTGCAATAATGATTTACCTGATTTCTGTGCAGTTGGCTGGTGATGGATCTTTTCAAGTTCAAATCCTGCGAATGTGCCTGCCCGGATAGTGGCGTTGCGAACTTGAAAGGTTGGATTGTGAAAAGTAAGCGTAAGGTATCGATTGAGTTTTAAAGCTTTGTACATGCCGTTAAAGCTTCGCTTCAACAAAGCATGGTAGACTTCAAAATCCTTATGTTGCCTCTCGTTCCGAATGATCTCATCAGCCGAGAGTCGTTCTAGGTAATTATCGTCTTTTTTCAGCCAAGCCACCCAAAGATATGAAAGCTCTCCGTATTGTATTGATGCATCATAGGGCGGATCGGTGAAAATATAGTCAATTGATCGAGAAGGTAGTCTATCAAGAACATCCAAACAGGAAGCGGTGAGAATGCAAATATCGGCTTTGCCTTCTAAAACTTGCGAAGGCTTGGTTCCTAATTTTACGTCCCTAAAATATCGGTTTGATTCAATTTTTGCTTTCATTAAGCCTTGATGACCCATCATTGAACTCTCAAATTTATTCCATACATTTTGTTCCATAAACTCGGGAGCAAACCAGTAACTATGTTGTGTCCACACTGAACTAAACGCAGTTTGGTGATTTGTCTCTGCAGGACTAAGGGCGGGTACCATTGTCGAGCTGAGATGTACCATCGACGTAAAAGCGATTTTTAGAAAATCTTGCAGAAGTTTTTCATCTTCTTTCTCGATAGCTTTATAAACCGTCGCGAGCGCAAATAAATTTCTCGCCGTGAACAATTCGTCTAATGACTCATACTTTTCTTTTTTTATGAATGGCTTTCCATCAGGATAGTAAAAGCGGTTTTTGGGATACCACAAACGGGATTTTGCAAATTCAACTTCTATCTCTTTAATTCGTTTGAGATCTTTGTCTGTGGGCTTACATCCCTTTTCTCGAACATCTCCGCAGGCACACTTGTATCGAACTTCTTTAAGCGTCTGCTTTTTCTTTTCGTCCCTTTCCCATATTGCACATTCAATAATTACTTCGTTGCCGCACTTACGACAATCGGTGACATATAACTTGCCGATCTTGCCTTTTACAGCCACAGCAACTCGCTGAAAAGCTTCTTCAAGTTTTGCAAGATTGACAGGCTGGATAGTAAGCCGAAGGATTTCCGTCGCAATTGGATTTAGGTCAATGGCTATAACCTTACGACCAAGCTTCAGCGCTTCGAGTGCTGTAACACCGCTACCGGAAAACGGGTCAAGCACAACACCATTCTGCGGGCAATAGTTTTGCACAAACTCGCCCACAACGTTCCAGGTTTTTCTACCCCAGAACTTATGCCAATTATACATTGGCGTATGTGCTTTTGGCGGTATCTGTCTATTGAGATGATTCATCTCACTGTGGACATCTTGTTCTTACGCCCCGACGGTGAATCAATCACAGCTTCACGTTGAACGCGCCTAATCCCGCGTACATTCCGTTCGAATCGAGTTCTTCTTCGATGCGGATCAACTGGTTATATTTTGCGATACGGTCGGTGCGGCTGGTGGAACCTGTTTTGATCTGGCCCGAATTTGTCGCCACGGCGATATCTGCGATTGTCGCATCTTCGGTCTCACCGGATCGGTGACTGATCACGGCTGTGTAGTGTGCGCGCTTCGCCATCTCGATACAGTCGAGCGTTTCGGTGAGTGTGCCGATCTGGTTCACTTTTATCAGAATGGAGTTCGCCACGCCCATCTCAATTCCTTTGTTCAGAAATTCTGTGTTCGTGACAAAGAGATCGTCGCCGACAAGTTGAATTTTCTTTCCGAGTTCATCCGTTAGCATTTTCCACCCTTCCCAATCGTTCTCCGCCATACCGTCTTCGAGCGAGATGATCGGATATTCTTTCACCCATTTTATCCACATCTTCACCATTTCTTCCCGTGTCGCCTTTTTCTGGGTTGATTTATAGAACAGATATTTTCCGTTCTCAAACATCTCGCTTGCCGCCGGGTCGAGGGCGATGAACACATCTTCGCCCGCTTTGTATTTTGCTTTCGTGATTGCTTCGACGATCACCTCAAGAGCTTCTTCATTCGATTTCAAGCTCGGCGCAAATCCACCCTCGTCTCCAACGGCCGTGTTGTATCCGCGCTTGGACAACACGCCCTTCAACGAATGAAACACTTCCGCTCCCATGCGGAGTGCTTCAGCAAAATTCGGAGCGTTTGCCGGAACGATCATGAATTCCTGAAAATCGACATTGCTGTCGGCGTGGCGGCCGCCGTTGATGATGTTCATCATCGGCGTCGGAATGATTTTCGCGTTCACTCCCCCGATGTAGCGGTATAACGGAACATTGAGCGACTTCGCCGCTGCCTTTGCCGAAGCAAGTGAGACGGCAAGAATTGCGTTCGCTCCGAGTTTGCCTTTGGTTGGCGTGCCATCGAGTTCTATCATCATCTTGTCGATGCCGACCTGATCCTGTGCATCGAAACCTGTCAACTCATCGGCAATGACATCGTTCACATTCACAACCGCTTTCAATACACCTTTGCCATTGTAACGCATCTTGTCGCCGTCCCGCAGTTCGACGGCTTCGTGTTCGCCTGTCGATGCGCCGCTTGGAACGGACGCCCGCCCAATGGTGCCGTCTTCGAGTTCAACGTCTGCTTCAACCGTCGGATTACCGCGCGAGTCAAGAATTTCTCGCGCCCAAACATCTGTGATAATAGTTGATGACATAATTTCTCCGTAATTAGAAGTTCTAGTCAATCATTTTACGCGGTAGCGTGGACGATCAGCCACAAAGTCACGAAGCCACAACGATTTCATGACGAATCGTTTAATGCTGTTTTCGAAAAAAAACTTTCTCGTTCTTGGTGTCTTTGTGACTTGGTGGCAAGCTCTCCAGCGATTTGCGAAACGCAAGTCACTCAATCAGATAATGGAATTGAATCGCACAAATTAAGCTAAATATTGCCTGAAAATCAATGCAATGAATTTCATACCAAATTTCCATACCTTTCCCCATGAATTTCTTGATCGCGCCCAATGCGCTCAAAGGCTCTCTCTCTGCACTTCGCGCAGCTAATACTATCTCACAGGCGCTCAAGGGAATTTCACCGGATGCTACAACCAGCCTCTGCCCGATCGCGGACGGCGGCGACGGAACTCTGGAATGTCTCGTGCAAGCGACCGGCGGAAAAGTCTTCGAGGCGAATGTGCAGGGACCAGTGTCCTCTCTCAGGGTAAAAGCCCGCTGGGGAGTACTTGGAGACGGCGCGACTGCGGTGATTGAAATGGCCGAAGCTGCCGGGTTGCGCCTGTTGAGTCCGCCCCAGTACGATATAGCGAACGCCACCACGTACGGCGTCGGCGAGTTGATTCTCGTAGCGTTGAAGTCGGGGCTCAGGAAAATAATCGTTGGATTAGGAGGAAGCGCGACGAACGACGGGGGCGCCGGTTGCGCGAGAGCGCTCGGTGTAAGATTTTTTGATGAGCACAATAACGAGTTGCCGGACGGGGGAATTCATTTGGCTCGATTGCATCGGTTGCAAATTAGGAATTATGAATTAGGTCCGCCGGAGGCGGATGCGCCTTTGGCGCAAATTAAGAATGCGGAAATTATTGGCTTGGCAGATGTAACGAATATTCTGTACGGGCCCGCGGGGGCAGCATATACCTTTGCGGCGCAGAAGGGAGCGACATCAGAACAGATCCGCCAACTAGATGACGGATTGAGACATTACGCTTCTATAATTGAGTGCGACCTACATCGGGACGTCTCTCAAATTCCCGGTGGTGGCGCAGCCGGAGGATTGGGAGCCAGCCTGATGGCATTTTGTAACGCCAGAATTATTTCCGGAATTGATTTTGTGCTGGATACCGTGCGGTTTGATGGTCTGCTGCAACAGTGCGATTGCGTCATCACGGCCGAGGGAATGATCGATTCTCAGACGCTCCGGGGAAAAGGAATCGAAGGAGTGGCGAGGCGAGCGAGGAAATTCAACAAACCGGTCCACGCCTTTGTCGGACGAATCCAAGGC
>JAGVPT010000241.1 GCA_020052095.1 Bacteroidota bacterium | reverse complement strand
GGTTGGACATTAAAATAAATTCCTCCTAATATAGTACAGAGATCAGCTTTTCCCAAATCGTTTTTTCAATAAAATCACTTTTCGACCAAGTTTCTAGTACCTTCCAGATAGAGCGGAGCGAGATGTCGTTCGCTCCGCTCGACATGGAGGGGATCATTGAGAAAGTTGGCAATCGACTCAGGCGGAGGACTTTTCGGGGGAGGTTGTTATTGAAAGGATGTACTCTAATGCAAAAATATATTGAGAAGGCGACATCATTCTTTGAAATTCCTCTTGACCTTAGAGCGAGAGGGTTGGTTCTGGTTGCGGTGTTCCTATTGGTGCCGACGTATTTCTTTCCGATCTGGAACATGACGCTCTATTCCAATCAATTCCCGGACGGCCTGTCACTCAATATTTATTCGTACAAGCTTGAAGGAGGGAAGAGCGCAAACCGGGACGACTTGAAGGAAATCAACTCATTGAACCACTATATCGGAATGAGGGCTTTGAAAGAAGATGACTTCACGGAGTTCAAGTGGATTCCTTTCGTCATCGGAGGTGTCATGCTGCTTGCGCTTCGCGTTGTCGTCTTAGGCAAGATGTCCAAGCTCGTCGATCTGTTCGTGCTCTTCACATATTTTGGATTGTTTTCGTTATGGAGTTTCTACCATAAACTCTACCTCTACGGGCACGAACTGGACCCGACTGCCGCAGTGAAGGTGCCGCTCTTCACCCCGCCGATGTTCGGTCACAATACAATGGCGAATTTCGAAGTGAACAGCTATCCCGATGTGGGCTCATATTTTATGGCGGCGGTGCCGCTCTTGCTCTTGGCGGCGATCTGGACCTCGCGGAGATCGCATATCGGGAGAAAGGGAAAGTAAGAAACGTCCATGGGTAGAATTCCGCCTCCACCAATAACAAAAGAACACGGATCGTGGGCAGTGTTGTTTGTCCCGATGGTCGTGACCGGAAGCGTTGTCGGAAGGTTGACGTTCGACTTCATCTTTCTTGCACTATCTGCGCTCGGTGTTTTTATGAGCTACGTCCCTGTGCATGTTCTTCTGCGACATTATACCGGGACCCCAAGCGATGAAGTGAAACTGGAGCAAGCGAAGTTTTGGGCGGTGACGTATCTTTTCATCGGCGTCGCCTTCATCCTTCCGCTTTTAGCGAAAGGATATTACCTTTTGCTCGCAATCGGAGCGCTGGGCGCAATTTCCTTCTTCGCTAATTTTTTTTTGACACAGGTATTTTCCAAGACCATCGCTAGTGATTGTGTCGCCGTTGCCGGACTCACACTAGGGGCGCCGGGTTCATATTACATTCTCACGGGATCCATCGACAGAACAGCCGTTCTTCTCTTCATCTTTAACTTTCTTTTTTTCGGTTGCAGTGTTTTTTATGTTCATATGAAGATCCGGGCATCCGCTTCTAAGAGACCGGAGATGACGTGGTCGGATAGACTGTCACTGGGGAAAATGAACTTGCTTTATCATATAGCCGTCATCTCTATTATTGGGGCTCTTGCAGCGCTCCAGTTTACGTCGCTTGTGGCGCTGGTTGCGTTCTTTCCGATGTTGATTCACGGTGTGTACGGCACCTTGAAGCTTTCAGGTAAAGTCCGTTTTAAGAAGCTAGGCTTTCTATTGCTCGGCCAATCAATTCTTTTTGGAATTTTGCTCAGCTATAGCACGTGGAAATGACAAGATTGGTGCAGTATCACAGAAATATGGTTTTGAGACTTCTGAAAAGCTTTTTCTCGATTGTCATTCTGAGCGAAGCGAAGAATCTATCCGCTCAATTTGAGAAGCTAAACGAGATTCTTCGTCGTGGCGGCAAGCCGCCACTCCTCAGAATGACAATACCTGCGAAGTTTTTAAAAAATCTCATTTTGTTTCATCATACGGCCAATTACAGGCTCGCTCGAATACGGAATTTCATCGCCGCGATCGGGGTCCTTCTTTTATATCCAAACTTTCCGATGTTTTCCGGGACAATAGAAAAAGCATTGCCGATTTCTCTGATCCAACAAAAAATTGACTCGGCTCAGTCGGGCGATACGATCGTTATTACTGGGAGAAGATATTTGGGAAATCTGGTCATCGATAGGAGAGTTGTTCTTCTTGGTCTCAACTCTCCGGTTGTTTGCGGCGACGGTGTCGGAAGTGTTGTCACGTGTACAGCGGACTCGTGCACGCTAAAGGGATTCATCATCGAGCACAGTGGAGCAATGCTTGTCAATGAAGATGCCGGTGTGCTTGTGAAATCAAAGGGCAATCTGATCGAAGAAAACCAATTGCGCGATGTTCTCTTCGGCGTGTACCTCCTAGCCGCCGATGGCAATTCGATTGTACGAAATACGATTGTGGGAAGACAACGGCTGGAATTGGGAGAGCGGGGAAGCGGGATGCACCTATTTAATTCTCATCATAACAAGTTCAAAGGGAACATCATCCGAGATGTCCGTGACGGGTTTTATATCCAGTATGCAAACCACACGCTTATCGAGGAGAACGAAGCCTCGGGATTGCGATACGGAGTGCATTATATGTATGCCGACTCGAATGTTTTTCTTCGGAATAAGTTCTTCGACAATGTAGCCGGTGCGGCGATCATGTATTCCAGAGGAATACTGATGCGCGGAAACGAATTTGTCCATAATCGGGGTTTCTCCTCGTTTGGAATTCTCTTCCAGGATTGTCACGGTTTGGTCGCCGATTCAAATCTCATTGCGGACAATGTGGTTGGAATGTTCTACGAATCATCGACGGATAATCTGTTTCGTCATAATATCATTGCCCGCAACGATGTAGCATTGGAGATGTTCCAGAATTCCACCGGCAATACTTTTTCGGAGAATAACTTTCTCGAAAATCTCAGCCCGCTCATTATTATTGGCAAGCACACAGAGACGCGCTGGAGCTTTAATGGTGCGGGCAATTACTGGAGCTCGTATGACGGGTACGACCTTGACCACGATGGAATAGGCGATGTCCCAATGAAAATTCAGAACGTTTTCAGCTACCTCGAAGGTGTCCGGCCTAATCTTAGGCTCTATCTGAACAGTCCGGCCTCGCAGGCGCTATCGATGGCGACAGAGGCATTCCCGATTGTAGCGATCAATGAAGAAGTGGACGATCATCCGCTCGTCAGACCAGTTCCGTTATTTTCGATTGTCGTTGCCGGATCAACTAATAGCCCGGCGCCTCTGGTAGCGGGTTCGAAGGAGGCGAAGGGAGGAGCACTCTACGTCCCGATGCTGCTTATTCTCATTGCCGTGGGAATATCCTATTTTCACCTAGCGCGGAGAGAAGCGATATGATACGCGTTGAACGATTGACAAAACAGTACGGTTCCTTTTTAGCCGTGGACAGGATTTCATTCGAAGTGAACGAAGGCGAGGTTTTTGCCTTTCTTGGACCTAATGGAAGCGGAAAAACGACTACGATGAAATCCATCGTCGGGTTGAATGTGCCGACGTCCGGCAGAATTTTCATCAATGGACTTGATGTGCAACGTCATCCGAAGGATACGAAACAGTTCATAAGTTATTTGCCGCAGCGAGTGGTTTTTCCGGAAAATTTGACTGCAAGGGAGGTGATGCGTTTCTACTCGCGTATCAGGAAGCTACCCGGGATGTTCGCCGACGCCGCGTTGGAGCGGGCACGCTTTAACGGATTCTCGGACAAATTGGTGAGCGAATTCTCGGGCGGTATGGTACAACGGCTAGGCCTCGCCGTTGCGGCTCTGCCAGACGTACCGATACTGCTCCTTGACGAGCCGACTGCAAACCTCGACCCGCAAGGCGTCAAGCGATTTCGGGAATTCATTCTACAGCAGAAGGAAAAAAAGAAAACTATTATTTTCTCGACTCACATGTTGAGTGAAGCCGAACAACTTGCTGACAGAGTCGGCATTTTCGTCGGCGGGAGGCTCGTTGCTCAGGAATCCATCGATGCATTGCACAACGAACTGCACGCGCAGGGAACGGTCGAAGATCTATACCTGCATTATGTAGGAATTCATCAGCATGAAGAATAGTTTCGCTTCAGTGATTGCCTTATTCACGATTCTTGCGGGTTGCGGCAGGAGTGAGGTGAAGCCAGTCGACATTTATCCGGAGGATATATGTTCCTTCTGCCGCATGGCTTTCTCCGATCCGGCATTTGCATCGGAGATCATCACCGTTAGCGGTGAGGCTTTGAAATTCGATGATATAGGATGCATGGAGAAATATACAAAGATGACAAAAGAGAATACCATTGCAGCTATTTTTGTCAAAGACTTCGAAACAAAGAAGTGGATCCCGATCGAAAAAAGTACAATTGTGACGACAGATCTCGCGACACCCATGGGATCCGGTAAGATCGCATTCAACGATTCAACGAAGGCGAAGGCATATCTACAAGAACATCGAGGCGGGATATCTGCGGACTCGAATAAGGAGCATTGATATGGATCGAGAAATGATCGCTGCGATTGGACGACAAGAACTTGTGATCAATGTCCGCAACAAGTGGACGTTAATTTTCGCGCTGCTATTTGGCGTCCTGGTCGTCGGGGTTTCGTACTTCGGAATGATGGCTGAAGGATTTTCCGGACTACAGAATTTTACACGAACGTCGACAAGCCTGCTGAATCTAGTTCTGTACATTGTCCCGTTGGTTGCTTTGGTGATGGGAACACTCAGCTTCACCGGGGACAAAGGTTCAACGGAGCTCCTTTTCTCTCAGCCTCTTACGCGCAGTGAGGTCCTTGTTGGAAAACTTCTCGGCGTGTTTGCTTCGATAACGCTCTCCATGCTCTTCGGCTTTGCGATTGCAGGAATTATTGTTCTTTTCGCTGCAGGGACAGACGGCCTTTTCCGCTATCTCTTTTTAGTGACGGTTTCGATTGCGCTCGCATTTGTCTTCCTCAGTCTCTCCGTTCTTTCGTCGACGATGGCGAACCGCAAAGTGAAAGCCTTTGGGGTATCGATATTCCTCTGGTTTTTTTTCGTACTCTTCTACGATCTGGTCGCACTCGGAGGGACGCTGCTTCTCAGCGGACCTTCATCCAACCTCTTCCTTTTTCTCTCTTTGTTTGGCAATCCCGTGGACATGGTTCGTGTTTCGACGCTGATTGTCCTTAACAACGCGACAATTTTCGGTGCAGCGGGAGCCGCACTGATGCGTTTCTTCGGCGGCGGCGCGGTAAGCATGGCGCTACTCTTTGCGGGGATGACAATGTGGGGAATAGTTCCATTGTTCTTATCACATCGTCTGCTCGCCCGGCAGGACATCTGAATCTTAGGCTTCGGTAATGATGCTGGCCAGCTTGCCACAAAGTCAGAAAGACACGAAGAAACGAAAGATATTTTGTTGAACACCATTACCGGTGAGGCTCTCTTTATGTAATCTTTGTGACTTAGAGCCTTCGTGGCAAAGTTTTCATTCCGTGCGTAACGTGAGTGAGAAAATTATTTCCTTCACTATGAAACGTGGTTATCTTTTAATCGGAGCCGGATGTCTCACCGTAGTCGCGCTTGGCGGGGTATTCGCGCAATGGT
>JAGVPT010000089.1 GCA_020052095.1 Bacteroidota bacterium | reverse complement strand
TCGAACAGCAAGGCAAGGAGGACAGCGCAGGAACGAGAATCGAAATGTAGCCCGCTGATGCGGGAAACCCCGTCCCGTAAGGGCGGGGAGCGTCATTGGGGACATTCGCGAAAAGAAATTCGATGGAATTCTGACGTGGGCTGCGGATCGCATCAGCCGTAATGCGGGCGATCTTGGGACGGTCATCGACCTCATGGATCAAGGACTGCTTCGAGAAATTCTTACGCACGGCACAAAGTTCACCAACTCTCCGAGCGACAAATTCATGCTCATGATGATGTGCGGACAGGCGAAGCTGGAAAACGACAACAAAGGAGTGAACGTAAAACGCGGCTTTCGTGCAAAGATTGAAATGGGATTCCGACCGAACATGTCACCGCTCGGATACTTGCATGATAAATACGCAGAAAAAGGCACGTGCAAGATCTTCATGGATCCCGTGCGTGGACCGATTATCAAAGAAGCATTTCACAAAGTTGCGTACGAAGGTTGGACGGGGCGCAGTGTAAAACGTTGGCTCGACGACGAAGTGAACCTCACGACTCGCAAAGGCAAACAGGTAACACTCAGCATGATTTATCGGATGATGGATAATCCGTTCTACACGGGTCGATACGAATTCCCGCAAGGAAGCGGCAAATGGTACGACGGAAAACATGAGGCACTCATTACGAAAGAGACTTACGATAAGGTTCAGGAGGTCATGAAGTGCGCCCCGAAAGCATTGCCGGGAACTCACGAATTTGCCTTCACGAGAATCTTCAAATGCGGCGTATGCAATTCAGGTATCAGCGCTGATCAAAAGGTAAAACGGTTAAAGGACGGAACGACGAAACGATATGTGTACTACGGATGTATGAAACGTTGGATGACCGGATGCAAACAACCATATATCCGCGAAGAAGAATTACTCGATCAGCTATACAAAATCATCGACAAAGTAGACATCAACGAACTCGCTGCTATCGAAAGAATCAAACAAGAAATTGAACGACTAACGAAGATGATTTCGAGCCTCGGTGGTCACATCGCAACCGCAAAGGTTGCAGAGATCATGCCAGACATCGACGTGTACGCGTGTGCAAAATATATCCTGAAAGAAGGTACCAAAGATGAGAAACGCGATCTGCTCAATCACGTCAATACTGAATTGTTGATCTCTGACGGAAAGATAAGCTTCAAAGGTAAAGTTAAACCCTAAGCTCGCTTCTCAGCGCCGACGCATAATCGACCCTATCCTCGGGATTTGATTTCTGCGCCTTCCACAACTCTTCCGAAAAGTGATCTCCCACGAAACGTGGTACAAGATGGAGATGATAGTGGAATGCGTGTTGGTCTCCAGCAGGTTCATTGTTTTGAAACGCAGTTACTCCATCGCATTGTCTGGTCGCCTTCATCGCCAGCGTCACCTTTTTTGAAACTTCAAATATCCGATGACCGTAGTAATCAGGCAACTCATAGAGATTTTCGAAATGCTTAATTGGAACAATAAGGGAATGGCCTTCGTTCCCCTTAATGGCTTTTGAACTGATGAATCCCATCACAAGTTCGTCTTTGTAAAAAATATCCGCCTGTTTAATCCACGTACTTTCATTTTCAATCCCTTCAATTGCAAGACAGATCGGGCATTGATAATTTTCAGGAGCATGATTATGCATACTATTCCGCAAGAAATCGTTTAAGACTTTCAAGGTCGGTAAAAAAATGGGTTTCAAAACCTAACCCATTCGCTGTTTCAATGTTCTTGTCACCATCGTCAATAACAAGGATGTTTTCCTTCGCGATAAGTTCACTAAACGGGGCGCGCGATGCTTGATTTACGGCATCGTAAACATGCTCGTAGTAGGTGGGATCTTTTTTGACTGCTCCGATCTGTCCTGAATAGAACACTCGTTCAAATGGCTTGCGACTTCCGAGTAAATTTTGGAGATATTTGCCGCGATATTTCTCTTGATCTGTAGTCATAAAACAACGAACGTCCGTATCGCGAATCATCTGCACATAATCAAGAACCGCCTGATCAACCTGAGTGCCTTTTGTAAACCAATATTCCATTAGTTCTTCGACCGTTCCTTTCCAGCCCCACTCACCAATTACTTTGGAAAGCTCTTCTTTTAAATCAGCTTTTCCGATTGAGCACTGCTTAAAAATACCAGTGAAAAATGGTTGAAGAATTTCCGTCTTGATCCCATAATCAATCTCCAGTTGTTCACTGAATAGACGAGATGACTTGAGTACCACGCCATCGGCATCCCAAAAAATTGCCTTATACCTCATAGTTATTTTCTAAAGATATCTCTCATACGCTCTTCTGCACCGAGACTGAGGACACGTTTTTCAAGATAGTCCATTCGAAGATTCGGATAGATTTTCATGAAATTCTGGATATCCTCAATGTCATGTTTTCCAACATCCTGGCCGCGCTGAAGCAATGCCTTAATGAGCAAAACATCTTCAGGCGGATACAGAAACACTTTTTGTCCGGCATGTTCCATCTCTAAGCGCATTGAAAGAACGTCTGGAGTCAACGCCAGATCGTAGTGCTTTCCTTGAATCTTCAGAATAAGAGCGCTTGTGAGTTGAATCGAGTGATCCCCGTCGACATTGGAATTTCGAACCTCTTCCTGCTCCGACTGATATGGGAAGGACATGATGCCAAAAAGCTGATCCGCTTCGTCATGTCTGTCGTTTGATAAGTAAATATCAACATCATCTGGTAGGCGTTCATTTCCAAGAAGGAAAAGACAACCACTACCGCCGATTGCAAAAGGAACATTTGCCTTGTTAAGGACAGTAAGAGTTTTTTCTAAAAGCGGGAATCGATTGAAGAAAGCAAGGAGTCGAGAATCGAGCGTATCCATGACTGACTTAACGGATTCTTCGACGTTCTGTTGCTCTGTATCAATTACCGTTCCATAATCGAATGCCGAAACAAACATGTGCACCGCTCGCGTGGCATTTTCGCCATAAGGTTTCGCTCTTGCCGCATCCCGCGCGATGCACGTCTCTACCGAAGCTTTGAACGTAAAAGCCATTACGTCCTTTCCAAGCAGGCGAACGAGATGGTCGATTTGTTCTTTATGATAAAAGTTCCCATCGACGACGACTGGTTTTCCCTCATCGCTTGCTTGTTTGGTTTCAAGCACGATGATCTCGTTTGCTTTGAGGAAGTTGACGAGCGGGATACCTTCGCCGTCGACAGCCTTATCTAGACCGTTCTGGTCGAGGACTTCATCCACCGAAATATAAACGCCACCGATCTTTTCGGCTACCATTTTCGCAACTGTGCTCTTTCCGACTCCGAGAGGACCTCGGATAATGATGGATTTCATGATGCAAAATGTACCTTAAATTGCCCGATAAATCCACCATGAACTATGGTCGGGGATCGAACCGAAAAAATAAGGCGAATTTTGAATTTCGAACGTTTATGAAAAATTCAACCACTTTGCGTCCCAGATGCTTCGGCTTTCTGGACAAGCTACCAAGGGTCGCTATTTGCTCAAGGATTAAACAAAAAATCGCCATTTTTCAATGACGACTTTTTGACAAGGCATGTGGGTCACCTCACACGCCTTCTCATGGCTCCCGGGACAGGGATCGAACCTGTGACCATCTCGTTAACAGCGAGCCGCTCTGCCGCTGAGCTACCCGGGAATATTTCTGCCTCTGTTTGTTTCGGCTGCTGTAGGTTATCATGGGAGGGGATTCCTTTCAAGGGTTCTTTAATCATTGTAGTTTATGCCAACCATCGTCGTCTTTATCCTCGCCTTTTTATTTGGCTTCTTTTACAGGCTAATCGTCAAAAAGATGGCTGTAAAAACTGTTCGTGGCAGCTCCAAGAACATTGGCACACAGGACCGCTGGTACCGTTTTGGGCTTGGCGTCATCCTCTTCATCCTCGCTATTATCACAGCCTGGAATCCAATCCTACTCTTTGCCTCCGGTTTCTGTTTCTTTGAAGCTATCTTCAGCTGGTGCGGACTTTACGCTGCACTAGGTAAAAATACTTGTCCGCGTGCTTAAACATCTAGCAGACAACTATTTTTACCAACTTAGTCTCCAGCTTCTAACGCAACGATTTTGTTAATTGCCTGTTCGGGCGTGAGATAATTAATAGCCTTGCGTGGTCGTTGGTTTAGCTGACGTTGA
>JAGVPT010000025.1 GCA_020052095.1 Bacteroidota bacterium | reverse complement strand
GGGCTACTTCTTCTCGTTAAAAACCACCCCTGGCGCTATCGCGCCTTCCCCTCCTCATTCGAGGAGGGGACTAAGGGGTGGTGGCAAACTCTTTCTCCGTCATCAGAGAAAGAAGAGAGTGGACGAGTCTAACCAAATTGAAACACTACCCCGGACTCGGGTACCTTGCCTTTGAAAATCTATTTTGTTACATTTTTACAGAATATATTCCTGCCACATACCACAGCGTGAGAATCGGCCCGTTTGTTTACTTCTTTGTTAATGTCGCTCTTCCTAAACTGGTCAATAACAATTGCGAGATTGCCATGACTCCTACGAGAAGTTCTCCACGCCGTGGCGGCGCGCTGAAACTGACGCTGGCTTTCTTGTTGATAACCTGCTCCTCTGCAGAAGCCCAAAATTCCACATACAATTTTCTGCGAAACGACGTCAGCGCACGTTCGGCGGCGATGGCGGGAAGTTTTGTGTCGATGAGAAACGACGTGAACGCGATCTTTTACAATCCGGCCGGGCTTGCGACCATGACACAATCGCAAGCCTCGTTCGGATACTTCAAACATCTCCTGGATATTAACGCGGGATACGCTTCATACGCACAGGAACTCTCCGGTATAGGGATGGTCGGGTTCGGCGTCAATTACGTGAACTATGGCACCTTTGATGAGACCGACGCGCTTGCAAACAAACTCGGAACATTCGGGGCAGGAGACATTGCTCTATCGGTAGGATTCGCCGGCGAGCTTGAAGAAAACCTGAGCTACGGTGTCACCGGAAAATTTATCTACTCGTCCATCGCGGATGCACGCTCTTCAGCGATCGCGGCAGATTTTGGGATTCTCTACGTCATCCAGGGAGCAAATCCCATCTCCATGGGGGCGAGCGTCCTTAATCTTGGCACTCAGCTAAATCCCTACATCGATACGCGGGAGAACCTCCCTCTTGAAATAAAGATTGGCGCCACCATCAAACCAGAGCATCTGCCGCTTCTGCTAAGCGTCAACGTCCATCGGTTGAATGACGCCCAGGAAGACCTTATCACTCATTTCAGGGCCTTTTCTGTCGGCGGCGAATTCACATTGAACAAAGAACTCCGATTCCGTTTCGGTTTCGACAACGAACGGCGCAGGGACCTGAAGCTCGGAACTTCTTCGGGGCTCGCCGGATTTTCATTTGGCGGTGGACTCGTTCTCGAGACATTACGTTTCGATTACGGCTACACTTCACTCGGAAAAATCGGCAGCCTGAACAGGGTTACGGTAGGAATGGTGCTTTAAGGTAGCAATTATGAATTAGGAATTTGGGGAAGCGGGCGGTGGAAAAATGGAATGATGGAATGATGGAATGATGGAATGATGGAATATTGGAATGCTGTAGTCGACGAACAATCTGCGTAATCTGCAATCTGCGTTCAATCTGAGAAATCTGCGTAATCAACCTAATCTGCAATCCGCGTGCAATCTGAGTAATCCGCGTAATCATTTTCCTACGACCTTCACCACCACAAGCGAACTTATATAGAATAAGATCATCCCCGCGAAGACAACGATCGGGGCGATGCGATTCTGGGAACGATTGATTTCCGGAATCAAGTCGCTGGCGCCGACATACATTCCCGCCCCTGCAGAGAACGCAAATGCGTATCCGACTATTTGAACATCTACGCTCTTGAGGAAGAACATTGTAACGATGCCGAGCATCGTCCCTGCGCCGGTACCGGCGGTCGCCCAAAATGCATTTCGTCGCGGTTGATCGGCCGCGAGCATAATGGAAGCGATTGTGAGACCTTCCGGGAATTTGTGCAATAGTATAGCGAAGAACATCATCAGCCCAAGCGGAAAGTTGTACTGCATGCCCGCAGAAATTGACACGCCGTCAAAAAAGGCGTGGATGAACAATCCCCAGAACGCTGAATAGCTGGCCACCTTCGACACCATCACATCGGAATGCACTTCTTCACCGAAATGTAAATGGCCGACCACCGTGTGCTCTGCGAAATGCAGCATGCTGAATCCGAGCAGTATCAATAGCGGCGCGGTCGCACCGATGCTCGCGATGCTTTCGGGGATGAGGTCGAGAAGAACGAGCGCAAGAATGAAACCGGCGCCGAGCGCCAGCAGGTACTCCTGGGCCTTCTGAGGCCACTCCCGCCTCATCAATACAACGCTGCCGCCTAGAATTTCCGCGCTGGCAGCAACAAGCCCGAAGAGGAGAATAACGAATGAGATGTTCATTTCACGTAACGCGATTTTAGGTACTGGTCTGCCTGATCATGCGAATTTTCGAATTTTTTCATCGCGAGCACCTTACGGTATTGTTGAACAGCTAAGCTGCGATTCGACCGAAGGTCATACATGAATCCGATCCTGAGATTTGCCATCACCATAAATCCCGATTCTCCGTTCTTATCGAGCTCCCGGCTTACCTCATCGCAACGGTAAAAATCCTGGAGCGCTTCGTTGTATTTGCCGGCATTCATTGCATACACGCCGAGATAGTAGAGCGCCTCGCGCTTTGCCGACTCACTGTAGCCAACCATGGCAAGTCCGGGGTTTCCGCAACGCGAAAGAATATTGTCGAATGTCGCGCGGGCCTTCTCCCATTGGCCGAGACTGACAAGACAGCGCCCCACATACCGATGGAAAACGACGTTGTTCGGAAATCGTGTAAACAATTTCTGCGAGATTTCGAGCGCCTTGTCAAACTGCTTTTCGTGCGTGTAATTTAGTTGAAGGAGGAAATATCCAGCTTCGGTCGCCGCATATTTTGCGTTTGCAGCCGCCAGGGCAAGCTGCTCGACACCTTTTTTCTTATCCCCGGTCGGGAAGAAGACCATCAGTGGCTTGACGATGGGATATTGTTCCGGAATGGCCTCCGCGTAATAATTGTAGATTCCTATGCCAAGGAGGATATCAAAATTCCCCGGCGCGATCTTATACGCACGTTGGACGATCGGCAGGGCGAGGCGTCCGTCATTTGCCGCTTTCACCCAGCTGCCCCGATTCGCGCGAAGCCGTCCGCGAAACCCGAACGACCCGCCTTTGAAGAAGAGCGCCGTCACGTCGTCCGGATTTACATCCAATATGCTGTCGCATTTATCGATCACGACATCAAGTTTGGCGATGAATCGATCGTCGAGCGATTCGTTATCGATATCCATCAGGATCCTCCACCAATCGACCATGGCGATAAAAAAGTATCCTGCGGGATGCTGTGGATAGGCGGCGACGAGGTGCTGAAATTCTTGCTCCGCTCGCTCGAATTTCAAATTGTAGACCAGATCGATTCCCTGTTTGGTATGGAGATCGAAGTTCGGATCGGTGAGCCACTGCGCGGTGCTTTCGTGATGAACGAGGTAAACCAGGATTAGCGCGGCGACGGAATATTTCACATTCGATGAACTAATTTTACTCTTCACTCTGTGTTTCTAGTGTTTTGCTGGAATGAGACATTTCGCAGAAGCAGAAGTATTACTCCATCCCTCTTCCCTTTTCCCTCATCCCTTCCGATTGAGTCTCGCCGCTTTGCGCGGCAACTTCAACGGCTGCTTTCTCCGATTTCCATTTTTCTCTGGTCCAGGCTTTCTCCGACATCCTGATCCATGGAGAAAAATATATGAACGCCCCGCTGGACACCAGCATCAACGTCGAAAAAGCGCCCCCCTCCGGCCCGAATGATCCTCCGGTCAGCCACACAGGACCGGATTGCACCAACGTCCCAAGTTGGAATTTCTCAAATTGAATTCCACTCACGGGAAACGAAAAAATGTGGTTTTGCAGGAAGTTCCACGAAAAGTGGAGCGCGATGGGAAACCAGAGCGTTCGCGTTTTGAAATATGCCATGGAGAGCCAAACGCCGGCAAGCGCAACATTGATCAATGAGAAAGTCGTCACGTTCGGATTTTTCCAATGAGCGTATCCGAAGAACAACGCAAATGCGACCACCGCAATAATCTTGCCAGTCCCCTCCACCATTGTTTGGAACAGGTAACCGCGGAAAATCAGCTCTTCTCCCGCAGCGCCCATCACAAAGATAAACACGCTGGCTCCAAACAAGCGTGACATTTCGAGAAGCGTCAGCGGTTTGAACGACAGAGTCACTATGCCGAGGCTGTATTCCGTCATGAATATAATCGTCATCATGCCCCCGCCGATAAGGATGCCCTGGCCCAATTCGCGCAAAACATTATCATTCAACGAGAATCCCACCGAGGAAAACGGAGGCCTTTGCTCCAGATATTTCGCGACGAGCCACGTCGAAAGGAGCAATGCCCCGTAAAATATCGATTCTCCGGCGATGAATTGTGGGACAATATGAGTGTGAGCCATAATCCAACGGGTCGGCATAGCGAAAACAAACGTCATTCCCGCAAGGACAATGGTGAAAATTCCCATCCGCCATCCGGCGCGAATATTACCATCTAGTGCATTGTAAAAAATGTTCTTTATCACGATCCTAATTTGTCCATAAGATAGTTTCTTGCGGCGCTGATCGCGATGCGTTCCTGATTCATCGAATCGCGTTCGCGTACCGTCACTGATTGATCGTGGAGGGTTTGTGAATCTATCGTGAAACAAAAAGGCGTCCCGATTTCATCCTGACGGCGGTACCGCCTGCCTACCGCACCGCTGTCGTCATAGAACACGCGAAAGTACTTCTGCAAGTCGGCGGTCATCGTGTGTGCGATTTCGTCCATGCCGTCGCGGTTCACGAGCGGCAGGATTGCCGCTTTGATCGGAGCGAGCCGTGGATGAAAATGGAGCACCGTCCGCATTTCTTCTCCCCCTTCCGCGGTGGGCGCCGACTCTTCGTCATACGCCGCCACAAGAAACGCCATAAATGACCGGCTTGCCCCGGCTGACGTCTCGATCACAAACGGTGTAAACTTTTCCTTTGTCTGGTCATCAAAATACTTCATGCTCTTCCCCGAATATTCTTCGTGGCGGGAAAGGTCAAAATCCGTACGGCTATGAATTCCTTCGATCTCCCCCCATCCGAAAGGAAATTGGAATTCGATGTCGAACGCCGCTTTCGCATAGTGCGCCAGCTTCTCGTGTTTATGCCACTGCAGCTTCCCCGGTTTCATCCCCAACTCGACGAACCATTTCAGCCGTTCTGCTCGCCAATATTCGAACCATTTGTCTTCCTCCCCCGGCTTCACAAAGTACTGCATTTCCATCTGCTCAAACTCGCGCGTGCGGAAGAGAAAATTCTTCGTGTTAATCTCGTTCCGGAACGCCTTTCCTATTTGTGCGACGCCAAACGGCAGCTTCTGACGCGATGCGCTTTGGATGTTCAGGAAGTTGACAAAGATCCCTTGTGCAGTTTCGGGGCGGAGATAGACAACGTTGTTGGTATCTTCGACCGGCCCCATAGATGTTTTGAACATGAGGTTGAATTGGCGGGCCTCCGTGAATGTCCCCTTACTGCCGCAGTTGGGACAGGATGCCAATTGAATCATCTTCGGGACAATGTCATCCAACAAAGCGCGAGCTTCGAATTCATCGAGGACTTTCTGGTCCTGAAGTTGTCCGGCAAACGTCGTCGGCTCAAGTTCCCGTAATATTTCCTTTTTCTTTTTCAGAGAGAGTTCTTCCAGCAAAACGTCGACTCGGTACCGCGATTTGCATTGCTTGCAGTCGACCATTGGATCGGTAAAGTTCGCGACGTGGCCTGAGGCCTCCCAGACGCGCGGGTGCATCAGAATCGACGCATCGACGCCTTCAATATCGTCGCGCAACGTCATCGAGCGCCACCACGCCTGCTTCAGATTATTCAATAACTCTACCCCCATGGGACCGTAATCCCAGCAGCCGTTGAGTCCCCCGTAGATTTCGCTCGACTGGAAGACAAAACCGCGGCGTTTCGCGAGAGAGACGATTTTATCCATCACCGTCGGGCTTTCCTTCCCTTTTGTTTCTTGCTTGCCGATGATGTCGTTCCTTTCCGTTGGATTTCTTTTGAGATAACGATGCTGTCGAAAACTTTTTTGTCGTAGAGGAGATGAATTGACGACGTTTTCTCCTTTAAATTTTCGGTCGAGACCAGCGTAACGCCAAAACGCTGCAGTGAGTCGGTCAATGTCGTTATGGCTTTGAGAACCTCAACGTTTTTGGGCGCTTGTATTCTCACCTCTTCACGTACTCCCTTCACGTCGCCGACTGATATTTTCACCCGACGGATCTTTTCTCTCGCAACGCCCATACGCACGAAGGTTGAATCGACAATTGCTGCAATTTCTTTGAGGGGAAGTTCTTCCCGAACTTCTTTCTGTGATATGGATTCCCTCGTGGCAATGGGGCGTTCCCGGATAAATGTCAGGGCAACGGCAAGTGCCGTCAAAATGATGAGGATAAGCGTTTTCGTGTCGATGAGTTTTTGCATTGGCTACTTAATTAGGCGATTTCTACTCTGCTTTGGTCTCCGATCATAAACCGATGAACTCGCGGCTTGCCCGCAGCCTCGACAATTTCAACTTCATTGCCGAGAATGCTCCCCTCAATCCGGATCCCGACATCGCTGATCTTGCAATCGCGAAGGATGATGCTGTACTCCACTTCGCTTTTCTTGATGACCGTGTTGTTGCCGACGGCTGTAAAGGGACCGATGTAGCTTTCTTCGATCACGCAGTCTTTTCCGATAATGGCCGGACCGCGCACGACGCTGTCAACGATCTTCGCCCCTTCTTCTATGATGACTTTTCCAACAACGCTCGATTTCGCATCCACCGATCCATGGTTTGAAGAGGTGATATTGTCAAGAATCAGCCGATTCGCCTCAAGTAAATCGAGCGGCTTGCCGGTATCTTTCCACCAGCCGGTGATCTCACTGAAGCCAACACTGAATCCCTTCTCGATCAAATATTGGTGCGCATCGGATATCTCGAGTTCTCCGCGTCTGCTCGGCCTGATGGCCTTGCAAGCGTCAAAAATATGTTTGTCGTAGAGGTAGATTCCTGCAACCGCAAACTGGCTTTTTGGTTTCTTCGGTTTTTCCTGAACGCCCACGATACGATTATTCTTAATCTCGGGAACGCCGAACCGTTCCGGATCCTTCACCTTCGAGAGAGTGAGCCAGCAATTGCATTTTGCTTTTTGAAATTCGTCGATGTAACGTTTGATTCCCCCCACCACCATATTGTCGCCCAAATAGAAAACAAAATCATCGCCCTTGACGAATTTTTCCGCGAGCATGACGACCTGAGCCAGGCCACCGGGTGTTTCCTGCGGGATGTAGGTGATCTTCACACCCCAACGGCTGCCATCGCCGACGTAGTGCGGAACTTCCAAACTATCGGCGTTGTGCACGATGCCGATCTCTTTGATGCCCGCATCCACCGCTGCTTCAATTGCGTAATAGAGAATCGGCTTGTTCGCAATCGGAATCAGATGCTTGTTTTGGGTGTGAGTAATTGGCCGGAGCCGCGTTCCGCGCCCACCGGATGCAATGAGTGCCTTCATAAAAAAGTTAAAAATTAAAAGTGAAAAGTTAGCGATTGCTTACGAAACGGCCACTTCGCTCCTTTGGCGTTGTGTGAAAATAGAGATTCTGCCGTTGCCGTATTTGTGGATGAGCTCCTTTGCAATATCAAAATCTTTGCCGACGTCGTTCGGTGAATGCGCATCGGATCCCAACGCGAGCGGAATCCGGTATTCATGAACAATCTTCAGGATTTGTTCGTTGGGATAGACTTCCTTGACCGGCTTCCGCAAACCGGAGGTATTAATCTCTACCGCCATGTCGGCGGATTTAACGACTTTAAAGACTTCCCTCAGGACTTCTTCCATGTTATTCGACGGACGGTGCCCGAACTTCTTGACAAGATCGCAATGTCCAATGATGTCGAACAGCTTGGAAGCCGCCGAACGCTTGATATGGGCATAATACTGATCGTACACATCATCCACGTTTCGCTCATCATACTTGTGAACGAACACGGGGTTGTCAAAACCCCACTCGCCGAGATAATGCACGGACCCGATAATATAATCAAACTCGTGCTGAGAATTGAATTCTTTCACGTATTTTTCCGTCCCGGGATAAAAATCCCCCTCCAGCGCAAACTTCACAGCAATCCTGCCCTTGAACTTCTCCCGCAGTGCGAGCACTTCCGGCTTGTACGCACGGTTGAATTGGTCAATGTTCATGCGATGCTGCAGATCGAAATCATCCGGCATCGGGGCGTGGTCGGAGCATCCGATTTCGGTGAGTCCGATTTTCACAGCGTGCGCGACGTACTCTTCAAGAGTGCCGTCCGCGTGTTTACAGAGAGAATTGTGGGTATGGTAATCTACCAGCATTAGGTTTTCTTTTTTGATGCGAGCCGCGTCGTCGCTTTCGCGAGGGCGGTATAGAGTTCTGAAATATGTTTGAGTTTCTTTGTTTTCAGGGCACTCCGATGTTTGCTGATGGTCCGGACATCTCCGCGTGCGATCGGACCCGTGAGTGCAGATGAGGCGGACTCAATACGCACGTTCTTCAAGCTTTGAAGAATGAGAGGCTCAATCATCGCAATTATTTTTCTTTGCGGCACACCGATTCGCAGGCCGAGTTCTTCTATGACAGAAAGAAGAGTCACAAAATAGTTGGAACCAAAGACGGCAGCGATATGATACAAAACTTTTTGTTGGGATGATAATACAAAAGGACGAGCTCCTATTCCGCGAGCGATGCGTTTCCCAGCCTCAACAGCTTTCCGGTCCCCTTCAACCGCAACGAATATTTCCCGAAGATTGACAGATCCGATTTTCGACCTCGGAAATGTCTGCAGTGGGTGGAACGATCCCACCGCTGCCCCTTTTTTCTTCAAGGGCAACAGCACGTCCGAGGAGAGTGCTCCCGAGGTATGAAAGACGAGCGAACCGGAGAAATGGCTCTGACGACGGAGAAGCC
The DNA here is from genome assembly GCA_020052095.1 of Bacteroidota bacterium. GTDB lineage: Bacteria > Bacteroidota > Ignavibacteria > UBA10030 > UBA8401 > JAGVPT01. The sequence goes on along the minus strand of JAGVPT010000025.1, from coordinate 10,947 downwards.
GGCGAACGACATTCTTGATCTCATCGTCGGGAACGGCAATGAAAATGATTCCATTGTCGAGAGCTTTCGTCGAGAGGATCCCGCTCTGAGAGGCACCGACCTTCTTCCCGAGAAGCCTCGCCGGCTTTCCGCTCTTACTGAAAACCGCGCGGATGAAATATTGTTTCTTGTGCAGGGAGAGCGCCAATGCGTACCCGACGGCGCCGGCGCCAATAATTGTGATGGGCAATGTCCTGCGTGGGGTCAATGAATTTTCCACAATGCTGCAGAGACATATCCTACGACACGGTCCTTATCGCCGGAAACGTCTCCCGAGTTGCACGCGTGCAGTACGTCGCATACGTCCGCCCCGATTTTTTTGGCAGCGAACATCACTGCGACGATTGGTCCGCCGCCGCAGGCTTCGGTGCGCTCCGTATCGAGGTCCGACATCAAGGTCGCGAAGTCCAACTTTTCAATGGAAGCGATCGCGATGCTGTCGAGTTTCCGGGCAGCGTCCGAGGTATAGTAGTGCGACAAGTCTGAACTTGCGACGAAAAGCACATCGACTCCTTTGGTAACTTCTGCGAGTGCTGTCCCGAGCGCTTCGCAATATTCGCGCCTTTGGTTTCCGATTATGATGGGAAGAATTTTGAAGTCTCTCATCGCGATTTGAAGGAACGGCAACTGGACCTCCAGCGAATGTTCCGCTCTGTGTCCGGCGAGCGAACTTTGAACGTATGGCGACGCCTTCACTAATGCGGACCGCATTTCCACGTCGATTTCGACCGCACCCAGCGGCGTTTTGAAACTCGCACCCGGAAAGACTGAAATACCGTCAAAGTACTCTCTATGACTCGGTCCGACGAGGACGACGGTCCGTTTCTTTTCTTTCTTCAGCAGAGCGAACGCGTGTGCCGCTGTCGCCCCGGAATATTGGTACCCAGCATGCGGGACGATGATGCCGACGAGCCTCCCTTTTTGGCGCTTCGGCTTCGCACCGTCGATCAACTGCCCCACCATCTGTTCCAATTCATTCGCATATTCAGGATAGAACATCCCCGCAACAACAGGCGGCCGTATGTATGATTCCTCATTCATGATACTCGCTGCTTAATGATTTCCGCAGAAAAAATAGATATGCGGGTCTCAGAATGCTTCCACTGGTCGGGGGGCAATCCGGCTTTGATGCATGTTTCTTCCAGAAACTGAATTCGATTCCAGTGTTGCGTCACTGCCACTTGCGGAAGCAGAAGACCGCGAAACATGCCGGCGTGAATAAAGAGGCCATGGGTTCCGACCTGAATTTCTTCTATCGAGGAAATCTCTCTGAGCGGAGAGAGAATCGATATTTCAATCTGAATATCGCCCAGTTCATCTTTTGTGACCGGGGGGAAGCGTCGGTCTGCAGTTGCAGCCCGACCAGCAATCCCTGAAACAGTTTCGAGAAGCGGCTCCTCCGAAACGATTACACCCAAGCATCCGCGAAGAGCACCTTTCTTGTAGAGCGTGACAAATGCGCCCGCGGGTTGTCGTAAAGCACTATCCATGTCAAAACGATCCAACTGCCGATGATCTCTTTCGAGAAGATCTCCGCAGACCTCGCGCCGAACTGACTTCCATGCGGCTTCTATCAATTCTTTTTGTTCGTCGGCATTGAGCATGAACGATCTGCCACAGAAATATTGAATCAAAAATAATCAAATAATAAGTCAGTTTCAACAAAGGGCAAGATTTCGATGCATCTAAACGATCGTGTTAGGCCACGTTGCTTTTCTTGGCGCCAGACTGAATGAGTCTCCGGTTGATTCTTACTCCTGTTTCGTTTAAGTTATCATAGATTTTGGAGGAACATGGACATCTATGGATAAACTATTAGAACAAATCGCCAACTGTGTTGAACGGGGGAAGATCAACGCAAAGTCTCCTTTCCCTCCCGATATGAAAGGGCAGGACGGAGCGGATGAGCTCGCAAGAAAAGCTCTCGACTCAGGCATTTCTCCGCAGGATGTTTTGTCAAAAGCGCTAATGGTTGGAATGATGCGCGTCAGCGAAAAATTTCGCGACAAACGTATCTTTGTGCCAGACGTATTGATTGCGGCAAAAGCAATGAGTGTAGCGATGGAGCACCTGAAACCACATTTCAAGAGTGCGGCTGTGAGGCACAGGGGCACTATTGTGATGGGAACAGTTGTGGGCGATTTGCATGACATTGGGAAAAAACTTGTCGGTATGGTTGTCGGAGGCGCGGGATGGGATGTTGTCGACCTCGGAACAGACGTCTCGCCGGAAAAGTTTATCAAAGCAATTGAGGAGCATCCAAACTGCGTCGTTGGCCTAAGCTCCCTCTTAACGACAACGATGATGAATATGGAACGCACGGTGCGACAAATTAAGGCCGCTCATCCTGTAACAAAAATCATCGTCGGGGGGGCTCCATTGACCCAATCGTTTGCGGACGAAATTGGTGCTGACGCATATTCGCCCGACCCGCAAGGTGCAGTTGAATTCTTGAACCGCATCGTCGCATCAAACTGAGAATTGATCTCCATTCCCCCGCTGTGTTAGGAAGTATCAACGATTACAAAAATAGAATTTTCCAACTATGAAAAAGAAGATCGTCGTTATCGGAAGTTCCAACACGGATATGATTGTCAAAGCTCCTCGTATTCCAAGACCCGGCGAAACAGTAATTGGTGGTGAGTTTTCGATGGCAGCAGGCGGAAAAGGTGCAAACCAAGCAGTTGCGGCGGCTCGCGCCGGCGGCGATGTTACGTTTGTTGCGCGCTTGGGAGACGATCTTTTCGGAAGACAGGCACTTGCCGGATTCCGGCGCGATCGCATCAGAACAAAATTTGTCTTCAAAGATACTAAGACCCGTTCCGGTGTTGCTTTGATCTGTGTCGGCGAAACTGGAGAGAACAGCATCGCCGTTGCTCTCGGCGCTAATGCGAAACTTTCTCCTGCCGACGTAGAAGCAGCTCGCAAGGCAATTTCATCCGCGGACATTCTTATGTTACAGCTCGAAGTGCCGTTGGAAACTGTCGCCGCTGCGATACGGATTGCAGCCGGGAAAAAAGTGCGCGTTATCCTCAATCCTGCGCCTGCTCGAGCTTTGGATGACAATCTTTTGCGCCACGTTTCTATTCTTACTCCGAATGAGACCGAAACTGAGCTACTTACAGGAATTACGATCCAAGACGATTCTTCTATCCGTGAGGCGTCTGAGATGTTGTTGTCCAAAGGAATCGGCAGTGTGATAATCACGCTGGGAGCGCGCGGCGTGTATATAGCGACGAGGGAAGTTCATGAATTTGTGCCGGCATTTAGAGTAAAGGCTATCGACACAACGGCGGGGGGAGATGTGTTCAATGGAACTCTTGCCGTTGCACTTGCTGAAAGGAAAAATTTGATGGAGGCTGTGAGGTTCGCAAATGCTGCCGCCGCTATTTCCGTGACAAGAATGGGAGCGCAACCGTCAGCGCCCTGGCGAAAGGAAATTAGAACATTTTTGCAAGGTGCCCAGTAATAGCCGTTGCATGATGGAGAAACTTACGAATATCCTGTGATGATGTCGACGCAAGGCGTTATCGAAATAGCTCTTCCCATTGAAGAAATTGAAGCGCGGCGCGAGCGAGTAGAGAAGGCCAAGCGCTTCGAGATTCCTGACCGTGTGCCTGTCATACCCGCCATCGCCACCCGCTTTCTTGTTCCCAAAGTTGACGTGAGGTTTCGTAACTATTACAACGACCCGGAGACGATGCTGCGAACTCAAATTCTCGGGCAAAAGTGGTTGATGGAGAATGTCCGAACGGACGCCCATTCTATCACAGGCGCCTGGGTTGGCGCATGGACAGATTTTCAGAACACCTTTGAGGCGGGTAGCCTCGGCTGCAAGATAATCTTTCCGGACGATGACATCCCGTGGGTGGGTGAAGGATGGGTGAAGACGGACGAAGATCTAAAACGTCTGGAACAAATCGATTTCATTCACAACGGTATCAACGTTCGACAGATGGAATTCCGGAAGGCGATGATGAATGTCGCTGAAAAGTATGCCGTGAGGTTTCAGGGCGGACCAATTTTTTATCCGGGAGAAAACCCATCGCTCACACATACTTCCGACGGTCCCTTCGGCGTTGCCGGTGACGTAATGGGACAAATGGAACTATTTCTTGCGGTATATGACCGCCCCGATTTCGTCCGCGAGGTGTTCCATATCATCACGAACAAACTTATCGACTATCTCGACTTCTGCTGGAAAGAAGAAGGCCTCCCTCTTCCCCGCGACTTCGCGTGGACGGATGATCTGGCAATGTCGCTCTCGGCCGACACGTACCGCAGTGTTGTCTTGCCATTTGAACAACAGCTCCGTTTTCATTTCGACGGTTACGTCAGTCTCCACATGTGCGGTGACACGAACCATCTTCTGGATATCTTTGTCGACGATTTGAAGATCAACGAATTTCAAGGCTTCGGTTATCAGCTAGAGCTTGATCGAGTAGCGTCAGTGATGGGCGGTCGCGTGGTGCTGGTCGGAAATGTCAACCCGATGCTGATCCACTCCGGAAACCCGCAACAAGTGCGCGATGCTACGCGCACAGTGATAGAAAAACTTGCGCAGAAGAAAGGACTAATCATTCAGGATGGGAGCAATATTCCCCCCGGAACTCCGCTCGAAAATATTAATGCGATGATGGAAGCGGCAGAAATGTACGGAAGATATGAGAGGCTTTTGTAACCCTGAGGCTGCTGATTCCAACCCCGCCGGGTAGTGGGGTCTTTTGACTTTGAATCATTGATAGGCCAAGTGATGCCATGACTTTCTCAATTAAATCCGGGAGAATTTAATGTTAGGCACTTCCCAAATAGCAACAGTCATGGCATCACTATTCAAATGAGCCCACTACCCCCCGCCAAGCCGAACTGAAAGAATTGAGAGAATTGCGTATATTTCACACGACAATCGTCTACCATTGACAGGAGGAGAAAATGAAGCTAAGAGAAGTCAAGAAGATACGGAAGCGGTCGGTTGAATTTCTGAAGAAGGCAAAAATTTCAACTACAACGTCAGAAGTCGAAAAAGTTGAAATTGCAGACTTTGGACTCAACGATATTAAACACATCGGACTTGAGCTCATCGTTTATGAAAACAACGACCGCTACTGCGCAAAAGAACTTATTCTCTTCCCGCGCCAGATTTGTCCGGAACATCGCCACCCGCCAATTGATGATCGGAATATCGGAAAACAAGAAACATTTCGTTGCCGGTGGGGAGATGTCTATCTCTATGTCGAAGGCACGGCGGAGAAAAATCCGAAGGCGCTGATACCGAGAAAGTACAGACCATATTTCACCGTGTGGAACGAAGTTGTCCTTCATCCCGGCCAGCAATATACCATCGCGCCGAACACCCTGCACTGGTTTCAGGCCGGCGAGAAGGGGGCAATTGTTTCCGAGTTTTCTTCAACAAGCATTGATGAGAAGGATTTGTTCACGGACCCGAACATCAAGCGAACGCCGGTGTACGAATAAGCAACAACCATGACATCAAAGCAACGTTTCATTGCTGCGCTGGAACGAAGGCTCCCTGACCGACTTCCGGTGACGACGCATCATGTGATGCCGTTCTTTTTGAAAAGCAAGATGAACGGCATTTCAAACGATGAGTTCTTCGACTATTTCGGCTTCGACCCGATCCATTGGGTCATTTGGTACAAGCCCGATACAGCAAAAGGAGAATACTTCGACCCATATCATGTTCCGGGTTATCTCGAAGCACGGCGGGTTGTCTCCGACAATTGGAGAATTGAACAAACGATTATTCCGGACCCGCAGTATTCAACAGTGCGTTACAATTTCATCACACCAAAGAAAACACTCTCGATGGTTTTGCAGAGCAACGAATATACCTCCTGGGTGTCCGAGCGTTTGGTGAAGGAAAAATCCGACATTGACATTATTGCGGCGTATGCAACCGCGCCCAAGTGCGATGTGGAGGAAGTCAACCGACAAGCCGAGGCGTACGGCGAGCGAGGAATGGTACGCGGCTTCATCAACTTCTTCGACGTCTATGGACAATCTGGATGCTGGCAGGATGCGTCGGTGCTCTATGGAATCGAAGATTTGATCATGGCGACGTACGAAGACCCCGAGTGGGTGCACGCGTTCCATAAGATATTGTTCGCGCGGAAAGAGGTTTTCATCAAGTCCCTGAAAGGTGCGAAGTATGACGTCGTCGAGCATGGAGGCGGCGATGCCTCATCGACAGTAATTTCGCCTTCCATCTTCGACGAATTCGTCGCCCCGTACGATACCAGACTAACCCGTATGGCGCACGAAGCAGGACAGCGAGTGGTGTATCACACGTGCGGAGGAATGATGCAGTTTCTCGATAAGCTCGCAGATTTGGAGGTTGACGCACTGGAGACGTTTACTCCCGGAGATATGGGAGGCGATACGATTCTCAGTGAAGCAAAGAAAAGAATCGGAAGCAGGGTCTGCATGATCGGAGGATTCGACCAGTTTCACTTCTTCAAAGGTTGCTCTGTAGAGGAAACGAGAAAGGCAGTACGTCGATGTTTTCAGGATGCAGGTGAAGGAGGCGGATTTATTCTCTCACCCTCCGACCATTTCTTCGACGCAGATAGAGAATTGCTGAAAGCCTTTGTGGATGAGGCACGGAAGTGCGTGTATTGAGAAAATCAACTCAATCACTGACTGATGTTACGCACATATAGTAATAGGTCGCTCCTAGCGGAGCTTGAATATCTTATTATGCTGAACAACTACAAACAGGGCATGTCTTTGCATAGAAGTCCTTAATTTTGTTTTGCGCAACATTAATTATTGAAAGGGTCGCGTAATGTCTCAGCATGATGAGGAAGTCGCTAAACTCAAACGGGAGTTTCGATTTTTCCCTGTCACTACGAGTACCCCGGGGAAATTGAGTAGGGATCAAATTGAGTTCTTCAACACGAACGGCTACCTTACCGGCCTCCAAATCTTTGACGATCAAAAAGCTATCGCAAATCGCAAAGATTTTGACCGCATTCTGGATATTTTTCGAAAGCAGGGCAAGGACAGTTATGCGATAGACCGCTATCAAGACCGCTTCTCGGCAATTTATGATATCGCAACGAATTCACTTATTCTCGATTATCTTGAGGATCTCCTCGGACCGAACATTGTCTGCTGGGCGACGCACTACTTTTGCAAAATGCCCGGCGATGAGAAGGCCGTGTCGTGGCATCAGGATTGTTCGTACTGGCCGCTTACGCCTTCGAAGACTGTCACCGTGTGGCTGGCGATTGATGATGTCGACCGCGAAAATGGATGCATGCAGATTATTCCCGGGACGCACCTTCGAGGACACTTGGAGTGGAAAGAGAGCAACTCAACAGAACACAATGTGTTGACACAAACTATTCCCGGGGCGGAAAAATTCGGAGTCCCCGTGGACATCCAGTTGAAGGCCGGAGGGATATCAATACACTCGGATTTGCTTGTTCACGGTTCGCTCCCGAACCGTTCGAAGCTCCGTCGCTGTGGACTTACGCTACGCTACTGTCCTATAGATGTTCGCGCGTACTGGGATTGGAACAAGCAAAGCATCATTTGCAGGGGTAAAGATTCAAACGGGCATTGGGCGAACGTGCCGCGCCCGGTGGACGATATCGACGTTATATTTTGAAAACAAAGGTGTCCGACACCTGTTTGCTTTCAGAGGAAGGCGTCGGACACCTTTACAGTAGGAGGGTGCAAAGTTCTAAACCTCGACACGCGTAACCGGCAAGGTGTCCGACACCTATTTGGCTTGAGGAAGTCTCGGATTACTAGTGCAATGAATTCTAACAGGCTGTTGAAAAAGAAAACCGCAAAGACGCGAAGTACGCCAAGATGAAAATAGACTTCTGTTTCTTTCTCATTTCAACAATTTTTCTTCGCGTTCTTGGCGTCTTGGCGGTTCATCTTTCATTCAATGAGGGTTTTTCAACACCCTGCTAAAGGAGACAACAATGAAAAAGAAAGGCGTACTGAACTCAGAGCTTGCACGCATCATTGCAGGGATGGGACACGGAGACTTGCTTGTGGTGTGCGATAGCGGGTTCCCCATTCCACACCACAGTCCTGTCGCGGATGTCATCCTCACGGTAAACGTCCCTCGCCTTGTCGAGACATTGAAGGTAATTCTGGAAGAGCTCCATGTGGAAGGAGCGATCATCGCAAATGAAATGGAAAAAATCAGTAACCCGATGTACCACGAGGTTAAAAGAGCTCTTGCGGATATTCCACTCAAGAAAATCTCACACGCCAAGTTCAAACAACTGACTCGCAGTTCAGAAAATATCAGCTTCGTGAGAACGGGAGAGGCGACAAAGTATTCAAACGTTATCCTGGTGGCTGGCGTAATTTTCTGACTCACGTTACGCACCGCATAAGAGCTTTGCCACGAAGGCTCTAAGGCTCTAAGTCACAAAGAATTGATAAAGAAATTTTTGGTGAGTAAGGTCTCTGAACAAAATTTCTTGCGTTTCTTAGTGCCCTCGTGACTTTTCACAATGTGATGCCTTTCTGAAGGAACCCTTTGGGTTGGCAGTGGCAATTTTACTTGCACTTCGCGTAACATCACTTTCTAAGTTGAGCATACTTTGACAAGTCGCGAACTCATTCGTGCCATCATAAACGGCGAGTCCGTTCCCCGCTGCGGCTTCTGGCTCGGAAATCCGCACCCGGACACGTTGCCTATCTACCACTCGTACTTCGCCACCACAACAGAAGAAGAGTTGCACCGCAAGCTGAACGACGATTTCCGTTGGATTACTCCACAATATCTCGATTCGACCTACAGACATCCGGAAGGAAAAGGAATTTTCGACGTATGGAAACGGCGAAAGTCCCACGGCGAACCGGGACCTCTTGCCGATTGCGAAGACCTTAGCGACATCGAAAAATACGATTGGCCAAATCCTGACTTCCTTGACTTCACCGAGTGCATCAAGATTCTCAAAAATGCAGGCGATCTGTACAGAGCCAGCGGCTTCTGGATGCCGTTCTTCCACGACATAATGGATCTGTTTGGGATGGAAAACTACATGGTGAAAATGCGCACCAATCCCGACATCGTCCACGCGGTAACCGATAACGTATGCGGATTCTACTACGAGGCGAACAAGCGCTTTTTTGAAAAGGCGGGAGACCTGGTGGATGGATTTTTCTTCGGAAACGATTTCGGCACGCAGACCGACTTGTTGCTTGCGCCTGATCAATTCGAAGAGTTTGTTCTCCCCTGGTTCCGTAAATTCACCGATCAGGCACATCGCTACAGATACCAGGTTATTCTTCACTCCTGCGGATCGGTCTACCGCGTGGTTGACCGGCTTATAGAGGCCGGAGTTGACTGCCTGCATCCTGTTCAGGCAAAAGCACAGAATATGGATGCACAGACACTCGCCCGTGAATTCAAAGGGCGAATTGCTTTTATGGGAGGAATTGACACACAAGATCTACTCGTTCATGCCTCGCCGGAAGAGGTAAAAACAGAAGTGCGACGAGTAAAGAAATTGCTTGGACCGAACTTGATTGTTAGCCCAAGTCACGAAGCACTTTTACCCAACGTGCCTCCGCAGAATGTCCAAGCAATGTCAGAAGCTGCGCTTGAATGAACATCCGTCCGACAGCATTCCGGACGCAAAGCATCCTGCACAGAAAACAGAGAGCCAGGCCTTATGAAAGAATTCCTCAACAAAAAGATCGAAGAACGAAGAAAATCGTCGTCATCTGTCGGCTCCAGGAAAGGCATCGGGGTCGCGGGCTTGCACGAAGGAAGGACCTTACTTGTCGCGCTCTCACGCACCACTCTGGCACGAGCGGTTGCCGGCTGCGATCTTGAAGAAAACAAAATTGCAGCGGCCCGGAAAGAAATGCCCGACCTTTTTTACACCAGGAGCTATAAAGAAATGCTCTCTCGCGACGACGTGGACATCGTGGCGATCTATACTCCGGATGCTGTTCACGGACAGAACATCGTTGAGGCGTTTGAAGCCGGTAAGGATGTCATATGTACAAAGCCGTTCGTCAACTCCATGGCTGACGCACAAAAAGTGCTGGAAGTTGCGCGCCGGACACAGCGAAAACTTCTCGTCGGACAGAGCACGCGGTTCTTCGAGCCTTTTATCCGCCAGCGTAGAGCATACGAAAAAGGGCATTACGGCGAGCTGGAACTGGTCGACGCCCATTATATCCATCGCATGGATTGGTTCTACGAGAAAAGTCCGTGGGCGGCAACGGATACAGATTGGATTTTTCTCGGAATGAGTCATCCGATAGATTTGGTCCGCTGGTATCTCGGACCGATAGAAGAGGTGCACGCATACGGCTACACGTCAGCGCTGGGGAAAAAATGCGGGCTGCAAAGCCGTGACGTCTATGTTGTGAACTTGCTTTCCACATCGGGAAAGATAGCCCGAGCAATGGGACATTATGGCATCAGAGAAATTCCGAGCGCGCGAAACTGCATCGAGCTATTACTCTGCGGGACAAGCAATTCCGGCCTTGCACAGTACCACGACATGCGCTACAAGTACACCAACGATGATGGCACGGAAGTCTGTGAAGACCCGTTGTACGAGCTGCGTCATTACTATTTCAACAGCGAAATCCATGGGATGCACTACGGCGAGTTCGCCAACTACACCGATTACTTTACGGACGCACTCATCAACAACAAGCCGTACTCGCCGAATTTAGAGGAAGGGATCGAAACGTTCTGCGTGATGGAAGCCGTGCGCCGCTCCGTTCAAACCGGTAAGCCGGTTGCCGTGGAACCGTTGTTGAGAGAGGTGGGGTTGAAGCCGTAAGAAATGAAGTCTCCTCGACGCAAGCGTCGAGGTATCTGAGTTGAATAAAAGAGCTGATCATACTTTATGACCCCGATGCAAGCATCGAGGAATTCTCTCGATTAAATTT
>JAGVPT010000082.1 GCA_020052095.1 Bacteroidota bacterium | reverse complement strand
GTATCCTCCTTAGGTTTGATAGGAAACTCCTATCCGTTTTTGGTATCCTAAGATACGGATGCGCTTTTTTATTTACACAACTTTTAAAGATAGCTCGTTCTTGGTTCTTAGTTTTAAGTTCTTAGTTTTGAGTGTCTTATGTTTTAAGCTTTTATCTATAACTTAGAGCTTAAAACTTACAATTTTTAACTTTCAATTAACAATTCTTCGCGCTTCAGTGTACCGCTTCTTGTAGTATGAGCTTTCGATCGACGATATTGTCACTCCGAATGCTTCGCTCGCATGCGCGAAGAGGTCGTCGCCAATATAAATTCCCACATGGGACGGATTTGCTCCCGTCGTGTTAAAAAACATCAGGTCGCCGAACTTCAAGTCGTCGCGCGATATCGGCGTGCCTTGTTTCACCTGATCGGCGGCCGATCTTGGCAATCTCATGTTTACTGATTGGTTGTAGACTGCGTTTGTGAAGGCCGAGCAATCGATTCCGGATTTCGATTCTCCGCCATATTCGTACGGTGTCCCCAAATAACTGAGGATGACATCCATCATTTTTTGATCGTTGATCTTTTGCGGTCTTGTCTTGTCAACGTTGTGAGGAACCTTTGCGTGTGATTCGTCGGATGACGGCGGTGCTTCTCTTTTTAACGGCGCCGGTTTCGCGCTCGAAAACCGCACCGCGACTTGCTTCACGTCTACCTTGCGGTCATCCTCTCTGGCTTCCTCTTCCACATGCTTTGAACTGAACCGAGGCCCTGTGCTTTTCTTTTCATGCTTCTCAGATTTCTTTGGGGCGTCGTGACTGCCAAACCTCGGCGACGACGTACCGCAACCCATCACAAACGCACAGAGAAGCGAAAGCAGAATAACCTTCATATGATTACAAATGTACGCGATTCAAGCTGATTTGCAACTGCGCAAGCGATCTTACGATTCCTTCATATACATCCAACGGAGTTTTGCTAATGCGCGCATAGCCCGTCGTCATCAGTTAAGTCCCCAGAAAAAAACATTTTGGCCTTGGTTCGAAATTGACCCAAAACATCCGCCACAACAAAAAAGCCCCTCACGGAAGGAGCTTTCTCGTCTGGTTCCACTATCCGCTGAAAGATTATCCAAGATAGGCGCGGAGATTCTTGCTGCGCGATGCATGGCGCAGCCGTCGGATTGCTTTCTCTTTGATCTGTCGAACGCGCTCGCGCGTGAGATTGAACTTCTCTCCAATTTCTTCGAGCGTCAGGGAATGTTCGCGTTGTAAGCCAAAATAAAGCCGGATAACCTCTGCTTCGCGCTCACTCAATGTCGCAAGCGCACGCTGCACTTCCTCCTTCAACGATTCGTCCATCAGTATGCTGTCGGGCGCGGGCTGCCGTTCATCCTGGATCACGTCCAACAATCGATTGTCTTCGCCTTGTGCGAAGGGAGCATCCATCGAAAGATGCCGGCCGGAAATCTTCAGCGTATCGGCAACTTCAAAAAGCGACATATCCAGCTCTTCGGCGAGTTCGCTGGCGCTCGGCTCGCGTTCGAACTCCTGTTCGAGAGTGCTGAACGCTTTGCCGATCTTGTTGAGTGCGCCGACACGATTCAGCGGTAGGCGCACGATGCGCGACTGTTCCGCCAACGCCTGGAGAATCGATTGGCGAATCCACCACACGGCATACGAAATAAATTTGAATCCACGGGTTTCGTCGAACCGTTTCGCCGCCTTGATGAGTCCGAGATTTCCTTCATTGATCAAATCACCAAGCGAGAGGCCTTGATTCTGATACTGTTTTGCCACACTCACGACAAACCGGAGATTCGCTTTCGTCAACTTCTCAAGAGATTTCTGGTCTCCCTTCTTGATGCGTTGGGCAAGATCAATCTCTTGTTCCGGAGTGAGCAAATCGACTTTGCCAATCTCCTGCAAATATTTATCGAGCGATTGGCTCTCACGATTTGTGTACTGTTTTGTAATCTTGACCATCCTGCGTCACCTCAATTTCAAAAACTATTTTGAACTCTGTAGGTCAATCCTATCGACGATGCCGACAATACTCGCATCGACGGGCGCCATGTCAACCGGAAGAGGGATAACCGCTTCAGCGGCCGTTATATAGAAAACCGTTTCGCCCGTGCCTGCTCCCACCGTATCGACGGCGACGATGGGCGCCCCGGTGTTCTTCCGGTCCGCGGTGATCGGCTGAATAAATTGAAGTTTGAAACCCTTCAAATGCTCATCCTTGCGCGTCGCCCATATTGTGCCGATAACCTTCGCTAGAAACATTACGAGTCTTTTCGGTGAAAAGTTCAGTTACTTATCCGTCACGTCGAGCTTATCGACCACTGCCATGATAACGGCGTCGACGGGTTTGTTTTTCGTGACCGCCGTCTGACGCGCTGAGCTTCCCGTGGCAACGAGCACGACATCACCGACTCCCGCTTGAACCGTGTCCACCGCAACGACGAAGGCATCCTTCATTTTGAAATCAAGATCGATATGACGGACAATTTGCAGCGACATCCCGACCATCGCTTCGTCCTTGCGGGTCGCCCAGACCGTGCCGATAACTTTTCCGAGTATCATAATGGAGATCCTGAGATTTATTTAGTGAGGAAGCATCTCTGTTGCCGCCGAGTGCGAAATTATCTTCTGTGCCGGGATAACCCGCAAGCGTTTGATGCGTGAGAACCGTTTTGGATTCATCGTCACAATCGGCAGCCGGCTTTCGATACACACTCCCGCAATCAACGCCGGCATTACTTTTTTCCCAACTGAAATATCGTTCGAATAGATTTTCCCGATAGACTTTGCGCTTTTCGCGTTGAGCCCAATTACTTTCATGGTGCTCATCGCATCGTCGACGGCCTGGATTTCTTTCTTCGAACGTGCCATCGAAAATGCCTCGATGGCGTTAAAAACCGTGGTGTAGCAAAAATATGTATTCATAGTCATGCGCAAGATAGATGCGCCGTCACCATGGATAAGATGCTCGAGGATGATGTCGGTGTCGACGACAATCTTCTGAACGCTCACGCCGTGCGCCCCTTTGCACGCTTTCGGAACCGTCCGTTGCTCATAAGAGCTCCTTCTGATCTCAAAAATCGTATAACATGCTCCCGGTCTTCAAACTGAATTGTGCCGATGCGTTCAACCTCTTCATCCGAAACATCGCGGGCAGTCAATTCCTTCGAAAGCACACCCCCGATAATGCGAACGGTGACCGTTGACCCTTCTTTGAGACGAAGCTCGTTGGCAACCGTGCGAGAAAACTCCACCCTTCCTTTGCGGTCGATCTCGGCTTCAAACTCAATGCTATGCTTCGCCTTTTCCATTTGTCGGTCAGACCATCAAGTGAAGAAAGCTCGTTCCTGCCGGTAATTTATGATCGACGTGAAAATACTCGGCGACGGTTTTTCCGGCATCGGCAAACGTCTTTCGAATGCCAAGGTTCACGCCTTTTTTCCCATTCTTCATAAACGTGAGAAGAGGGACGTATTCACGCGAATGGTCTGTGCTGTTATCCGTCGGATCGTTACCATGGTCGGCAGTCATGATCAAAATATCGCCGTCGTGAATTGTCTCGATAATCTTCGGAAGTTGCGCATCGAAATACTCGATCGCAGCCGCCATGCCTTTCGCATCTTGTCGATGGCCGAAGAGCATGTCGAAATCCACCAGGTTCGTCATGATGAAACCGCTTTTCATCGACGTGGATTGCTTGATGATTTCCTCGATACCTTCGGCGTTCGAGTGTGTATGAATTTTATTCTTCAACCCGCGTCCCGAAAACAAATCGTCGATCTTTCCGATCGACACAGTTGGAATTTGATTCTTGAAGAGAACATCCAATACTGTGGTGCCGGGGGCTTGGAGCGAGAAATCTTTTCGGTCTGCGGTACGGGTGTATTTTCCGCTTGTCCCGAGAAACGGTCGCGCGATGACTCTCCCGACGGCATGTTTCCCGATCATGACTTCATCGCGGGTGATCTGGCAAACCTTGTACTGCTCGTTCAGCGGGATCACTTCCTCATGCGCGGCAATTTGAAAAACAGAATCGCCCGAGGTGTACACAATCGGGAACCCTGTGCGCACATGGTCATCGCCAAGCTCTTCAATGATTTGCGTTCCGGAGGCGGGTCTGTTTCCCAGGACGCCGCGCATCTTTGTTGCGGAAATAAATTTCTCGATCACCTCGGGTGGGAATCCGTTCGGATAGTGGGGAAAATCCTCTGTAATGATGATTCCCGAAATTTCCCAATGTCCGGTTGTGCTGTCCTTCCCTTTCGAGACTTCCTGCATCTTGCCAAAGCAGCCTTCCGGTTTTTCACTCGGTGAGACTCCTAAAATCGGTGCAATGTTTCCGAGACCAAGCCGTTGTAGATTCGGCAGATGAAGTCCTCCCACGGCGTTGGCCGTATTGCCGAGTGTGTTCGTTCCGCTGTCGCCGTAGAGTGCGGCGTCGGGCGCTGCGCCGATGCCGAGACTGTCCAGGACGATGAAAACGATTTTACCCGGCGCACCCAATTATGCGTAGACTTCCTTTTCGTTACACTTGCAGACCTGAATCAGCGAACGATTGAACCGGTACGATCCAATATCCGTCTTGACGGAGTTGATGAATGCCGTCGGAACTTTCACCGCTCCGCACTTTGGACACTTCGTCCCTCTTTCTGCACTTGCTTTTTTTACTTTCTCAGCAAAATCCTGCTGCTTTGCCATTATCTCCTCAAAATGAAATTGATGTTCGTTATTTAATTACTAATTTTCTGCTCGCTGTGCAGCCCTTTTTGACCACCGAGGCGGAGGGCCCATGAGAGGAATTCTCCTCCTCCTTTTACTGTGCGCAGCCCTCCTGAACTCAAAATACCCGCACAATATTTCCACCCGCCTCTTTCGCCTTCTCCAGAACCTGCATGGCGTTCGAAACACATTCGCCGGCATCCATGCCTTCCGTGGCGCCGCAAATGCCGACTGTCACTGTGGCGGAAAATGTCTTTTGTTCGAGCGTTACGATCGAACTGGCAATCGCAGACCGGAGTTTCTCCGCCCAAAGATATGCGTCGTTCGCCGTTGTGTTCACTAAAACCACTCCGAACATTGACTGGTCGAAGCGCCCGATCAAATCGTACGAGCGGATGCTCGATCGAAGAATAGACGCCACTCTGGCGACCGCCGCGTCTGCGCCTGCTTTTCCGTAGCGGCTGATGATGTCGTTGATCGAAGAAATTCCGAAGAATAGAAAAGAGACATCCGACCCATTATCATCGGCCCGCTGAAGCTCTTCGGAGAGCCGCTGCATCAGGTATTTCTTCGACATCGTTCCCGTCCCCTCGTCGACGATGACATATTCTCTAATGATCTCATTCGCTTCGTGCAGTTCCAACGCGATGCCGGCGATCGATGTCAAGTGGGATGCCACGGAAATCTCTTTCGAATTGTATGCGTCCTTGTCTCTACATTCCAGCGTAAACGCGCCGTAGCATTTGTTTGCTGAAGCTATCGGGATCGCTGCAAATGACCCAACGCGCGCCATGCCGAGTGATGTCTCGTTCGTCAGAAAACGGGGCTCGGTGGTCTTGGACATGTCCCCGATATTTTGCACGGCATTATTCTTGATCGCATTTCCAACCACGCTCGCGTGGAAGTCGAGCACTTGCTTCGCGACAACATACCGGTGGTTGTGCCGGGTTCGCACGTTCGCGATCACCCATTGTTTCTGAGTATCGTCAAAGAGCGTTAGGGTTAAGGCATCCCAGGGAACAAGCATCGAAATCTCCTCTGCCAATGCATTCCCTATGTTTGAAATTTCCGAATCCCCGAAGGCTTTCACGCGAAATCGCTTTTCTGCCTTCAATAACTCGCTTTCACCGATTAAATCATATTTCTCGGTCGAACTCTTCAACACCGCAGAAAGCATTTTTGTAAACTGCGTCAACAGCGCAAGTGTCTCCTGGCCAAAGGCATCGTCTGCCTTGCTATCTACCGAAAGCACCGCAACAGGAAGCCGCTCCCCCGAACTCTGCGGATAGTAGACCGGGACTCCGACGAACGACCGTATCTCCTGCAAGCTGGTATAGTATGGAACGATGTCGCGTTCTGCGTTCAAGGCAATCTGGCTGACGATCTCCGGTTTTCCCGTCGAGGCAATCTGGCTGACGACATCATTTCCCATCGGTATTTTCCGCGAGCTTGTAAACGCTTCGCTGTCCGTGATCTTGCCTTCAAGGACAAGTTGTTGAGCCTCCCGGTTCACCCAAAAAAATGAGACAGAATTGGCGAACGTAACTTCTTTGGCGACGGATACAATTTTCTGCAACAAAAAATTGAATTCAGATTTTGGCTCGGGCTGCCCCCCACCGATCGATGACTGATCATCATCAACAAAATCACTCACTGTATACTCTACAGTCTTTACCGGGATTTGAACGGGTTCTTCGAATCGAATCTCATTTCCCTCGTGGTTAACGAAATTCTCTACTATCTCAGGTGGAGTTGGATGATCGCCCATATCTTCCTTTCGCACCGGCTCGAAGAATTCATTCTTCGCCTCGCCGACGGGCGGGGCGGGCAGATCGCTTTTAACAGAACCGTGCCCGACAACGAGATCATGTTCAGCGTGCGCCGAACCCTTCTTCGAGCGGAACGATTCAAAAATATAATACAACGCAATTCCTGCAATGAGAAAGCAGAAGAGTTTCGTCGATATCGAGGTTGACCAGACCCCCAAAAAAAATAGAAGGACTCCGATGCCAGCAACGACGCCTTCTTGAAGTGAGAGTCTGGACACAACGCTCTGAAAGGCGATTCCCTGCAATTTTTCCGGCATTCTGAGTCCTTTGGTGACAGAAATCGCGTAAAGTGAGTAAATTTATTCAATTCCGGCACAAAAGTCAAGGAAAATGGCCAAACACGACTTCTGATACTTGGCGTGAAACGTTTGCTGACAACTCTTTTTTTTTGTACTATGGTCTTGCAAGCAGCGCGTCCCTCATTTCACCAAATCCTTTCTTTCGTATGAAGGCAGTCATCATGTCGGGCGGGTTCGGAACCAGACTCCGCCCACTCACCTGCAATATCCCGAAGCCGATGGTTCCGATGATGAATAAACCGATGATGCAACACATCGTCGATTTGCTGAAGACTCACGGCATCACCGATATTGTGTCGACTTTATTCTATCAGCCAGAGATTATTAGCTCGTTCTTCAATGACGGTTCCGCATTTGGAATTAAGATGCAATACAGAAAAGCGGAGGCCGATTACGGAACGGCAGGAAGCGTTCGGAATGCAGCCGATTTTCTTGACGAACGATTCATCGTCATAAGCGGCGACGTGTTGACGGATTTTGACCTCTCCAAGGCAATAGAGTTTCACGAGAAGAAAAAGGCAATTGCCACGCTCGTCCTTACGCATGCAAAGAATCCCCTCCAATTTGGGGTCGTCATTACTGATGGTGGCGGAAAGATCACCCGCTTTTTGGAAAAGCCGTCGTGGGGCGAGGTCTTCAGCGATACGATTAATACGGGAATATATATTCTTGAACCGGAAGTGCTTGAGCTCGTTCCGTATCAGGAGGATGTTGATTTCAGCAAGAATCTCTTTCCAGCGCTGCTTGAAAAAAACGCCGGGCTGTATGGGTACATCTCGGATGGCTATTGGCGCGATGTCGGCAATCTCAATGAGTACCAAGAGGCGCACCTCGACGCTCTTGATGGCCAAGTACAGCTTCGACTCAACGGTAAAAAGGTTGGCGCCTGCTATATCGGCGACAACACCTCCATTCTCACATCACACGAGAATTTTTTCGGCACGGTGTTGATCGGCAGCAACTGTACAATCGGCGCGAATGTGAAAATCATCAAGTCGGTAATAGGAAATGACTGTGAAATTGAAGATGGCGCTGTGATTCGAAATTCGATCGTCTGGTCGAAAAACAAGATCGGCCGATACTCCGAACTTTCCTCATGCGTGGTCGGAAAAAGCTGCATCGTCGGCGAGCAAGCCCGCATTGAAGACAACGTGTTCATTGGGGACAGGTGTATTATCGGTAAAGAGAGCAAGCTCGCGCCGAACATCAAGCTGTGGCCCAATAAAGAAGTCGAAGACGGGGCGATCCTGACGCGCAGTCTCGTATGGGAAGATAAATGGCTGCGCGAATTGTTCAACGATTCGCGTATCACAGGACTTTCCAACATTGAAATGAACCCGGAATTCGGTGCGAAGCTCGGCGCGGCATTTGGTGCGTTGGTCGGAAAAGGGAAGACCGTACTCACCAGCCGCGATTCGGACAACGTTTCCCGGATGATGAACCGCTCCATCATGTGCGGTTTGATGTCGGCCGGCGTCGATACCAGCGATTTGCGGGCAACGTCAATCCCAATACTGCGGCACGAACTGCGCAGCGGGAAAGATGCGGGGGGAATCCACGTGCGCAAATCGCCGTTCGACAAGAACTTGACGGATATCATTTTCTTCGATTCGAATGGAAAGGATTTGCCGTCGAACAAGACGAAAGCGGTGGAGCGATTGTTTTTCGGGGAGGATTTTCCCCGGGCGAGCTACAGCAGCGTCGGGGGCATCAGCTTCCCCGAACGCGCTCAAGAAAGCTACATCGAAAAATTCCTCTCCACGATCAACACGACGGCAATTTCGCAGGCGAAGTTCAAACTCGTAATCGATTATTCCAACGGAATCGCATCGACGATCTTTCCGAATATCCTTGGCTCGCTGCAGTGCCAGGTGCTCGCGGTGAACGCACATCTGGATCCCAAGAAATTAACCCGCGACAAGTCCGAATTCGATTCTGCAGTATTTCAGCTTTCTCATATCGTCACGTCACTCGGATACGATATCGGCTTCCTGGTCGATGCCGGCGCAGAAAAAATATTCGTCGTTGATGAGAACGGAGATTTCATCCACAACGACAGACTGTTGACGCTGGTGACATTTCTCTACTTAAGCGTGAACCCGGACATCAAGAATATTGCCGTGCCGATTACCGCCTCGGCAGAGGTTGATCTTATCGCCCGGGGCATGGGGGTAGAAGTCGTGAAAACGCGCGACAGCCACCTTTCGCTGATGGAAGCCTCAACGTCAAAAGAAGTGAAGTTTGTCGGCGGGACAAAAGGTGGATTCATCTTCCCCGATTTTCTTTTTGCGAGCGACGGCATGTATAGTATCGCCAAGATCTTAGAGATGATGGCTCTCGCCGGAAAACGATTCGGCGCCCTTGACCAAGAGGTACCCAAGCTCCACTTGTTTAGAAGCACCGTCCATTGCCCATGGGAACGCAAAGGGAAAGTAATGCGATACATGATGCACGAAACAGAGGGCATGCGTCGCGTACTCATCGATGGCATTAAAGTCTTCTTCGATAAAGAGGCGCCGTCAACATCCGTCCTCATATGGCCCGACCGGGCGAAACCGGTATTTCACGTTCATGCAGAATCAACGGCAAAGGAAACTGCATCTTCGCTCCTTAAACGGTATGAAGAAAAAATCCTGACTTGGAGAGATTCGAACGAGTAAACGGACGCGCGACCTTTTCTAAACCTGAAAACCACAGCGTGCGAGTCGTGGAAAGATCGATTCACTTGCCATCTGTTCGGCGGAGAACCTTAGTAAGGAAGGTTATTGTCAAAAATTTTCGCTTTATTTCCATCCGTAAATTATGGTATGTATCATCCTCGCTTAAAATCTACAGAAAGTTTTTGAATTCCTTTTCCGGTTCATTTGGCACTTTCTCGTAAGCTGATGCGAATAACAAAGAAATAGCTTGACTTTTACTCACTCCTTAGTTATACTTTCCTCAACAAAAGAATAATTTTAGTTACAACAGTCGCTAGGCTTCAGGGGCAAGCAATGGCGAGTGAGTAAAAGAAATCCCAGTTCTCACACGTACGCCGCAACAGGCGTATGTGGAGGGCTGGGATTTTTTTTGTTGTGCGTGAAAAGAAGGTAAGACAATGAAAACACTGATTGTAGGTATTGCACTACTCTTCTCCAGTAGTGTGTTTGCACAAGAATGGCAGCTCATTGGTCCGCCAGGGGGACGAGTCACTTCATTAGCTATTAATCCAAAGCAAACAAATATTGTGCTCGGCGCAACGAGCGATAATGTTTTATTTAAAACAGAAAATGCTGGCGCAACATCAAAAGTACTTTTTGATTCGGGAGGATCTCTATTCGTAGGATCAAAGGTAACGTTTAATCCCATTGATCCTAATGTTATTTATGCGGGAAGTTTTAGGAGCATTAACGCAGGTGATTCATGGGTGCGATTAAATGGTATCGGCAGTTCGCTTGCAATCAACTCAAAAAATCCCGACAGGATATTTACTTCAGCATACGGTAGACAAGTTTTTGTTAGTGAAAATGCAGGAGACACGTGGTCATTGCTGTATGAATTTAAAAATGCATTGGGCCTTATCGCAATTTCTACATCCGATACAAGCATATTGTACGCACTTGCAAACGACTCTTTATACGGAGTGTACAAATCTACAAACTCCGGCGTAACTTGGGAGCGGACAAATTGGGCCATTAATGTTTTTACAATATCAAGTATCGCTATAAATCCCATTAATGCTGCAACGGTATATGCTGGAACCACGGACGACGGAATATTCAAAACAACGGATGGCGGCGTAACATGGAACCAGGTATTGTCTACAGAGTGGGTTCACGATATCGCAATAAATCCAAACGACACTACCATTGTTTACGCCGTAACGGGAGATTATCTCACACCGGTTGTTGGAAACGTTTTTAAAACTACCAACAACGGAATTTCCTGGTCAATAATTAACAACGGACTTCCAAGCGATTATAACCGATTCATTTATCACGTGGAAATTAATCCGCAAAACTCAGACGAAGTATATATTGGAACATACGGTTTCGGTGTATATAAAACGTTAAATGGAGGAACCGACTGGCAGTGGACAAATCTCATTAAGGCAGCAGTCATCAGCATGTCATTCCATCCGTCGCACGCAGGATATATATACGCTGGAACCTACGATGAAGGAATCGTGCAAACAACGAACGGCGGTGAAACATGGTCACTTCTTTCTCTTGACTTACCCACAACCGTTCAATCTGCTTTTCGTCAGATATGCTTTAACACTCAAAATAACAATATTGCTTACCTTACTGCCGGACCTTATGGCTTATTAAAAAGCACAAACGCCGGTGCTGCTTGGCAACAGACGACACTTGGAGGAAGTTTCGATACATGGGCATGGTCTCTTGCGATTCATCCAACCAATCCCGAAACGATTTATGTCGGGCAAACAGGTTGGTTGGGACGTGATTTATTCAGGAGTACGAATGGTGGTTCAACATGGGAAAACCTTCAGGTTATGAATAGCACAGGTTCGGGCGAGCAAGTATTGTTTGATTCAACGTCGCCAAATGTCATCTATATGTGTGCTGCAAGTATAGGTTTTTTTAAGTCAACGGACGATGGACAGACATGGTTGAAAATGAATTCCGGCTTGAAAGTAAGCGAGGAACCTTCAGTTTCACCTGTGCTCTCTGTCGATATAGATATTAACGACAGAAATCTTCTTTATCTTGCGCAAGGGGCTGTCGGCACGAGCATAGGCGGAGTTCTCACGAGCACAGATGGCGGCTATCATTGGGTTGCCATTGACAGCACACTTGCGTTAATGGATCACGCACTGAATGTAAAGGATATTTCTCATTCTCTAAACAATCCAGGCTTTCTTTATGCAAGTCTTCAGAATCATGGTCAAAGAAATACTTCAAGTTATTCCCCCGGCGGAATATATGTAACTTCAAACAATGGTGGTTCATGGCGTCGTGTATTTAATGTTTCCAGTCAGGGAATACAATTCGACCTGCATAACTCAAACCAATTGTATGTTGCAACAAAAGCGGGAATCTTTTTAGCAAAAGAAAGTGAGATACTTTCTGTCGAAAAATCAAAAGAGGAATATCCGAACGATATTATGTTATATCACAACTATCCCAATCCGTTTAATTCACAAACCACGATCCGGTATGCAGTCAAGCGGAGTGGAAGCATTACTATTCGGTTGTTTAACATACTTGGAGAGGAGGTGAGGAAATTTCATTTAGAACATGATCGGTCGGGAGAGTATGAAATCAGGTGGGATGGAAAAAATCAGAAAGGGGGTGAAGTATCGTCGGGCGTATATTTCTATAGGTTAGAAACACCGCATTATACCGTTACAAAGAAACTCATTTTGTTGCGGTGAACAAAAAGGGGCAGTGCGCTAACACTGCCCCGGTACATCGGTAAGCAAGAAGGTCGCATTTCGAATCGCACACACTGCAAGTGTGAGCGATGTGCCTTTTGTTTACCAAGAGTAATATAGTTAATCTTTTTACAAAAAACAGACTAAAAAGGAAAATTCACCATGAAAGCGATTCTTTATATCACTCGAAATATCTTTATTCCGGTGATCATACTTGCCGCCCTCTTCTCAGTAAAGGGAAATGCACAGCAAACGCGTTCGCTGAACGGCAAACAGTATGTTCAATCGGACAGCAAGTGGTATCAAGTTGAAGGAGGCAAACATTATGAGGTTAACACTTCTGTGATCACAGTAAAAATGAAACAGGATGTCTCACTTTCTCAAGCAAATGTTTTAAATAACAGTCAGGGTGCACAAGTTCTTAGAACAAATATTCTCGGATATACTGACTTCAAGATTGCAATCCCTGGCGATGTTTTTCAAGTTACACAAAATTATATCAACAGCGGACTTGTCGAAACTGCCGAACTGAATGCATTTGGCGAATATGTCGCTACTGCAAACGATACATATTATTCTAATCAGTGGGCATTAAATAATACCGGACAAACCGGAGGTACATCGGATGCAGATATGGACGCTGCTGAAGCATGGAATATTACGACGGGTAGTTCCTCAGTTATCGTTGGTATTCTGGACTCTGGAACAGATTGGATGCACGAAGATATAGGCTTTGGAGCAGACACTTATCAAAATGTTTATTTGAATCCTGGTGAAGATGCATGGAGTGATTCCACTAATCCTTCTACTGGAAATAATATTGATGATGATGGAAACGGTTTAATAGATGATTGGAAAGGGTGGGATTTTTATAATAATAATAACGATTCGCGCGGACCCTATTTTCATGGAACACATGTTGCAGGAATTGTATCAGCAAAAACGAATAATAGCAAAGGAATTGCTGGTGTCGCAGGCGGCTGGAATACTCAAGGTGCAAGATTGTTGATTGCAGGTGTGGGTGACGATTATCCCGACGAGTCAATTCTTGATGATGCAATTTTATATGCTGCAAGCAAACAGGCAAAAATCATTACAATGAGTCTGAGTGTTCCACAAACTTCAGCGATTGATGCAGCGTTAGCGTCAGCATATTTAACGTATGGGTGTTTTATTGATTGTGCTGCTGGTAATACTTACGGTGGTGCAGTTACTTATCCGGCGACAAATCAGTACGTTGTGGCAGTAACCGCAACAGACCACAATGATAGTTGGGCAACATATTCCTCAAAAGGTCCTGAGGTCGCTTTATCAGCGCCTGGTACTTCAATTTATAGTACCCAACCCGGCAACACATATGGATATTCGAGTGGTACTTCTTTTGCAGCTCCACAAGTTGCAGGAGCCGCTGCGTTAATGTTATCGAAAAACTCGAATTTGACTCCGTTACAAGTACGTAAAACAATTGAGCATACGTCAGAAGATAAAGGTGCAAGTGGTAGAGATGACTATTACGGATGGGGCAGAGTGAACGCTTATTATGCTTTGCTGGCAGTAGTCGGACCGCAAAATTTTCGGACGACAAACCCCAATAATAGTAATGTAAGTTTAGCATGGGATCCAATACCTGCTTCTGTTTTACAGCATTACGAAATTGAACGTAACATTAACAGTTGGGGTTGGACGCTCATTGCCACCACAACAAATACTTCATATACCGACAACGAATTTCAACGCAACAAGACAGGAGACGACTTTGCACAATACAGAATTCGTTCAAAGACAATTGATAATGTATATTCGCTGTACAGTAATATTCTTACAGTTGATGGCACATCGTTCTGGCAGCAAAAAAGATATCCTGCAGCTCATGAAATGCCAACAGAATATTATCTTTCACAAAATTATCCTAATCCGTTTAACCCCAGCACGATAATACGCTATGCACTTCCTAAGAACAGCTTCGTAACGTTGAAAATATTTGACGTTCTTGGAAAAGAAATTGCAACGTTAGTGAACGAAGAAAAGGCTGCGGGATTTTACGATGTGGAATTTAACGCGTCGCATCTTTCCAGCGGCATATATTTCTACCGGCTGATTGCTCCGGGCGTTAATGAAACGCGGAAGATGTTGATTGCGAAGTGAGATGATCTTTTTGTAGGAACGGTCGCGAAACCGTTCCGATATATTTCAGAGACCATAACCTTCCGAAGGTTTTTGAACCTTCGGAAGGTATGCGGTTTGGTGTCCGGCACTTTAGAAGTGTCGGACACCTTTTCATTTAAGCACAATCACCCGTTCAACTCCCTTTTTTCATTTGGCTACTATCTCGCTGTTCTTCACGAGTTTACCCATTTTCCAGGAAAACGTGAAGAATGCAGTTTCGCCCAACGAATCTATAAAGGTTCCACCACAGGACGGGCTTCGGCGGATTCGGATGAAAGTGTTGTTATCATTGGTTGAACTCGATAGGTGCCCGTCTACTCGATTTCTTCCTGAAAATGGAAACTATAATGAGTAAAATCGTGCTGTTCTTCACGAGTTTACCCAAAATGCCGGGAAAGGGTTCTGAATATCTTTTATCCTCCCACAACGCCAGATTTAAACGTCAGGCTAGTAGTAGAGAGCATACTTTTAACTTCACAGATTTCAACGCACTATCCATTTTGCTGAAAAAAGACTGGATGTAGACAAAAATGCGAAATTGGAATGGGCAACTCGCCTCGTGATGCTCAAGTCTTTACATTACAAACTCAAAACCGTATATTAGTGTTCGAGTTTTATGAATTAGGAGATTGTTTTTGATATGAAAATTAGCGATATCCTCGATGATTCATTGGTGAAGACTCAACTGACGGGGAATTCTAAAGACGAAATCATATCGCACATGATCGACATTGTCGCCACCTCCAAGAAAGTACTCAACCGGGAAAAGGTGCAGGAAGCGATTTTCGAGCGTGAAAAGATCATGTCGACCGGGGTGGGCAATGGATTCGCGATTCCACACGGAAAAACTGACGCAGTGTCGGACATTGTCGCTGCGTTTGCCGTTACCGCCGAACCGATCGATTACCAATCGCTCGACGAACAGCCGGTCAGGTTGGTGTTCCTTCTTGTCGGAAAAGACAGTATGGTCGGACCGCATATCAAACTGCTCAGCCGTATTTCGCGTTTGATGAACAAAGAGGAGTTTCGGAAAAAACTATTGGCCGCAGCTTCTCCAAAGGAAGTCCTTGAAATTTTTCGGGCCGAAGAAGCCACCTACTTCGATAATTGATTTCAGCGGGATAACGACTATTCGCAGCCCAGCCACACATCCGTCGACCGTAGTTCTTCCCTGCCGCAGATTCCAGTTTTCACATCGCACCACAATAGCGACGAAGCACTGCAAAGGGCCTTCTTCCCTCGTGCGTCATCTGCGCCTTCACTTTCACACTAGGTACCCCCGTGGCATTTAAGTCGATCCGCGGAACAAAAGATATCCTCCCCCCTGAGACCGCTCGCTGGCACTATGTCGAATCGGTGGTACGCGAAGTATTCCATCGCTTCAACTACAAGGAGATTCGGACGCCGATCTTCGAACAGACTGCTCTCTTCGCGCGAAGTATCGGCGAGTTGACCGATATTGTGGGAAAAGAAATGTACACCTTCACAGACCGGAGCGACGATAGCATCACGCTGCGCCCCGAGGGGACGGCGTCCGTCATTCGTGCGTACATCCAGAATAATTTGGGAGAAGCACAGCCTCTCGTGAAGGTGTACTACATTGGCCCGATGTTCCGGCAAGAGCGGCCCCAGGCTGGACGACTGCGGCAGTTTCACCAATTTGGTGCGGAGGCCATTGGCTCCCTCCAGCCCGAAGTAGACGCAGAGATCATTGCGATGACAATTCAGATCTATAAAGAGCTCTCACTGGCCAAATATGCGTTGAAGATAAGCTCCGTCGGTTGCGAGAAGTGCCGTCCCCACTTCAAGGAAATCCTCCAAAATGAATTACGAAAAATTGCGGCGAAACTTTCACCCGATAGCCAACGTCGCATCGAGGAAAACCCGATGCGGGTGCTCGATTCGAAGGATGAAAACGACGCAACGCTGACGGCGAAGATGCCTGTCATTACAGATCATCTTTGTGCGGAATGCGCACGACATTTTGAGAGCCTCAAGAAATACCTTACCTCCTTTCACATTCCTTATACCGTGGATGGACGGCTCGTCCGCGGTTTGGACTATTACACCAAGACTGCATTTGAATTGACAAGCGCAGAGCTTGGCTCGCAGGATGCACTCGCCGGTGGAGGCCGTTACGATTTGCTGACCCAAGAGCTTGGCGGCAAGGCGACACCCGGCGTCGGCTTCGCCGCAGGCATCGAGCGATTGATGATGGTATTAGAGAAAAAAGGATTTGAGCCTGCGGCCGATATTCGACCTGCGCTTTTCATCGCTTCGGCTGACGCCGAATCGCGCGCCTGGTCTGTCGCAACCACCATTGACCTGCGATCAGAAGGGATCGCAGTCGAAGCAGATTTTCTTGCCAGGAGCCTAAAGGCACAAATGAGAGAAGCGGACAGACAGCAGGCAAAATTTGTTCTCGTTGTCGGCCAACGAGAACTCGGCAGCGGCCGGGCGATTCTAAAAAATATGAAGACCGGGGAACAGAATGAGATTCCGCTGGACGAGATACGAAAGCAACTTTCATAGAGCAAGGCAGGAATGGCACAGAAGCGGCATAAGGGTGTCGAATACCGGATGTTGGTCCAGCCGACTTACGATGAAACGCTGAAGAAGAGTGGCACGATGTTTTTGATCGAGACGGTGAAACAATTCAGTAACTTCAGTTACGAAGTCGTCGTGGAAGAAGCGCTGGAGGGCAAACAATTGACATGGGCGCTCCATGGTTTGCGCGCGCCCGAGTTGCTCATGCCGTCCTTCGGTGGCGCGCGGTTTCGGAAAGTGTATTACGATCTGAAGGGAACGTACGTATTCATCCTCAAGAAGATCGACGGTGGGGTGAACGAGTTCAACCTGAAAATTCTCCCCTCCTCGGTTACCCTGCAGCACGGCCCGGACACTCCGTTCGTGTCATTCTACACCTCTGAGAAATTATTTGAGGAAACTCGGGATGGGGAATTAGAGAAGCCGCAGCATAAGCCGGACATCAAGCGTTCTGCAGACCAAACATTACGAAAGAAAAAGGCATAATGCATCCGAGACTTTTTGAAATTGGACCTTTTACTGTGTACAGCTATGGCCTGATGCTTGGGACGTCGTTCATCATTGCCAGCCTCTTGCTGACAAGCGAACTAAAACGACGAAAGCTCGATCCTGAGATGGGTAGCACGGTCACACTTATTGCGCTGTTCGGTGGAGTTGCCGGGTCGAAGATTTTGTACCTGATCGAAAATTGGTCGTTCTTTATCGCCGATCCTTTTGGGATGGCATTTTCTCCCGGAGGTCTGACGTGGTACGGCGGATTCTTGCTCGTGACGGGTTTGATTTATCTCTACACAAAAAGGAAAAACGTCAAGTTTCTTGTCATCGCGGATGCGACATCTCCCGGATTGCTTTGGGCGTACGGCATCGCACGGATAGGCTGTCATCTTGCCGGCGATGGAGATTACGGATTTCCGACGACGCTCCCGTGGGGAACGGACTATTCTAACGGGACATATCCCCCATCGCTGGCCTTCAAAAACTTTCCGGAGGTGACATCGAAATTTTACAATGGCATCGTCCCGGATACAACACCGTTACATCCAACTCCAGTTTACGAGTTCATCCTCTGCTCTATTTTGTTTTACATCCTCTGGAGAAATCGAACAAAGATCGTCGGGACGGGCAGAATGTTCATGTACTACCTTATTGCAGCCGGCACCGAGCGGTTCGCTATTGAATTCCTGCGAATCAATCCACGAATGTTGTTTGGCCTTTCTGAGGCACAGCTAATTTCTGTCGTATTGATTCTTTTCGGTGCTGCCGGACTTCGGATGATCTCGACTGAAAGAAAAAATGGGACTCCGTGAAAACTGTCACGTTGATTTCGAAAGATGATTGTCATCTCTGCGCGGTGGCAAAAGAAGTTCTCCGCAAAGCCCAAAAGAAAACCTCTTTCAACCTGAGGGAACAAAAGATCACACCCGGCGAGGCTGATTTCGAAGTCTATCACGAGCGTATTCCGGTGATCTTGATAGAGGGCGAATTCGCGTTTCAGTATAGAGTGTCGGAGCGGCAACTGCTTGAGAGGCTGAAAAGCTGAGAGTATTGACCGCCACGACGACGAGGCCCCAGGATGATGAAAGTCCTTTCCAAAACTCTCGAAGCTCTAGGAATTGCGTGCGTCATGATCGGGCTCATCGACGGCGTTCAGGGAAGTATGTGGCTTGAATTATATTTGTTGATCATAGGCCTACTCGTCTTTCTTGCCGGATGGGGGATTGACAGGCTCATTCTCAAGAAACAACCAGCTCGAAAATCGCCATGAACATCATCGCCGGACGAAAGCCGGTCATCGAGGCCCTCAACGCCGGCACCCCTGTTGAAAAGATCTACATCCTCAACGGAGCGCACGGCGAACCGTTGGATACGATCCGGCGGCTTGCACGACAAAAGAATATTCTCTGCACCGACGCCGACAAACATCTCATCGAGAAATTATCCCGCGACACAAACACCCAAGGAGTCGTAGCAGTTATCGGCACCAAAGAGTACGCGGACGTTGATGAAATCCTCGCTATCGCCGCATCGAAGAATGAAAAACCTTTCCTCCTCCTCTTCGATGAAATCGAAGACCCGCACAATCTGGGAGCGCTTATTCGGACCGCGGTTTGTCTCGGTGCCCACGGCGGCATTATTCCGAAGCATAACGCTGCACCGGTCAACGCAACTGTCGCGAAAACTTCTGCCGGCGCAAGTTCACTTTTCCCTATTGCCAAGGTCACGAACATTGTCGCCGCCATCGAAGAGTTGAAGGAAAAGGGAGTGTGGATTGTCGGATCGGACGCCCGTGCGGAAAAACGATTCACCGAGGTTGATTACACGCTCCCCATTGCGCTCGTTATCGGCAACGAGGGAAAAGGCATTCGTCGATTGGTAAAAGAGTACTGCGACTTTTTGGTGAAGATACCGATGGCGGGATCGTTCGATTCGCTCAATGCCTCGGTTGCCGGGGCGTTAGTAATGTATGAAGTGTTTCGCAAGCGAACGTTTCTCTAATTCGTTGTCGGCTTGATGCTCCATGGAGTTGTTTTGTGACAGATCATAAATCACAGGTAAAAGGCCGAAGAGGATTTCGCCCGTTTCTCCTGCAAACCTCGGTGCCTTCGGATAATCCCGGTTAACCACTCTCGCTTGAAAGGAGAAAGCTATGTTTATTACATTACTTGTTATCAACTTCGCAATTGCGTTAGGAGTCTGCTATATCATCGCAAAACTTTTCAGGAAGCCCATCGATGGGATTCTCCAGCGACTCGTTGCCGAGGAGCTTTACACGGCGTGGAGCAAATACATCACTTTCGCCATATATGTTGTAGGAATTTCCGGTGGAGTGAGAATTTGGGATCTAGAGAAGTATATTACTCAAAAAACAGAAGGTGGCACACCGCTGGAGCTCACTACGGACCGTTGGGTTCTCGAAATCTACCGCACCGTTATCGGCAC
This sequence comes from Bacteroidota bacterium, assembly GCA_020052095.1. GTDB lineage: Bacteria > Bacteroidota > Ignavibacteria > UBA10030 > UBA8401 > JAGVPT01. The sequence continues at coordinate 5,990 of JAGVPT010000082.1, read as the reverse complement.
GATGCAGAGTAACGCGTGGATGTTGTTATTGTTCTTCATCTTTGCACTGATTGCCTTCGTTATCGTGAAGGGTCTCGAGTTGAGGAAGCAACCGGCTGCGTTGAAAGAGTCCACGAAGGGAAAGAAGTAATCGGGATACAGGGAGGAGATAATGGGTAATCAGTTCCAAGATCACATTGCCGGCCTCCTAGAATCTATACGAAATCAGGTGAACGAGCAAGTTTCCTCCTTCTCGCGAATCGGAAAAGTGATCGAGCAGACCGAGCCATTCGAAAAGACCCCGACACAGAAAATAATGCGGCACCTCTACATAAATTGAAGGGGCGTGATGAATATTAGCGTGATAGATGCCAGCAATTACTTTAAGGGATTGCTCCTGCTCATTGGTAAAGATCGCAAGATCTCTGATCCTGAGATTGCGCTGGTGCAGCGCATCGGCAAATCCTTTGGATTCGAAAAGGTGTTCTGCGACAACGCAATCCGGGATATTCTTGAGAACAAATTCATACTCGATGTACCGCCGGAATTTTCAAAGAAAGAATTGGCGAAGAAATTCATTAAGGACGGATTGACGCTTGCCGCTTCGGACAATGAGATTGACCCGTCTGAAGAAGGTTGGCTTCTTTCCATAGCAGAAAAAAATGGCCTTGATGCGCAATGGTTTTATAAAGAGATGCAAAGCACGGAAAAAGGAAGTGACATCCATAGTGTCATGGAGGTAGATGGTTTGACAGTAGAGTACTCGTGACATGGCCACCACATTTCTCGAAAGAGCCACACGTTCCCCAATCGTTGCCACGACAATTTTAGAAATCGTCCTTCAACCTCCCCATCGCGCTCCCGACCGTTGTCAAATCACACATTCTCATCCGGAGCTCCAAGTCTTAACTAGACGAATTTGCCATTGCAGTTGTCTAACCCCCGCTGGTTCGCTTCCCCCTCCAATCGGTATTTGAAAAGCAATTATATTCAAGCTCTGTGCATCGAGTAGCAGATAGCGCTTCGGCGGAGCCGGGTCGATCTAAGCGACGCCGGAAATTGATTCCTTTGGGGGCAGGGGGTGATATGGGGATAGACAGCCCTGAATCGCGTTTTCCAGGTTTTTGAAAACAATTTCAACGAAGCAAGGCGCAATGTGGCCAGGAGGAAACAATATCCGAGACACGGAAAAAATAGAAGGAGGAACGGTCGGGCGACCGTTCCTCCAATCGTAAAGATGCCTGACTCCTCACATGAACTTACTTCGTCAACATCATTCGTTTTGTTTGGGTGAAGATTTGTTTGCCGCTCTCATCGCGAACTGTCAGACGATAGATATACATACCGCTCGCAAGTAAGTTCGCATTCCACGATTTAGAGTAGTAGCCTGCGGCTTGGTATTCATCTGCCAACGCCGCTATTTCTCTTCCGAGAACGTCATAGATTGCGAGTTTGGCATATCCGCCGTCTTTCAATTGGTATTCGATTTGTGTTTCTGGGTTGAAGGGGTTGGGATAGTTCGATGCTAAGGCAAATTCTGTTGGAAGTTGGGTTGCGATGATTTCCTGTTCAGCCTGTTTCCTCAATTGTTCTCCATTGTCAGGCGCTATGATCTGAAGATACGTGACACCACTGGTCTGAGATGCAGTATCCTGACGGGTTTGAACCTGAACGAAGGTGCCTGTAGGCACAACAACCTCTCCACTGTCTTGGGCAACTTCGATAGAACCTAATTTTGAATGATTGGCTTTCCATAGACCTAAGAGGTTTTCAAGCGTGAAGTTCTTTTTTCGGGAAGTAACAGAATCTTTACGTACGAGTAATGAAGCGATCTCCAAACCGCGCTGTGGGATCGTCAACGCTTGAGGCATTTGTAAGTCATACACCCATACCTTGTATTTTACAGTTGCTGCGGATTGTGTTTGATTCTGTAGCTTCAGGAAATCCTTTTCCAACGAACCTAATTTCCCAAGCGGTACAAACTTGGCACCAGTAGTTTCCTCGATGTGGACACCAACCGTACCCGTCAATCCTTCAATCCCTAAAGCTCCTAAGTTGATATTAATCTCCCGAGCATATTCAGTGGCATTATTTGTTACATTATCATTCTTCTGCAATACAGAGATATCCTCTTCCTTAGGTGGGCGTGTGTAACTATTGGTTTTTTGGGAAGCGCTGATACTTAAGATAGGCCCACTCGTTCCACTCCAGCAAACTAATGCACCACCGCTCGTTGTTTGGGAAACATTTCCCTGGGCTACACTTGAATACTGCCCCGCTGTCGATAAAGTTGTCTGAGTATTCCAACTGCCATTGATTTTGTTGGCCACAACGACGTTTTGATAGGCTCCGTACCGTCCATCGATTGGATCATCCTGCCACACAACCGAGACGTCTGGGTTTTCCCAGCCTAAGTCAGGAGGCGTTTGGTAAACATTGACCGTTGGTGTTCTTCCATGGGCATTATATGTTCCCCAGTCAAACACCGTACTAACGAAGACAGGTGATCCACCGCTTGTGCTTACAGGATGACGTACGAAAATCGGACGATAGTCCGAAAATACCAAATCAATAGCTTGCCAGGCAATGACAGGGCGACGGCTGAATTCGTAATCTAATGCCTCCCGAACAGCAATGCTTGGATTGGAAATATCCCTCAGGGGACGACCATTGAAGGAACTTACCGAGACAGCTTCTCTGCTCGAAATCGTTATCGGATTTGTAAACAAAACGCTCTTGCGGTAAATGGTATTGCTTTCCTGATAGGCCAGATTACCGTACGCAAGAGTCGGATTCAGCGATGATGCTGATGTTTCACTCACCTTGCCTACCGGATAACCATATTGGGCGTAGTATAATCCGGGATCGCTACTTGTGTAACCGTCAGCTTGTACGACAACAACCACCTTCGGGGAGTTTTCTTTGCTGACGGCGATGACCGGTTTTAGCTCCGACGAAGCAAGGAATGATTCGCTCCATAACATGGTCCACGTCATGCTTACTTTTTTCTTGATGGCGATCGCCCTGTTTGAACCAAAAGGTGCTTCATACACGACATAGACGTTCCCGAGGCCATCCACATCAACGGCGGGATTGGTGTTTTGATGTCCCTCCGATGTTGCAGACACCATTTGCTCTGCGGCCCATGTTGCTCCGTTATCTGTTGAGTATGTGTACCAGATATCCCCTGAACTTTGGTACACTAGGTGATAGTCACCCCACTTCACCACTTTTCTCTGGTTGTTATATGAGAGCGCAGCGGCGGAGTTGCTCGCAAGATGCGCTTTGTAATTCGCCGTTACCACAGCGTTGTTGCCGTTAAACACCACCGCTTTTTGGTCGTAGCCCGAAGTGCTGCCAGCCTGCTGAAACGTTGCATTACTTCCACTCCAGTTTTGGAAATATCCTGTGAAGCCGCCTATGTTCGGATTTGTTAGCAGCGTACGGCCCGAATAATAAGGTTTCTGGGGGTTTTGTGGATCGTAGGTTTCGCCTAAAAACACTCCCTGATATCCCGTATCTGCCGCGGCCGAAGTGAAGGGCGTGGCAATGGAATTAAGCGGCGCACCAGAACCTTGGTTCCGTTTTCCGTACGAATCCGTGAGGTCTATCAACCATGGATCACTAAAATCTAAGGAAGAAATTACCGGCACGCCATCAAGTACGGTTTGGATGTGGGCGGTGTTGGTTGATTTCAGGTTGGAGGTGAACTTTCTAGTTTCAGATGCGATGGCGAACGAACGATGGTTTACTACATTCTGATCCAAATCCCACTTATTGTACTTCTGCGCTCCTTGCGTCTGGTTGACTGATTGCATTCCACGAAGGACTTCATTTGTCCCAACCGTAAAGGGAAACCCTTTCGGCACAGGATATTCGGCAAACTGATTTGTTTCCCATCGCCCGACGGTTCCCACAGAGCTTGTCCCATCCTCTAATTTCTGCTCGAGCGTGACCTTCTTGAACAGCACAATTCCTTCCATTTTGTTCAGCGTGACTGTGTTCGGTGTGTACCTCGTATCGACAAGGTTGTTCCCGCTGCTTGGAACCCAGTTCGGGTACTGGTACCAGTACCACTCGGCAGAAGGAATCGTAATCACATTCGTGTTTTCAGTTGTGTTCACCAGTACGAGCGCGTTGGTGAACTCCCGCTTGTAGTAGCTGCCGGCATTCACGTAGTTTGCGTCCACCGCAGTTCCAATTCTTTCGTCCCACGGTTTGTAGTAGGGAATGAACTGGTACAGGAGAACGCCAGGCTGGAATGAATACCCGAACGCAGGCTGTCCGGCATTCGGCGTCACCAGCAGATAACGGGCAAGATACGACATCTGCATGCGATAAAATGTCGAGAGTGGCGGTCTGGTTGCATCATCCACCCATCCGCTCGCGCCCAACGGCTCGAGGTTGAAGCGCTGCGAGAGGAGCGCATCTCCACCACGGTAGTAGTGCGTCGCACCCAGAAAGACCTTGTTGTTATCTCTCAGATACTTCATGATGTTAAGCACGGTGTCCAGCGGCGCTCTCCATGCTGTGCTGTGAAATCCTTCCATCAGGGCCCCGCCACCCGTTCTCACGTATTGCATGAGGGCTGTTCCATGGTCTGGCCCGAACAAAAGCGGAGGATTTGGGTTACCATCAATCCCGAGGCTGCTGCATATTACGACAACTGACGGATCCAGCCCTGACTGTAATTCATTCAGGAATTCTGCTAGATGAGTAAACCAATCGTCATAAGTCTGCAGCGGGAGGTAAGGAAAATCGTCGGGGTGAACATAGGGGTAGCGAGTCATATTATCAAGAAAGATGCCACGATATCCCCACGAATTTCGGACAGAAATGACATAATTCTTGTAGAACGTCCTCCAGTCGGGATTACTTATATCCATCAGGAACATAGTCCCCTCCGGTGTTCTGATTCTGTAATCTGAACCTGGAGGTTGACCATCCTGATGCAAATACCACTCTTCGGGAACGGATGAAGACCAAGGATATTGCGACACCATCGTCGTAAATGTGAAATAAGGGAGCACAATGATTGAAGGGTCAAGGTTCATAATCGCCTGTGCCTCCTGATGGTACACTGAAGTTATCAAGGATACGGCTGGCCCGTTTTGACCGTTCCTGTCGCAGAACGATTCCTGGTCAAACAGCACGTACTTAAACTGCCGCGCGATGTAAGTTTTCAATTCGGAAGGAATACGCAGGCTTGGATCGCTCTGGCCGAGACCCTGCCAATTTCCGGGATTGAGGTTGCCCGGCCCCTCAAAGATAAAGAAATTAGAAACGTCGCTGTACGGTCTCTGGGATAACAGGTACCGGTCGCCGTAGATGTCCCAACCGTAGTCCTGCTGCGCAAGCTGAGCAAATGCTGCAGAACTCAACAACACAAACCCCAGCATTATAAGCCATCGTAGAGTTCCCATGGTGAGTCTCCTTATGAAAGGTTGAAAGAAACAAGTGAACTATAGTAAACGCATTAAGAAACGTGACATAGTGATTTGATTGTCGCTGGCTTCCATCGCTGAGAACGTTTGAATACGCTGATGGTTAATTCCTCAAAACTCTCAAAGTAGGTGTTGGTCGTTTCTTCATAGCGCATCGTTCTCCAGAGTATTTCCTGGAGGTTTAATTCCGGATGATATGCCGGAATATAGTTGAGTCCGATTTGCTGATGTTTAGTACAGAATTCGTCAATACGCGGGCCTTTGTGCCAGCGAGCTCTGTCAATCCAAAGATGAATGCACTTGTCCTTGCATCTGCGCACAATGTGTGATAAGAACATAAGAAAGCCATCGGTATTGCCTTTTGCACAGCGGATCATTCCATGGTGTCCATGAACAGTGTCGACCCAACCAAACACGTTCAATCGTTGATGATGCTGGCTGCGGGTCCAGACGATTGGTTGCCGATCCGTGCCTCGTTTGCACCACATGCGGCCGAGCTTCGGATGGAGGCTAAAACCAGCCTCATCTTCGAAGATTACGACCTGGTCATCGGCCCCGGTCTGTATG
>JAGVPT010000071.1 GCA_020052095.1 Bacteroidota bacterium | reverse complement strand
CATTGCTCCTCCGTGTTGTGAGTACTGCTAATCTCGCCATTTTTTCCTAAAAGTACAACTAAATTCCTCACCTTTCATGGGAAAATGGGTAAACTCGTGTAAAGTCGACCGAACATTTGGAATCACAAAATATTTCTCTATATTTAATGAAAGAATATGACACAAACCTACCACGACATGGGGAGATTAAGATGAGAAGAATACTTTTCGCTGTCGCCGCCGCCATACTGTCGCTGACCTTGACTAACGGTCAAGGACTCGATATCTCGGGGTATAAGCTGATTCAAGCAAACTCGACTGTGACTCTCACAATTCCTGTTGGAACAATTATTCCTTCCGGAGGGTATGTTGTGCTCGGGAGGAATACCACCCAGGCTTCTTTCGAAGCAGCGTGGGGAGTATCACTTGGTGCAGACGTCATCTATATTAACGGTACCGCGGTTGTGGGCGCCAACGGTTTTCCGGTTATCAATGGCGATGAGACGTTCACGCTCCAAAATGCATCGAGCGTCACGATCGACGGCCCAACAATTGCAATGCCGGCGAGTCCAGGAGCTCAGTCGATACGACGCGGTAGCCCGATTGCGTCACCTAACCTTGAAGGAAGTTGGACTCGTAATGCCATGGCGACCGGGAATCCCGGATCGGGGATGGCAAATACAAATACGGGAAATCTGATCATCAGCGAATTCTCAGATGCAGCTGTCTTTAACAATGAGTTTCTAGAGCTCTTCTATGATGTGACTCCTCCCGCCAGGGGCCAGGGGACCGCTTCGATTGCTCCCGCTCGATGGAAATTCAATACCTCGACAAGTCTCCAAATCGTTTTCAAGCCCCAGTCAGATACGCTTGTCGGCTTGAGAATCAGGAAACCCGGTCCGATCAACTGGACAAGCGCGAACATTGCTGTCCAGCCGAACACGGCCGTGAAGACTCAATCGGGCGATACGACGACGATAACCAATTTCACTCTCAAAGGCACAGACAGCCTCGTTATTACGATAAGCCAGGCGACAGCGACCGATACGACAGGCGAATTCACGGCAGATATTGCATCAAGCAAAGACGGTGTTTCCTTTCTGCCGATTCAAACACAACCGAAGACGTTGACCTACGGCAATCCGCGCGCGATGAGCGTCGTCAAGAGGAAGGGAGCCAATGGGCTTCCGAGCCTCCTTGGCAAGTGGGCGGTGGTACGCGGAGTCGTTACGGTGGCGAACGATTTCAACGGCCCGTCGTACTTGCAGGATGGGACAGCGGGAATGGCCGTGTTCGATTCTTCGGTTTCAAATAATGTTCAAGTGGGGGACGATGTGGTACTCCTCGGCCTTGTTGCGCCGTTCAACAATTTATTCGAGTTCGCCCCCTGCTCACTGTTGGAGAACATCAGCGAAGGGAATCCGTTCGACACAACTGTGGTAACTATTCCGCAGGTGAAAGGTCAAGACGCATCGGAAATATATGAAAGCAGGTTGATTCGAATCAACGACATCACGAGCGTCGTCACCACGTCAGGGCAGCCGGCGACCGCTTGGAACGTGACGGGGAGCGGGACGAACTATGTGCTCATCAAGGGGACGGACTCGCTTCAAATCCGCATCAGCCCGAAGACGAATTTGGCAAACCTACCGATACCAACCGGACAATTCGATGTCGTCGGAGCTCTTGGTCAGTTTCTTACGAACTATCAATTGTTGCCGCGGTCGACTTCGGATATTGTTCAGGAAGGCGCCGGCCCCCGCATCGTCTCGCAACCTCCGTACGAATCCAATATGACGAACAGCAGCATCAAATTTGTATGGCAAACGGATGTCGCAGGGTCGTCGGCCGTGAAGTACGGAAAGACGACAGCGTACGGGAGCACGGTGACTGATACCAACAACGTCACGCTCCATCAGGTTACAATAAATGGGCTTTCGCCCGCAACAATATACAACGTTCAGCTTATCTCGGCGAATCCAGCGGGATCCACTCCCTCGCCGAACTATATCGTCTCTACGACTTCCAAGAGTTCTACAGGAACGATCAACGTCTATTTTAACAAGAGCGTCAACACAACTCTTGCGAGAGGAGAGATTGCCCAGACGGTTGATTTGCCGAGCAAGCTGATCAACCGGATCAACGCCGCAGCGTATTCAATCGATATCGCGCTCTACAGTCTGAGCGGCACCGTTGGCACAAACATAGCGGGCGCGTTGGTCACCGCCAAGGGACGCGCCGTAAAAGTAAGGGTGATCGGCGAGAAAGCCAATCAATCGAGTCCGCCATGGACGACTTTGAAGAATGCCGGCATTACGGTGATCGACGACACCTACGATGCGATCAACGCGGGTGCGGGTTTGATGCACAACAAATTTGCCGCGATTGACAATCGCGATACGACATCCGATACCGACGATTGGGTATGGAGTGGCTCATGGAACGCGACAGATCCCGGTTCGACTGACGACCTTCAAAACGCGATCGAGATACAGGATAAGGCATTAGCAAACGCTTATACAACCGAATTCAACGAAATGTGGGGAAGCGATACCGATACACCGAATGCGGCGAACTCACGGTTCGGCGCGCGCAAATTTGACAACACGCCACACTTGTTTCTCATCAAAGGCGTTCCTGTGGAAAGCTATTTTTCTCCATCCGATAGAACGACCAGCCACATTCTGAGCACTATCGGGAAGGCTCAGATGTCCGTCGATTTCTGCTTGCTGACGTTAACAAGAAGCGATATTGCCAATGCATTGATCGCGAAGAAGAAGGCGGGGCTAAAAGTGCGTGGAGTAATTGACAATAAGACGGACCAAGGAACGCAGTTCGACTCCTTGCTTGCCCACGGTGTTGACGTGCGGCTGGATGTCAATTCGGGCTTTCTCCATCATAAGTACGGGATCATTGATGCGGAAGGGACGCATGCGCCGCAGTATGTCATCACAGGTTCGCATAATTGGAGCGGCTCGGCGGAATCGGCCAACAACGAGAACACCCTCATCATTCAAAGCAACCGGATTGCGAATCTCTATCTGCAGGAATTTGCCGCACGGTACAAAGAGTCTGGCGGGAAAGACACGATCACCGTTAACGTGAAGCAAGAAGTGAATGCCATCCCTTCGGATTATTCTTTATCTCAAAACTACCCGAATCCTTTCAACCCGAGCACACATTTTCGACTTTCCGTGCCGGAAACAAACCATCCGTCGCATGGAGATGACGGTCCGCGCTTCGTTTCCTTAAAGGTCTATGATGTTCTTGGAAAGGAAATCGGAATGCTTCTGCACGAAAAAATGAATCCAGGCACGTATACTATAGAATGGAATGCCTCTGGCTTTGCAAGTGGAATCTACTTTGTCCGGCTCCAGGCGGGAGGTTTTTCGGCGATTCGGAAGCTCGTGTTGATGAAGTAACAGATCCCTGCATAAAAGGGTTCGCATGGTCGACGCATTTGTGGGTAACCGAATTGCGCTTCTTTGAAACACTGGCCAAGTGATGCCATGACTTTCTCAATTGAATCTGCGAGAATTCAGAGAATGGCACATCCAAAATAGTAGCAGTCATGGCATCACTATTCAATTGGACCCACCACCAGCCCGCCCGTTGATTTTCTGGACTCCTCTGCGTATTTTAGGCCTCAACATGAGGAGATAATGTCGGAACTCTCTCGCGAAGAAATACGTGAGCGCTTCACCTCAGCGACAAACTTCAATGAGATATTTGACGCATTCGAATCGGCGATCAATCAAAAAATTGACGACATCGAACTGTACCGTCTGCTTTTTTGGAATGACTCTCTCCAGATAGACGAGATCATCCTCTTCGGCGAAAAACTGGCAAAGGAATTTCCTTACAACGCATACGACGTTTATATGTGGATGGCAAACGTATTCGAGGCCGTCTTCGCCAGCCGTGATAACTTTGAACACAGCCTCTTGTACTATCAGAAAGCAGCGTCCGTCAATCCTGCTATTCCCGACCCCTACCTCGACGCCTGCGATTGCTACGATCCCGACCTGAACATTCCTCCGCTCGAATCGCTCGTCGAATTTGTCAAGCGCGGATTAGAACACGTCCAAAACAAGAAGAGTCTCTGCAGCCGCCTTTCATATCTCTATCACCTTTTCGGTGATGAAGATCTTTCCGAATACTACCGCGTTAAGGCGGATGAGGCAGGAGAGCCTCCCTCACCATGAACCGTGTGAAGGGTTATCTTTTCATCGCATGCGCGGCAACGTTGTGGGGAGCGTCTGCGACGCTCGTCAAGTATCTTTTCAACGCCCAATTTCATCCGCTCATCATCATCCAAACGCGCGTCTCCATCGCATTTGTTCTTCTCTTCTTCTATTTCATTACGACAAATCCGCGCATTCTGAAATTCAGGATTCGAGATGTTCCTCTGTTTTTCTTTGTCGGCGTGTGCGGCGTTGCCGGTTCGAACTACTTTTACTATTTCGCAATCAAAGAATCAAACGTTGCTACAGCCATCGTCGTTCAGTATTCGGCGCCAATCATGGTAGCGCTTTACGCGATCGTCGTTCAGCACGAAAGGATGACAAAGTTCAAGCTCCTCGCTCTCATCTTCTCTTCATTGGGCATCTTTCTTGCCGTGGGGGGCTTGAACGGATTGCTGGTTGCAAACAGCAAAGGCATCCTCTTTGCGTTGGTGGCGGCGGTCTCGTACGCTATTTTCAACATTGCCGGAAAGCCCCTGATTGAGAAATACACCGTTTGGCCCTCTCTCGTCTTTTCGCTGGGAGCAGCAACGCTTTTCTGGATGGTGATCCAGACGCCGCAGACAATTCTCGCCGCGAATTACTCATTCCGTGATTGGCAGGTGTTTGCGCTGGTCTCAACAACATCTATCTTGATCCCGTACTCACTCTATTTTTTAGGACTCCATTTCCTTACGCCGACGAGCGCGATTATTACGAGTACGCTTGAACCTGTCGTGGCGATTGTTACCGCGTTTGTCTTCTTAGGAGGGAGCATGGGGACTCTTCAAACAGTTGGTGCAGTATTCGTCATCGGATCCATCATATTACTCGAAACGTCTTCGGAACCGACCATTGAAACACATAACCACCAGCGATGAAATCTGAACAGCGAAAGAACAAAATCTTCGGCGCGTTGTCCCGGCGACAGCCCGATTTAACCGTGATCATGGAAAATATCCATGACCCGCACAACGTCAGCGCCATGCTTCGTTCTGCCGATGCGGTGGGTATCCATGAAGTGCAACTCGTGTATACCACTGAGAAGTTTCCGAAAGTAGGTAAGAAGAGTTCATCGAGCGCCAATAAGTGGGTGGAACGACGTAAGTTTAATTCCATACACGAATGTTACGATAGGCTGCGTAGCGAAGGTTTCGCGATCTATGCGACGCGGCTGGGCGAGGGCGCGCGTTCTCTCTATACGATTGACCTAACGCAGAAAACTGCCTTTGTATTCGGCAACGAGCATACCGGCGTTTCGGACGAGGCGGCTGCACTGGCGGACGCGAGTGTCATGATCCCAATGATGGGGATGATTCAAAGCCTGAATGTTTCGGTCGCATGTGCGGTGACGCTCTACGAAGCGCTGCGCCAGCGATTGGAGGGTGGACACTACGAACGGCGGAGATTTTCAAAAACGGATTTCGATGCATTGAACGAGGCATGGTTAAAAAAATAACAGTTTAAAAAATAATTCTTTACATTCTGTTAAAAACTATTTACATTCATCGTGGATTTCAGATGATGCTGTTGCGGTCAATGGATACTCGAATGCCGAATAACAACCTGCCCCTGTAGGAGAACATTATGCGTAGCTTTTTATCAACGATCGTGGTTGCCGCCATCGTTGCATCTCTCGCCGGATGCAATCGAGGGGATAAAGTTGCAGCAGTGAACGCCGAGATGCTTCCGTTGAAAAACAAGGTCATCACCGGAACGGTTACCGGAAAGGGTGGGGTCGAGCTCTATATTCGAATAGAAGGCAGCGGTTCGCCGACGTTGGTTCTTCCGGGCGGTCCAGGCTACTCCTTCGATTATCTTCAACCAGTTCTCTCAGAATTGGACTCTTCATGCCAAATGATCTTTCTTGATCCGCGCGGTTGCGGTCGTTCAAATCGTTTCAAAAATCCAGCAATGTATACCCTCGACAATATGGTGGCGGACGTTGAATCGGTGAGGAGCCATCTCAATATTTCTGCGCTGAACATTATCGGGCACGAATCGGGTGGACTCCTGGCCCAAAAGTACGCCATCAAATACCCGACGCGGGTGAATAAGCTCATTTTGATGAGCGCAACTGCTCAAATTTCCGATCTCAATGTGTGGCTGAACAGCTTCCGCGATTTTCTTCCGAGGCAAGTTGCGGCGACCGTAAAAAGGTACGAGAAAGACAGCCTTCTTGCGAACGAGCAATACACGCCCGGATATGAAAACGTTGTAATGCAGGGAATGATGAACAGCCAAAGTTATTTTGTGAGTCTCGCTGCCATCCCCGAGGGATTTTCACTTCCCGAGCGGTCATGGCCGGTCTATTTCGAGATGTGGGGAAGGAGCGGATATTTTGATATCTCCGGCAATCTCAAAGACTTTGATACGCGTAACGATTTGAAAACCCTGAAGCTGAAAACGTTGGTACTGGTGGGAGAAAAAGATTACATCTCTCCTTTTGTGATGGAGTCGTTATCCGGTTCGATTCCGAAGGCGAAGATGCATTCGTTTGAAAACTCGGGGCATTTCTTCTTTATCGAAAAGAAGGATGAATTCCTGGGCGTAGTCAAAGAATTCTTGGCAAAATAGTTCCACACGATTTTCTGCAGTAAGAGTTCAGAGAAGAGCCGGAGATGTGGGCTCGTTTCTCAGATGTCGCTAATTTCTTTTCGCTCCCTGTACAGCCCGCCGATAGCCCCGCCGAGAATAAACACGATGCTCGAAAAGTACACCCACAACATTGCGACAAGGATAAACGCATACGCTCCGTAAATCTTGTTGAACGGTTTGAACGCTGAAAAGTACAGTGTAAACAAGTAGCCCGCGATCTTCCAGAGAACTGTCGTCGCGATTGCGGAAATGATCGATGAGCGTGTCGTTGTGCCGTAGAATGGAATGAAGCGGTATGCCAGAAACGCCATCAATATCGTAAGAACGAACGACGTAAAGCGCGCAAGAAAGTCGGGGAATGCTGTCTGAAGCGCGACGAAATTCGGACCGAACATCTCAAGGCTGTATTTTGAAACGAGGGTGTAGATCCAGTTCAACGCGTTGATGGAAATGAAGAGCCAGCCGAGGGCGAGGACGAGAATCAGATCCTTCAATTGGCTCAGGAAAAGCCCCGTCGTCGTTGTGATTCGGTAGATCCGATGCAGCGCTGAACGCACCGAGCTGAAGAGGGACGTGGAGGTATAGATCAACACAATCGCCCCGAAGACTCCCATCGATTGACGGAATTCAACCATATCGTTGATAATTCGGAACGTAAGGTTTTTTATAGCAATCGCATGCGACTGATTTGGGAGCGCCTTCGACAGGAATTTGTCGATATTCTGCGTTGCGATATCGGACGAATTGAGCAGCGAGCCGAGAAACGCCGATAGAAGAAGGAGGAGCGGAATAATGCAGAGCAACACGTTAAAGGCGATGCCGGACGCGAGAAAGAGAATGTCATCGTCGACAAATCGGTGAACAAGGCCGTGGGCATAGTACCTCGTCGCGTCCCAAAAATTTCTGAAAAAGGATTTTATTTTATTTTCTTTCCGCGGCATTCTTTCCATCCCTCACTGCAGTCGAGCAAGCTGACCCAGTATGTGTGAGTGAACTGTTATCCCCCAGAAAATGACAAAAGGCCAACCGATGATGAGCGACATCCAGCCCAATGCGAAGACTGCAGTCATCACCGCGCACGAAATGCCTATTGTCGCTGCGAATGCCGACGGGCTTTTCGCGACGGGAGAAGTAAGAGTAACGAGCGCAAAGCAAGCGAACAGCGTCGGCCTCTTTGCGTACTGAATGACGACCAGGGGCATCCAGAAGAACATGACAATCCCTATTGAGACGCCCAGGCGTGTGAGAGAGAACGCTGCGCCTGCCACAAGAGTGGCCGATGCGAGTACTGCGAGATAGATTGCAAGCGCACAAAGAACCGCAATGCCGTCTCTGAACATCCCGGTAATATTTTTCCAATCCGGCATAATATCTTCTTCTCTCGCAATCATGCCCCGGACGTGCTTGACTTGATAGCCTACAATGACGGGGATGCCAAGCGTGGTGGCGCAGAGGGCGACGAACAATCCCCCGACAAAGACTTTGTAAAACCAGGAGCCGTCTTTGAACATGTACGAAAATGATTGAGTGAAATTCATCTGCGTTCCTGGAAAAAAAGAGATCGTTGAAAGAATAGGAACTTTTTGCGTCGTAATCAAGAACGTGAGAAAAACTCACCGGCAATCCACGAGATCAGGGAAAGTTTTTCGGTAGTGGTACAGTTTGCCTTTTTCAAGAAGATGTAGGACATCTTGCTCAAGAAATCGTAGCTATTTGAAATGTTTTTCCAGGTCAATTACCAAGATGTCCTACATCTCGCCAAAACGTACCACTACAAAACGTGCCACTACCAGTTTTTACTTGACATCAGAGAACTCTCTGTGTATATTTTCTCCTAGAAATCTATCCACTACTACTTCGTACTTTCCGCGTCATCTTTTGAATCTCTCTGCACAACCTTTATCAGCGGGGTTTTCGAATGAAAAAATTGGTCGCACTTTCGACGCAGTACTGCATCCTTTTCTCCCTCTCTTCCGCTCTTCTTTTCGCCGGCACGACCGGAAAAATCTCGGGAAAAATTACTGACGAAAAAACCACCGAGCCGATCGTTGGCGTCAGCGTTGTCCTCGCAGGAACGACCATCGGCACGGCGTCGGACGTTGAAGGAATGTACGTAATCAGTAATATACTCCCCGGATCATACACGCTCAATATCTCCGGGGTCGGTTTCAGGAGGAAAGTAATCCAGTCCGTTCAGGTCAATACAGATTTCACCACGAAGATAGATGTCGCGCTCTCGTCTGAAGCGGTCGACCTCGAAGCAGTTGTTGTGGTGGCCGAACGACCTCTCGTTCGCGCAGACTTGACCTCGACGCACACCTCGGTCGACGCTTCGCAGATCCGCGCGCTTCCAGTGGAAAGCGTAACGGCGATTCTGAAGACTCAGGCCGGCGTAATTGAAGACGCCGACGGCGATCTACATTTCCGGGGCGGACGTGTGGAAGAGGTTGCCTATACCGTCAATGGTGTTTCGGTCAACAATCCATTCACGAACAGGAATAGCCTTTCGATAGCGACCAATGCGATCCAGGAATTGTCCGTTGTGCAGGGGACGTTCAACGCGGAATATGGAAACGCATTGAGCGGCGTAGTGGAGACCGGGTTGAAAGAAGGGGGCGAACACTACGCGGGGCAGATTTCAGTTTATACGGGCGATCGCGTCAGCAATCACGATAACGTATTTCTCAACGTGAAATCGATCGATCCGTTCAGCCATGTCGTCACCGAAGGGACGTTCGGGGGACCACTCCCTGGGACGAACGGAGCACTATCATTCTTTCTCTCCGCCCGGTCCGATAACAGCAAGGGATGGCTGTACGGAGTACGCGAACATACCGTAGCCGACAGGCCGGATTTCTCGAACGATACCAACTGGGTAATTCCGATGTCGGGCGATGGATTACTCACCCCGTTGAACAAGAGCATTTCATACACCGCGACCAACCGGCTTTCCTACAGGTTATCGCCCACGAGAAAAATCAGCTATGATTTTGTTTTCAATCAGGCCCGGTATCGCCAATATTCTCACGCGTACAAATACAATCCTGACGGGACATACAATAATTACGAGAATGACGTGCTGCACACGCTCGAATACTCCGATTGGCTGGACAAGAGTACGTCGTTCAAGGTACGGGGATCATACAGCAGGAACATCTACGAACAATACCGCTACAAAGACTTGGATTCGTTGCACTACGAGCCGACGGAGAATCTCACGACGCGTTCGGGCGCTCCGTTCGAATATGGCGGGACACGCAATGGACAATTTTTTCAAACCGCAGAGACATACACGGCGAAGTTTGATGCGATCTCCCAGATATCTTCACGACAGGAAATCAAAGCGGGGTTCGAAGTCAGGCTTCCACAAATGTATCAGTTCAGTGCGACGGTGCTGCGTAGTATCGCAGGAAATATCAATCATCCGGTGTATCCATCGCCGGAAGATTCACGGTACAATGCCTACGCGCGATTCCCGAGACAATACTCAGCATACCTTCAGGACAAAATGGAATACGAGAGCATTATCATGAACGTCGGTCTCCGGTACGATTATTTCATTGCCAACGCGAAGTACCCTGCCAACATTTTCTATCCAAAGGGCGCGAGGAAGAAGGCGCCCGCAAAGCAGACGCTAAGCCCTCGGATTGGCGTGTCGTATCCGATCACAGACCGGGGCATCATCCATTTTTCGTACGGCCATTTCTATCAGATGCCGCAGTTGCGGCGATTGTTTGAGAATCCGGATTTCAAATTTAGCCCCGACATCACGGCATCAACATTCGGAAACGCAAACCTGAATCCGGAAAAAACGCTTACGTACGAATTTGGACTTCAACAGCAGCTCACCGATAATCTTGCGTTCACCGTTACCGGTTTTTACAAAGACGTCCGCGACTTATTTGCCACTCAGACAATCCGCATCAGCGGCGATACGACATTCAACATGTACGTCAACCAAGACTACGGCAATATCAAGGGGATCACCTTTTCGCTTACGAAACGCCGCACCTCCGCTGACATGGTCTCTTTCTCTGTGGATTATACATTTCAGGTTGCTGAAGGAAACGACGTGAGCGCCGATGCGTTCTTCATTGACCAATCGTCAGGAAGAGAAAGTGAAAAAGTGGTCGTCTATCTCGGATGGGATCAGCCGCATACGCTGAACGGCACACTTTCGATCAGCAAATATCAGAATTGGAACGTCAGCCTGATCGGGAGGGTAGGATCTGGACTTCCATATACGTCGACGGTCACCAATAGTCAGATCATTCCAAGACAGAATTCAAGCAGAAGGCCAGTGCAATCGACAGTCGATATGTTGGCGCAGAAAGATTTCTCAATTGGAGACATCACGTTCGCCATCTTTTTGAAAGTGTTCAACCTTCTCGATGCGCTGAATGAAGTCTCGGTGTACACCGACACAGGGCGCGCGACTTACACGCTTCAATCGAAATACGGGGACGGGCCCGGCATCGATGCTCGATTAGCAAGCACTCCGGGTCTCCACGGCACAAGCGATTATTACAACAATCCATCTAACTATTCGTCCCCGAGGGAAGTTCGTGTTGGTATTACGGTTGGCTTCTGAACGACTCATACTCTAAACCTGAGAATATTATGAAAAGAATTCTTGGCTTATCACTCTGCGCGGCACTGGCCATCTTTGCTGCATCACTTTTCGGACAATCGAGGTTCGCTTCCAAGGGCGACGCTCCAACCTGGTTATCGAAGCAGCAGAGTTCCAGTGACAGGAAGTACTTCCTGATGAACGGCAATCAAATAGTAGGGACTATCTACAACTATGGCGGGATCGCTCCCGGTATTGGACTCCTTCGTCACGTCAATACCATGGTCTGGCACGGACTCGGAGATCTCTATCAATTCGGTCCGTTAGTCGCGGCGTCTGTTCGCGACACTTTTGGAAGCGTGGTGCAAATCTCCTCCGACAACGTGAACGACATCTACGCAAGAGATCTTAATCCGAACAACAATACTCTCGCCTATGGATGGGAACCACTGCCGGAGTACACGGAACTGACCTCTCCCGTCATGGCTTCCAGCGGAGCGCTGGACCTTAGTCCGAGAGATGGGAAGCCTGACAGCTGGCCGAGCAGCTGGTACAATCCGCAAAAAGGGCAATATGTCTGGCCTGGGTATCTGAGGCAGGATGTGCCGAATGCTGACCTGGAAGTTCTCTGGGGGATGGATGACAGAAGCAACAACGAGTTTGCCTACTATCCATTTGGCAATGACCCTTCCAGGGCAGGCCTTAGAGGATTGGGCATCAAAGTGGAAGGACGTGCTCTGCAGTGGAGCAATGCATTGGCCCAGAACACGATATTTTTTATTTACACCGCGCAAAATTACAGCCCGAGGGATCTTGACACGGTCTTCTTTGGTATGTATGGAGATGTTGACGTCGGAGGCGGATCTCCGATAGACGCCAATGAATCAAGGGACGATCTGGGATACTTCATTTCCCCCCTTGAGACGATTGACAGGCTGACCGGGAAATATGTGCCGGTGTACTCCCGAAGTCTCGTCTATCTTTGGGACAAAGATGGTGTTGGCAACTACGGACTTCGGACACATTACGATGCCTGCAAGTTCCTGGAAAGTCCCGGAAATTCGACAGATGGGATCAATAACGACGGAGATTTTACGCGACTCGGTGCGCCGATGACCGACGAAAGCCAGACCGACGGACTGGACAACGACGGCGATTGGAATAAGAACAACGATGACGTCGGGATAGACGGCGTGCCCGATACACATGATGCTGGTGAGGGGGACTTTATCCCGACCAAGGGCATTCGCTTGACTGATGGGACCCTCGATCCGCTTCATCCGGGTGAACCGAATTTTGAACTGACTGATCTCAGCGAATCTGATCAGATCGGCTTGACTTCTTTCACGAGTTGGACATGGGCAGACCCAAATCACAACCTCAGCGCTGACTCGTTGACGTGGAAATATCTTGCCTACGGCTTCAATGACACCATTCCGCAAGGAACGGACATCAATTTCCTGTACGGCTCGGGTAAGATCTCTCTGAAGAGAGCGAACACAGACGGGTCCATCAAACGTTTTTCGATTGCGCTTCTCATGGGATGGACGAAAGAAGACATCATCATCACCGCTCAGACCGTCCAGGTCATCTACGATCAGAATTATCAATTTATTCGGCCGCCTGATAAACCGACCGTGACTGCGGTGCCGGGAGACAGGAAAGTGACTCTCTATTGGGATGTTGGTGCAGAGAATAGTATTGACCCGATTCAAGGAAAAGACTTTGAGGGCTATGTCATTTATCGGAGCACCGATCCGCAATTTTCCGATATCAACACTGTTACAGACGGCTCGGGAAACCCTCTTCTGTCGAGACCGCTGACGAATCTAAATGACAGAGAAGCAAAGTGGGATATCGCGTTTCGACCAGAACCGTTTGCCGACAGCGGAAAGGTCGGCGCACTCCGTGATGTCAAGAATAACAGGTATTATCTGGACCTCAACGGAAATGCCCAGTGGGATTCAGTTGCAGACGACTATTGGAAAGGGTATTCGCCGAAGCCGTTTGATCAGCGCGGGGTTGCGTACTATCTTGGCGACAACACAGGACTTGTGCATTCGTATGTCGATTCAAACAACGTGATTAACGGGCAGACGTACCATTACGCCATCGTCTCATACGACCACGGGGATTCAACTCAATTTCCGCCTAGCGAGTGTACAAAGAGAATCAGCATAGACCCGATAACATCTGAACTGACGTTTGACGTCAACACGGTCAAAGTAACTCCGGGTGCGCGCGTGAACGGATTCAGGGATGCAGGTTTTGTGAGTCCGACTATCGTCGACCACGTGAGCGGGACGGGCACCGGTCCGGTCACAGCAAAGATCATTGATGATTTGGCGATTAAGGACAACTGGCAGTACTCCGTTCAGTTCTCGGACTCGATTGTAACGGGATCTGTAAAGAAGGCGCAGCTCAACTATTCCGTTCTTCGACTTACGCCGCAATCGGAGCAGGTGATGCTGTATGATACAAATTTTGTGAAGATCGGGAGTACAAATCTAACACGCGATTCAACCTTGGTTGTAAAAAATGCGGCATCGGGGCAAATCTATGCAGAAGGATCCGATTTTGTTCTTGATTACAGCAGGGGCCTACTGCGGAAGACCAAGGCAGGTGCGATGAACGCGAGTGGGGGTCCGTACACCATTACATTCCGGTCTTACGGGACTTCTGCCAGCACCTTGATGGCGAATGAAGAAGCCAACCCGGTTTTTGATGGGCTGAAGGTCTTCGCACAGAATCAGGTGCTCTCTCTTGATTCCGCAAAGAGCGGTTGGATCATCAACAAAAAAGTTCTTCGCGTTGGGCTTGCAGCACCCACTGTCGGTATATACAAACTGGCACCGATTGATGTCCAGATCATCTTCAACAAGGCCGACACAAACGCTCTCGGACAGTACCTTGTTCCCGGAGACACTCTCCTCAATCTTACTGTTCAGAAGAAAGTTGTTGCTCCGTTTCGGATAGTAAATAGCACGAATGATACGGCGCGCAAAAAGATACCCGTCGAAGGAATTGTCGTCGAGTCTAATCCCAGCAACAATCGTTGGGATTCCGGAGAGAAAATCATCATCAGAACGCCTGCTCCGTACAGGAGCGTCCTCAACAACACGATGTATGATGTGATGATCACTGTTGACAAATCCGCGGCGATAGACACCACGCAGATCGATTTCGGAGGGGCGGTGTATCAAGTTCTCATGCAACAGACATTTACCTCGCTCGACAAGTACGTTTTCACCACGGTCGCGGCAAAGTTCGATCCGGCAAAAGCTGCCACGGCACTCGACCGAATTAAGGTTGTTCCGAATCCGTACGTTGCCGTCAACGACATCGAACCGACCGACAGATTGCCGGGTACGACGCGCGGCAGCAGGAGAATATATTTTGAACATCTTCCGTTGCGGGCGACGATCCGCATATTCACGCTCTCCGGCGAGCTTGTCAAGACACTTGAACATGAATCGGGGATTGACAACGGAAGAGAATACTGGGACTTGCTGAATCGCGATAACCTTGGTGTCGCGTACGGCGTTTACATCGCTCACATCGACGCCCCCGGCGTCGGCCAGCGCATTATTAAGTTTGCACTGATAAAGTAACGGAGCTATTATGGTCAGAATACTTGCTCTCACGTGCTGCCTTCTGCTTTCGACATCTCTGGCGGACGCTCAGTCTGCTCCTGCGATAACCAAAACGGGAACGACGGCAGCTTCGTTTTTGAAAATAGGCGTCGGCGCGAGGTCGATCGGGATGGGAGGTGCATTCACCGGACTCTCCAACGACATCTCCGCGATGTACTGGAATCCCGCAGGTCTTGCGACGATGAACGGCGGTGAAGCGATGTTTCATCATGTCAATTGGATCGCCGACGTGCGCTACGATGTCGCGGCGGCAGCGATCGTGATCGACGGGGTAGGGACGCTGGGGGGGAATTTTTCATCGATGAATGTGGGCGACATGGAAGTCACCACGACCACAGAACCGGAGGGGACCGGCGAACTTTTTACGGCGGGCGGAACGTCGATGGGGATAACGTTTGCACGAAGTCTTACAGATAAATTCTCTATCGGGTTCAACGTAAAATATATCCATGAATATATCTGGAACGAGAATTCTACCTCCATCGGCATGGACGTCGGAACGCTCTACATTGCTCCTGTGCTTAACGGACTTCGTATCGGGGCGAGTATGTCCAACTTCGGCTCGAAAATGAGACTCGAAGGACGCGACGCGCTGATTTTGTACCGGACGGGCGCCGGGGAGGAGAATCTCGTCAACGCCGCGCTCGAGCTCGACAGCTACGACTTGCCCCTTATTTTTCGGGTTGGACTGGCGACGGACGCAATTCACGACGAGAATTCACGGCTCACGCTTGCCATCGATGCTGTTCATCCAAACGATAACACCGAATACGTCAACAGCGGTATTGAATATACGTGGGCAAACATTCTTTCTCTGCGGGGCGGATGGAAATCGGCATTTGAAAGGGGCGGGGAACAAGGGCTGACGCTGGGTGGCGGCTTGGAATACTCGGTAGAAGGTTCGGTTGCGGTCTTGTTCGACTACGCGTATCAGGATTTCGGACGATTACAGGAAGTTCACTATTTCTCAGTCGGCGTGAAGTTCTAAAGAGAAGTGACCGACACCTTGGAGGTAGGCGTAGATCCCCGAGGTCTCAGAGACCTCGGGGATCTCTGCATTTTACTTCGGTGTTCTTCTTCCATACTCGTTCGAGTGAGCCTTCCGCTCGAAATAGTCGTATGTCGCTTGGGAAATAAGGGAAATGATGCGAGAGCCATCTTCATCGTTAGCAAGCATTTTCGTCATCACACAAATGACGTAGGGATTGTTCTCGAGATACACAATCCCAACGCCGCAACGCACGCCATCCAGTTCGCCGCTCTTATCTGCGACCTTAACAGGCGCCGGCACTCCTTCGCGCAACGGGGTCTTCTTCTCCTTGCACATGATCGCGACCATATCGATGCGTGATTGGCTGTTCACGAGCGATCCGTTCTCCAGTCTTTCGAGCACCATCATCACATCGTGCGGCGTACTAATATTCTCCCGCCCTTCGGCCGATGCTTTGGCGTCCATCATCACGCGCTGGAGCTTTGTCCGTGTCGCCCCGAGAGATTGCAGCGATGCGTTGACATTGTTCATGCCGACGACATCGATCAAGAGGTTTGTCGCAGCATTGTCGCTCTCAACCATCATGCACACTGCGTAATCGCGTAACGTCATCGAGACGGTGTTGTCGCCCAGCTCGCTCAGGATGCCCGCCCCGCCAACCTTCATGGCAGCCGGCAGCGTTCTGATTTCTCCTAGTGAAAGCTTTTTTGCGACAGCTTGGCGATACAACTCGGCGAGAATGTGAATCTTGATGCAGCTTGCTTGCGGGAATATTTCATTTTCATTGATCAGAAATTCTTCACCGGATTTCAAGTCCTTGATAGCAACGCCAACTGTGCAATCGGAGGTGTCACAAATAGCATGGAGCCGGCTTGTGAATTTGCTTTGCAAAGACTTGTCTGATGCTGACGCGAGTGTACCAATGGCGGTGAGGAGAATGAAAGAGAATGCTATCTTATTCATTGCCTGCGAGGTGTTGTTTGAGGAATGTTTTCAGTGTAAGTAAATTGAAAAAGAAAATCAAGGGGAGGAGAACTTCTGGGCGTTGGCTCAGTTGTATAGTGATGCCATGACTATCCCCTTCTTTGCTTGTACCATTCTCTGAATTATGGCACCTTCAATTGAGAAAATCATGGCATCATTTCTCAAGACTTCGGGGATCGCACGCAAACATCGAATCACGATTTAGCTGACGCGGCGGGCTCCTCCAAAAGATGTGAAGCATGCTCCAGAGTCAACAGAGAGTTGATGCTGTGTCCATTTCCCAATCAAGGTTCAACGGATCGAACCAGCAGGCTAAATGTCGAGGGGGTGGAGATGGCGCCGGACAATATCATCGCAGGCGACGCAGGATCGCACCGCCTGCCTTCGTAGAGCACAAACTTATTGGCACACCGCTTGTTACGCGGGAATCATTTTGAGAGTACGTTCTTCAAGAACATCTGCATGTCAGCCCACGACTGCTTATCCGCCTTCTCGTTGTACGCGATCGGCATACTAAACTTCTTTCCGTTTTCCGTCGCTGCAGGATTTGTGAAGGCATGGAGTGCGTCTGGATAGTCGACAAATCGGTATTCAGCTTCCGCCGAATCTAATCCGGCTTTGAAGTTCTTGATGGTTTCTTCGGAATTAAACTTGTCTGCCGCTCCATTACAGACGAGGATCTTGGCTTTCACTCTGCCCTTCTCGGCGGGGAGAACGGAACCAAGGCCAGGGTGGAAGCTGACTACCCCTCTGAGGTCTGCGCCGGCTGAAGCCATGTTGAGGACCACACCGCCTCCGAAACAGTAACCGATTGCAGCGATTCGGGACGAATCGACGCTGCTATTTTTCTTCAAGAAGTCCAGTGCTGCGGCGAATCGCGCCTTCATTCCCTGAATGTTCTTCACCGTCTCGCCCGAAAGCCTTCCCGCGTCTCCAGGGTTATCGACAACTTGTCCATTGCCGTACATATCTACGGCAAGCGCAACGTAGCCGAGGTCGGCGAGCATATTTGCCCGCATTCGGGAGTAGTCGTTGTTTCCCCACCATTCATGGACCACAAGCACGCCCGCCCGCCTTTCTTTGATCGTGTCGTTATATGCGATGTATCCCTTGAGCGTAATACCATCGACCGTATAGTCGACCTGCTTGCCGACGACCCCACCTTGAGACGCGACAACTCCTAACAGTACAAGTACAATCAATGCCAAACGCATGATATAACCTCCTTAGAAAGTGAACGAAGAATTTTGGAATGAGTATTCGGGCAAACGAATAGTACGAAATTGCAGTTTTAAGAGCAATGTTTGATCGAAAACTAGCTATCCGATTGCTCAAAGCAATCGGATAGCTTTCGCCTCGCGTCAGCTATGTCGTATCGACAAAATGTCCCCATCGTTGACAATATATTCTTTCCCCTCGAGCCTCCAATGACCTGTTTCTTTTGCTTTTGCGAATGAGCCGCCTTGTGCAATGAAGTGGTCGTAGTGGACAACTTCGGCCCGGATAAATTTGTTAACGAAATCGGAGTGAATCGCCCCCGCAGCTTCTTGTGCGGTCATTCCTTTTCTGATCGTCCATGCTCTGCATTCGTCTTCCCCGACGGTGAAAAACGATTGCAGCCCGAGCAAAGCGTACGCCTCCCGGATCAACGTGTCGAGCGCCGACTCTTTTATGCCGTACTCATCCATAAAAACCTTTGCCTCGTCGATTGGGAGCTCGGACATTTCCATCTCAATTTTTCCAAAGAAGGAAACGACTTTTGTGTTTTTCCCTTCCTTTTTTGCTGCGACCGGCTTTACCATATCACCGTGCGTTGCGAGTTGTGATTCGTCAAAGTTCAGCGCAATCAGCGTAGGCTTCAAGGAGAGGAGCTGATATGTCTTGAGGATGTATGCTTCCTCCTTTGTGAAGTCGATTTCTCGCAAAGGTTTTTCCTCCTCCAGATTGTGCCGGCATTTTTCGAGCACCGGCAATTCCTTCCTCAGATGTTCATCTTGTGTTTTTTGGATTTGCTTGTTGATGCGGTCGATGCGTGTTTCAACGATCGAGAGATCCGATATGATAAATTCTGTTTCAAAAGAGGAAGTGTCCCGCAACGCATCGATTGTTACATCGGGATGGGGTACGGCATCGTTTGCAAACAACCGCACAACCTGCACGAGCGCATCGTTTGTTTTGACGTTTGCAAGGAAGTTCGTTGTGAACTGCGTCGAGCCCGATTCGCCTTTCTTCAGTCCCACCACATCGACAAACTCAATGGTGGCATGGACTGTGCTCTTGGGAGAAAAGAGGGCGGACAGTTTATCCAGACGCGCGTCCGGGATCTTCACGACCGCATGGTGAGCTTCCGCTTTTGTGAGAGCGGCCGCATCAATATGCGTCTTGGTGATTGTTTGAAACAGTGTTGATTTACCTGAGAATGGTAGCCCGACAATTCCGATTTGCATAGGATTGCTTTCGTAGATTTCGTTGAGTTGAAGGAGGATAACATGATACAAGCAAAGTACGGAAAAATAATCATTTCTGCCGCGGGAAATCAAGGCAGCGGGAAATCAAGGCATTGCATTTGGGAATCATTTTCTCTAAGTTTTTGAGTGACCAATGTCCGGCATGAAATAATTGTCATATGAAACTTCGATCCCTCTCCGATCTGGGACAGCTTGTCCCCAATTCAAAACCTTCCCGCATAAACGCTCCGAAGTTCACTCACGATGGCAAGTGCAAAACTGTTCGCATTTTCCTCGATACAAAAGGGAGAAAAGGGAAGAGTGTGACTATTGTTGCAGGCCTGCAGCATAATCCGGCGACAATGGAAGAGATCGAGCGCATCCTAAAGCAATATTGCGGAGCCGGGGGAACTGTCAAAGAAGGGAATATTGAAATTCAAGGCGACCAACGTGTTAGGGTGGCGGAGAAGTTGAAAGAGATGAATTACATTGTGATGGTATGACCGCCCTCACTCAGGCAGTCTCCCCTCCGAAAGAGGAGGGGAGACGCGACCTGTCCGCTCAACGAGTCGTCTATCTACGATTCTACGAATCGTAGATTCGTAGAACGACCCTACGGGTCGGTAGACCTCGACGAGTCAAGTCGTCGACCGTAGGGAGTCTTCGACCGTCTTTTTGGCGGAAGCGTCAGCGGTGATTGCATGGCTGGCTCAACAGACCCCGCGCGTTTTGAATCATTTGCAACCTGCCTAATTTGATCTCTGCCGGAACCTGGCCTCTCGTTGCTTTTTCATCACTTCATATTTTTCTTTCTGCTCCGGAGTGAGCAATATTTCGATCTTCTCGTCGCTCTTCGCCATCAAGCTCATCATTGCTTCTCTCCTCGCATCGCGATTCTGGATGGAGTCTGCGAGCGCTTGCCGCTTGCTGGTCATTTCTTTGAGTATGCCGACGACTTGTTCCATCTGTTTGTCATTCAAGGCTAATGAATCCTTCAGTACTTTTGCACGATCTTCTGCAGACATCCGCATTCTCTGTGCCATCATATTGGTTGAGCCAATGACGACCAGAACGCCAATAAATAAAAACAAATAGTGTCGCATAGATTTTCTCCTTGATGTGTTTGTTGAGTAATAACTTGAGTCCATGGCGCCCGCAGGCTCGTTCTATAATTTTGTCCTCGTATTAGAGGGATACTCCCTCTAAAGGTTTAATCAAGCGCGTTG
Source organism: Bacteroidota bacterium (assembly GCA_020052095.1). Taxonomy (GTDB): domain Bacteria; phylum Bacteroidota; class Ignavibacteria; order UBA10030; family UBA8401; genus JAGVPT01. Next base: position 1,952 of record JAGVPT010000071.1, on the reverse strand, counting down.
GCATTTCTGCATAAGACATTTCGGCCCCGGCCCTTCAGTCAAATCTCGATTCTCATTCTAACCCGAGTGCTTCCTTCACATATCGAGGTGCCGGTGATCCGACAGAAATCATCGCGTCATGCATCGTTTTCATGTTGGTCGAGCCATGCTTTGCCTCGTACGCTTTCTGGAGCAAATTGAGTTCTGTGTTGCCCACATAGTATGTTGAAAGCTGTGCCGATGAGAGGCACGCGCGGCGCCATTTACCTGCCGCTTCTCCCTCTTCCTGGAAGCCTTCGTTCATCATCAAGTCCATTGCTTCTTTCTCGGTCATCCCGGCGGTATGGATCTTCTGATCGATGATGGCATTAATGATAAGGCGGAGGCGCATTTTCAATTGCTGCATTTTCACTTCCGGACCGCCGTATCCTTTTTCAACCATGAATTGTTCACCGTAGGTAGCCCAACCTTCGACAAAAGTTCCGCTGCTGAAGATTGCGCGAACCATCGTCGGCGCCTTGAATGTATTCGAATGGGCAAGTTGAAGGTAATGTCCGGGCATCCCTTCGTGCATGGTAAGATCTTGAAGCATGTAATTGTTGTACTCGCGGAAAAACGATTCGACTCTCTTCGGCGTCCAATCTTTCGGGGTGGGCGAAATAGCAAAGAATGTCTCTCCAGTTTTCTCCAGGGGACCAGGTGCATCGCAATAGGCCACAGCAACGCCGCGCTGATACTCCGGCATGACTATGATCTTTATTGGTTTGTCCGGCACCGTCACGAGATTGTTCGTGCGGACAAAATCTGTTGTGGCTTTCAAATCTTGTTTGGCGAGATCCACGATCGTCGAGTTAGAAGGGTGAGTGTCCGCAAGTTTGTCTAGCACCCCCTTGATGATTGCCTTCTTGTCGTCCAGCTTCTTTGCATCAGTTACGTTGGGAAAGAACTTCCTAAACAACGGCAGTGCAGTCTCGTACAGCGTTCCCTGGGTTTTCATCAAATCATCTTCGGCAGCCTTGAGGACGTCTTCTTTCGTCAGGTTCGATTCCAGGGAATAGTATAGTTTCTTTCTGAACTTTTCGTCGCCGAGGCGAAAGTCGCCGTTTGAGCGGGGGAGCAAGTCTTTCTGAAGCCACTGCCCGTACTCCTCTAACGCTTTTGCAGCTTCCGCCTGCACGGGGGCGAGAGCCGTTTTCATTTCGGGCGCCTGGTCAAGATACATTTTCAGATCCTCTTTGATCAGGGAAATAGTGCCGACGTTTTGATTAATCGCGGTCTCGGTATAGATCTTCGGGGGATTTCTAAGATTTGTTTTGGCGGCTGTCACGACTTCAGAAATCGCCGACAGTCGCTCTTTCAGGCTGGCGAGTCGGTCTTTAACCGGGGCGAAGTCTCGTGCAAGTAATCCGTAGATCGCTCCGCCAACATTGTAAGAAAGTGGATTCCATTCAAAGTCTCGCAGTGTATCGAGCGCATAGAGCATCGATTCCAGGTTTATTCTGAGTATCTTGTAGTCGATTTTGTTGGATGGATTGAGCCCGTCCACATCGACTGTTACGATCGAATCTAAGTACGCTTTAGCAAGCGTGCGTTGGGCGTCGATGCCAGCGACGCTATAGTTGTTCAGCCTTTCATCGAATCGATGGTCGCCAAGGCCGGTTGCCCACTCGGGATTCAAATGAAGCAGTCTCTCAATATAATTTCCGGCAAGCGACTCGAATTGCTGGTCTGCATTCTGGCGGGGCGCACATGATGAGAATATTAGGCCGGTCATCACGCAAAGTAATACGAAAGTATTTTTCATAAAACAACCTCAAAACAGAGTGATTGTGAGGAATAAATGCACAGAAACAATTTTTTTGGAAATATAGTGGTCTACTGACAATTAAATATACAATGGATACATTTGTTATTTCCAATTGAGATCGGCTGCGTGAATGCAGGAGCGCAATAATGGTTGTGATTGCTGGAGT
>JAGVPT010000131.1 GCA_020052095.1 Bacteroidota bacterium | reverse complement strand
CAACTTAAGGGAACACTTCGACTCCGTTCCGACAGTCATGCTGAGCGAATCCTGCTTTTTAGGATGAGTCGAAGCACTGTCGGAACGTCGCTCAGTGTGCCTATTTGCTAATTTGACAGCATTGACCCCTGGCGTGTTGGCGATTCATGGCTATTTTCTCAATACAGCCCCGATCCATTGCTCGATTCAGATTCGGCAGAGCACGTTTCATCCCATGTTCGTGAGGCCGTTTCGAATACTAGAAGGTGGCTTACTGAGCTATCCGACTGCTCACAGCAATCGGATAGCTTCTCAATTGCCGCACTCTTGGCAAACTGCACGACTAACTGCCAACACCATTTCTTGACTCTCTATGCCATTATGTGTAAATTTCCCGCGGTGGTAAGATATTGTTTTACGGATTCACCTCCACGACATTACTCGCCAAGCCAATCATGGAAAATACAAACCTAACAATCGAAAACCTTCGCTCGAGTTCCCTCTTCAAGTACATAAGTGACAACGATCTCCGGATAATTGCAAAAACACTGAAAGAAGAGTCGTTCAGCGCAAACACGATCATTTTCAAAGAAGATACCCGCGGCGAGCGGTTGTACCTAATCCTTGACGGCAGGGTAAGAGTATCGAAGATCACCCAGCACGGCGATGAATCACCGATCGCCGTTCTCAGCAAGGGAGATTTTTTCGGCGAGATGGAATTAGTTGAGGATCAACCACGCTCAGCGCGCACAACCGCAATTGAAAACACTATCGTTGCCGGAATTGCAAAGCATGATTTTGACTCCCTAATCAAGACAAATCACATCGTTACGCTGAACTTGTTGAAGGCAATAAGTAAACGGCTTCGCGTCACGGATGACATGGTCGTGGCGGAATTAGATCGGAGCGTGGAGGCTGCTGTGGCGCAGGTGGAGAAGTTAAACCTCCTGATCGATGCTGCAAAGACCGTGAACTCCACGCTCGACCTCGACAAACTTCTCGATGTCATTCTTGAGACGTCCATAAAATCGATTGGGGCCGATCGCGGCACTCTGTATGTCGTCGACGAACTGAAATCTGAAATCTGGTCGAAGGCGATGCGTGGAACAGAAGTGATCGAGATACGACTCCCCATCGGCAAGGGACTTTCCGGCTACGTCGCAAAAACCGGCGAAACAATAAATATTCCCGATGCGTACAACGACCCTCGTTTCAACCCCGAGGTGGATAAGAAATCGGGGTACCGGACGAATAATATGCTCTGCATGCCGATGCGGAATCGGGACGGAAAGATCATCGGAGTATTCCAGATGTTGAATAAAAATGGGGGGCCATTCACATCGCAGGACGAGGAATTTATCAATGCACTTTCCATCCATGCCTCCATCGCGATCGAGAACGCGCGCCTCGCACAGGAAATGGTGAACAGCGAACGGCTTTCGGCCGTCGGGCGGATGGCAAGCACAATCATCCACGACATCAAAAATCCGATGGGGACCTTACGGGTGTATGCCCAAGTGATGAAGAAAAAATCGGGGAACGAAGAGGCCGCGAAACTCGCCGACGAGATGATTCATCAGGTCGACCGGTTCGTGAACATGGCACAGGAAATATTGGATTTCAGCCGCGGCGTGAGCGCCACGAACATCGAGGAAGTTGATTTCGGCGAGGTGATGGAAGGTGTTCTGCTATTCATCGAAAAAGACCTGACGAAACGGAACATCAAACTTGAGAGGAATCTCACCTATAGCGGCAAGATGAAACTCGACACCGACAAGATCATCCGCGTTTTTTACAACATCGCCAGCAATGCCGCAGATGCAATGCCCACTGGCGGAACCATCACTGTCACGACCGAAGATACCAGCGGCATGGTGAAAGTGGATTTCAAAGATACCGGATCGGGAATGCCTGAAGAAGTAAAGCGAAGGATTTTCGAACCGTTCGTCACGTTCGGGAAGAAACACGGAACGGGTCTCGGAATGGCGATCGTGAAAAAAGTGATGGACGACCACAAAGGGAAAATTGAGATCGAGACGGAACTGGGCAAGGGGACAACGATCCGTCTCTTGTTTCCGTTGTAGCACAGGCTAAACCAAAGTTGACCGTCACCTTTGAGGTGACGGTCAACTCAAAGGTGACGGTCATCTCGCGCATTCCTGAGCACCCTCCTCGCCAGAGCGCTGCATGCATAACCGCTTTGTGCCGCCCCTTCAATAGTCGCCGGCAGCTTCGTGTCCGTCCAATCCCCCGCCAAAAATAAATTCTTTACCGCCGTTGTGTGCGAGGGCCGGAAGCGTTCAACGCCTACGCGCGGTGAAAACGTAGCCCTTTTCTCCTTGATCACAAGCGTATGAATAAGCGTTGCGTCCGCACATCGCGGATAGAAGCGACTCAGCTCCGATATCGCAAGCGCGACAATTTCCTCTTTTTCTCTTTCGACAATATTCGCGGCCCCGCTGATCACGAGGGAGAGGTATGAAATCTCCCCTTCCCTCCTCCCGTACATTTTCGACTTGTTGAATACCCAATGGATCGGAGAGTCGAGCAGTGCAACAAATTCCTCCCCGACAAAACCTTTGTCGAACCAGAGATGAACTGTTACGATCGCCGATGAGACAAAATTTCGCGACGATTGCAGCTCAGAGAGTTGTGTCCCTTCTCTGAAAATCCTCGGTGCATCAAAATACGGCACCGCAGAGATGACAGCGCGTGTCGACACGGTTTCTCCCGAATTCAACACCACCCCGACCACCGATCCCTCTTTGATGACCACGCGATCGACACTTGTATTCGTCAGCACTGCACTCTTCTTTTGCGTCAGAAAATTTACAGCGGGGTCGACGAGCACGGTGCTTAATCCCCTTTTCGGAATAACCATCGATGAGTTCACGCGTCTTCCCAGAAAGGCAGACCGCAGAACTTTGACGAACAACGCAGCCGAGACGACTGACGGAGAATCATTCAGCGTTCCAATGGCGAGAATGTCCCATAGATATGTTTTGTTTACCTCAGGCTGATTGAGCTGGGCGAGCCATTCTGAGACCGTCAGAGATTGAAGTTGGGTGTCATCATCGGGTCGGGCAAAGAGCAGAGCGACGCCTACCCGGAGCAACGAGAGCCGTTGCAAAAACGTGAGACTCTTCAAACGAAGCAAACCGACGAGAACGTGCAACGGCGCGGGGAGCGAGACTGCCTGCAAGCGGAACAGACCCCGTTCGGAGTGTAGAAAGGCAACGGAAAGGTTCTTTTGGATGGTAACGGCGGACAGTGCCCCGATGGTGGTGAGGAATTTCAGCGTCGAACGGTAGCACCCCATCATGAGATGCTGACCATTGTCGACTTCATCCCCTGTTTCTTTATGGATAAACGAATGTGTTCTGCCCCCGCAATACTGTTTTTGTTCAACAAGGAGAACCGAAAAACCGTGGGAGGAGAGGTCTACTGCGGCGGTCAAACCGCTTACGCCGCCGCCGATGACAACAACATCAGGCTGCATGAGAGGGTCTGTTCTTCCACCACACCTCGACGGTGATAAAAAATTTGGTGAGATTCAGGAGGTGAATCCGTTTGGCAAACACGTTGTATTCCGCGCGTTCAATGTCCTGCAGAATGCGAAAGTAGATAGCTTCCATGATCTGCGCGGCAAGAAACAAAGGTTTGTCCTCTTCCGAAAGATGTTCCAACGCCAGTTTGAAATACGAACGGGCGCGTTCACACTCAAAGTTCATCAGACGGACAAACGGTGCATTGTACGTTCCGGAGAGGAGTTCTTCTTCACTATATCCGAATCGCTCCAGATCTTCGAGCGGCAGGTAGATTCTCCCCTTCACTGCATCGACCTTGATGTCGCGAAGAATATTTGTGAGCTGCAGGGCGATTCCTAAATTAATGGCGTACTCCTTCGCGCCTTCGTGTTTGTACCCGAAAATCTCAGTGCAAATCAATCCGACCGTCGATGCGGCGCGGTAACAATACTCGCGAAGTTCTTCGAAGCTTGCGTAGCGAGTCTTCATCAAATCCATTTCCATCCCTCGGATGAGGTCATGAAAATGGTGCAGTGGAATATTGAAACGCTGTATTATTTGGCTGAGCTTATTCAGGAGCGGGTAACGGGACGTTCCTTCAATCGAGCGTTCGAATTCGCGCGACCAGAGACGCAGGCGAACATATTTTCGCTTCACGCTCTCTTCTTCGTCAACGATATCGTCCGTGGTGCGGCACCAAGCGTAGACGACATTGATGGCGTCGCGCTTGGGCTTTGGCAGAAGAAGAAACGAGTAATAAAAATTGCTTCGTTTGTTCTTCTCGATTATGTCGGAAACAAGAAGGGTTTCCATATCAGCGAGTTGTGAGACACCGCGTGAGTATCACCGCCCAATCGAATTTCGACAGTGCCGGCCGACGATGAAGTGTGTCGTACTTCATCAATTCAATTTTTTCCAATATTCTCATTCCACCGCAATGCGTCAATTTCAATTCAAACGCAAACTTCTTATTGATTGAATGAAGAAGGGCCTTTCCTTCGAGAAAGAAATCTTTGGTCCGGTCAACCTGATATTTCAACAACGGCCGAACCTTTCCGGTTCCACCGTCCAATCTTAAGTCTTCTTTTGTCATACCGAAGCGGCGAAAATCTTCATTGGGAATATAGTCACGATTTCGCTTTATATCAATACCGAGATCTTGCCAAAAATTTGTCAATTGAAGCGCCGTGCATATCGCATCGGAGAGTCTGCAGTTAGTCTCATCAGCGGAACCTACGATGTGGAGTAACATTCTCCCGATCGGATTTGCCGAATGCCGGCAGTAGAATTTGAGGTCGTCAAACGTGTTGTATTCAGTTCCCCGCGCGTCCATTCGAAACGCAGCGATAAGGTCCGACAGCAAAGAGGGGGGAATGGCATACTCCGCAATCATGTCCGCCAATTGCCTGAAGAAATTATCGGATTTCTCCCTAGCTAACGCTCTTTTGAGCTGATTTTCCCATTCGTCCAGCAGGGTAAGCCGGGTCTCTTTGGAAGCATCCCCCTCATCCGCTATGTCGTCCGCCACCCTGGCGAAAGCATAGACCAGGTGGATAGGCTTACGGAGTTCTTTGGATATGAGGAATGAACCAACCGGGAAATTTTCGTAGTGGGTTCGAGCTAGCGATTGAAGAGATTCTGCCACGGTTTCGGATAATTGTGGTTGCCCTGAAAATATCCTCATTTAGCTAACTAGTTGCAAATCCTATTGAAGTTTTGGCACGCGGCCAATCTTTATGATCCTGCCAAGAGCGTGGTTCCAGGACGATGAGCAAATCTGTAGAGTCCAATGTTCTGATCTGGCTCCAAGTAGGATGCACAGAATTCCCAGATCACCACGGAATGCGCAGCCATCTGCAATTGTCGTCCGTCATCGAACCAAATTCGATCCTAAATCTAGAAATAGACCCAACATTCGCCCCAGTCAATCTCAAGTTTTAATTGTTGTATGTTAGAAGCTGACATGAGGAGTTTCGCGATTGAGTTCTATGCACTCGTAAATTTTTACGAAGTAACCAGTCACCGTGAATGAAATAGTCAAAAACTTTTAAAAAATCTTGACTATCTCTACCAATCAGTCTAAATTCATGGAGTATTGAAGAGAGCCTGCCCCCTTCAAAAATCCAGTTTCTTAGTCGCGTGAAGAATGATGCTATTTCAGAGCATTCACTAATTCTGTTTACGATAGCCTTAGGAGCAATGTTATGGAGAAACCGCTACACGTCCTTATAGTAGAAGACGAACAGTCGTTTGCAGACGTTCTGGCGCTAGAACTAAAGGAAACGCATCAATACGAAGCTACGACTGCCTATAGTGGCTTGGATGGCATTGAGCAACTCAAAACGAAGCAGATAGACGTAGTCTTGTTGGATTTCAATCTTGGCGATATCAATGGTCTTCAGGTTCTCCAATGGATGAACGAACAGAAGAAAGAAACGCCGGTAATCATGATGACCGCTGCCGGAACAGAAGAGGTAGCAGTAGAGGCGATGAAGCTTGGCGCTTACGACTACGTCCGCAAAGAGCATCTTGAGATCAATCATTTTCCGATCCTCCTCCATGGAGTGTATGAACGCTATTTGTTCCGAAAAGACAAGCAGGCGCGCGAAGCGGAGCAACGAGAGAAGGAGAAAATGGAAGCGGCTGTTCAGATGTTTCAGACGACTGTGCGGACAATCGCCCATCACATCAACAACGCCCTGGCGGTTTTCAAGCTTCGTTCATCGGTGTGCGAAAGAAATGTACAAAAAATGCTCGACCCGACTCTTGCGAGTCCTCTACTGAAATTGGTTTCAGATTTACGGCGCCAAGCCGAGACCATCGAGTCAATTGTGCGGTCGCTCGTCGGTATCTCTGATATCGTCTACACAAAATACGCAGCCGACCAAGATATCGTCGACATCCGGGTCCAGTTGGAAAAAAACCTGGAGTCTCTCAAAGAACAAAAATTGGAGATGTTGCAGTAAGTTCGCGCTCTCCGTCTGCATGCGGGTCCGTATTCCAGAGGTGCGGAAGGACCCCCAGGGCATGCACGCCTCCCCACTCTCACAGCTTCCCTTGCCAATCAGGCCTTTCGTCCTCTCACTCTATCACCTTGACTCAGCAGGTAAAAATTCGTACTTTTCAATGAGTTGTTGAGGATTTTTGAATTTTTGTGAGTAGATGATGGCAGAAGCGCTCAATGAACGAGAAAGGACCATCCTGCGAAGCATTATCTACAGCTTCATTCAGACTGCTACGCCCGTGGGTTCGCGGTACATCTCCAAAAGGCATGGTTTAGGCTTTAGTCCTGCGACTGTTCGAAATGTCATGTCCGATTTGGAATATTTGGGTTACATCGACCACCCGCATACGTCTGCGGGAAGGATTCCTACCGACAAGGGGTATCGTTTCTATGTAGATTCGTTGATTGACTTGGAAGACCTTTCTGCCCGCGAACAATCATCTATTCAATCTCAGATTCACTCAGGCGCAGAGCCCGATGAAATTCTAAAGGAGACCGTTCGAATTCTCGGTACGATCTCTCACCAACTGGGAGTCGTGTCGACGCCGCGCGTGAATGCCGGTATTTTCGAAAAGCTGGAGCTGGTTTCCATTTCGAGTTCGCGGATCATGGTCATCATTTCCATCCGATCCGGTTTGGTTAAAACGATCATGATGGAGGTTCACTCTGAGATTCCCAAGAACAAATTGGAAGATGTTGCCCGACTGCTGAACGAGAGACTGTCCGGGCTAACAATGAAACAGATCAGGAGGACATTCGCCGACCGAGTACGGGAGTTGCAGAACGAAGAGACAGGCTTGATCCGTCTGTTCGTCGATTCTGTCGACAAGGTCTTCGACGAAGCGCGCAGCAAGGATCGAATTCATATCGGCGGTACACAAAGCCTTCTTACCCAGCCGGAATTCAGCAACGCAAAGAATTTTCGCGGGATCGTTGAACTGCTCGACAATGAGGACATCATCGTCCACATTCT
>JAGVPT010000251.1 GCA_020052095.1 Bacteroidota bacterium | reverse complement strand
CGAGGATGACTTATAGACGTTTTGTGTTTAACTAAGATGTTGAGCAACGACAGTCGAATAATCTTCACAGAAACAGGGGGTTCTCGACCAAGTTTCTAGTGTCGTTTCAAATAAATGAAGTTGTGATTCTACTTAGTTTTACGTCAAACAAATAACTGACCCCACCCTACCCCTCCCCTGCAAGGGGGAGATTGAGAGGGGGTTACAAAAAAATACTACATTTATTTTTAGAACTGGCACCAGCTGCCTCGGACCAAAGAATATATGGCAGTAACAACGAAAAATAGTTCCACATTGCTCATTGGTGTAGGAAATGAATTCCGCGGTGACGACGGAGTCGGGATTCTTGCGGCGAGAAGTATCCGAGAAAAAAATCTTCCAGGTATTGTTATGGTAGAGTGTGATGGCGAGGCTGCGGCACTCCTGGATGTGTGGGCCGGAATGAAAACAGTAGTGATAATCGACGCAGTCTCATCGGGCGCTCCACCCGGGACAATTCATCGCATCGATGCGCGACGTCAGTCGGTGTCCCAGGAGATCTTTCCATTCTCTACTCACGCGCTCGGAGTAGCCCATGCCGTTGAACTAGCGCGGAGCCTTGGCAAATTACCCGTCAACATCATCATTTATGGAATTGAGGGGGGGCAATTTACCGCAGGACCGAGCTTGTCTCCCGAAGTACAGGAGGCAATGGACGAAGTATTGCAGATCGTGACAGGTGAAATATTTTCACTTTCTGATGACACGCGTGAGATAAGTTGATTACGATCGAGTTAGCCGCGCAAGGTTCAGCCGACCAATTCTTGTGTGGATAACTCATTCCTCGCCTGTTGTTCCCTCATCCAGAGATCATAACGTCATCCCGGAAGCCTTCGAGCAACTTTCCATCGAATTGTGCAATGTCTCGATTGATATTCAGCTGTCTATTGTGCGTGGTGAATATTTCGCCTTTGGGTCGATCTTCATGCCGGCGGCAGAAGATCGGGCGAACTATGCGCTCGCTATGATTACTGAGTGTATTTGATTTCCCATTACCTCACCGAGCAATCGCAATTCGAACGCAGTTAATTGCGAGGTAGCAATCCTAACTCCCCTTCGACCACCCCGTTAACCTTGCTCTATTCATTCTCCGACTTGTCAGAGAGTCTCCCGACCAAAAATTCAATCCAAAATTCTTTCCAACGCTGCGAAACTCGCCTCCCGTTTCCCATTTTTTAGAAGATCAGATCCAAAAGTGCTAGAAAATTCAACATATTCGACGGCATAATAATTGAAGATCAGGGTCTGTTAATCAGGTCACAGCGGACCTTCCATCATGCCCGAACTTCCGCTCGGCGAACCGATAGTTTCGTCGGAAAGAGCGTGTGCGGCGTACTATCATTATCGGAGATTTAGGCTGGGTGGCGAAACGATAGAAGCGAATCGCCTTTCCTGGTCACAGAAAGAAGAAAGAAAACGAGAAAAAAGCGGAGGAATTCCGCACGAGCCTAATGTTTTTGCCTGGCCTGGAGGTGTAATCTATGTGGAAAACATCTAAAACGAAAAAGGAAGCAGGTTTCGGTGCTGTCGTGGCTTTTTCAGGAGGTGCAGCATCGTTAGTGGGCCTCTTGGCATTGTCAGGCTGGATCACGGGGCTGCGTGCTCTTGCCAGCATCCGCTCTGGTTATATTCCTATGTCTCCCGATACGGCCCTGGCCTTCGTGCTTCTTGGGCTGATTTTGTTACTCCATGTTCGCATTCAAGAGCAAAGGGGGAGCAACTTATTTGTTTCGGCCATTATTGCATTTGTATCAATCTACGGATTACTAAAATCCATAGAGTACTTTGTAAATGCCGATCTTACCTTTGAAAACATTCTATTCCCTGCGACAGAAAAAATCGGTTCTTTTCTCATTAAACGCATGTCTCCTATCACCGGTGTGTTGTTTTTCTTGTCGGGCATCGCTCTCCAACTGAGACTGTCGTTGGGGACTCGCCACAAGATTTCCAACATGATCAGTAGTCTTGGAGTAATCACGTTGACCGCAGGATTTGTTGCGACGATAGGTTACGTATTCGGAACTCCGCTCCTCTACGGCGGCGACATCATTCCACTAGCGGCAACAACGGCGATCGGATTTCTCTTGTTGGGATTTGGTTTGGTAGCAATAGCCGGCCCCGAAAATATTTTTCTCCGACCGTTCGTCGGTGATTCTGCAAGTGGCAGGCTTCTGAGGATTTTCCTTCCGATGACTATTTCCGCGGTTCTCGTCCAGGGTTTCTTGGGCGAGACATTAATAAATGCGTACGGCGTCAATCATGCATTGGTTACTGCTCTCTTGAGCTTGGCCTTTGCGGTACTCATGAGTGCTGTTGTCATTCAGCTTTCCAAGGTTATATTTCGTCGTGCCGACATAGCAGAAGCAGAGCGCAAACAGGCAGAAGAAGAGCTTAAGAATTCAGAGGAACGATTTCGATCCGTGTGGGAAAGGTCGATTGATGGTATGCGTATCACGGACAAAGAAGGAACAATTGTAGCGGTGAATGATGCCTACTGTACACTGATAGGGGCCAAGAGGGAGGACCTTGAGGGGCAGTCGTTCAACATTGCATACAGATCTTCTGATGAAGAGGATCAAACGGCGACACAACAGTATAAGGAAAAATTCTCCACACGAACAATCGTCCCAAAAATGGAAGCGACATTGGAGCCAAGATCCGGAAACGTGCTGAGTGTGGAAATGTCAAATGCGTTTCTTGAATCCGAGGGCAGCGACCCGTTGCTTCTGAGCATTTTCCGCGATATCACCGAACGCAGGCGTGCGGAGGAAGCGTTGCGCGAAAATGAAAAGCGGTACCATTCAATAGTGGAAAACCTCAATCAGGCATACTTTGAAGCCGACCGTCGCGGTGCGTTTACATACTGCAATCCCGGGCTACTTCTCATCAGCGGATACTCTGCAAAGGAACTTCTCGGCAATATCTCGTTCAAAATTGTTGCTGAAGAATATCGCAAAAATCTAATTGCATCGTACAAGCAGTGGATGAAAGAGAAGCGGACCGATATGTCGACGGAGTTCATGGCTCAGACCAAAAGTGGACGGAAGTTTTGGGTAGAACAGGTTACTCATTTCGAGTTCGATGCGGGGGGCGCTTTTGTGAAGGCAACCAACATCCTCAGAGACATCCACGAGCGCAAACTGGCAGAGGAAGCGTTACGGCAAAGTGAAATCAAATACCGCACGATTTTCGAAAACGTGCAGGATGTATTCTACCAGACGGATAAGGAAGGTCGCATTATCGACATCAGCCCCTCCATTCATCGGTATGCGGGGTATACTCGTGAAGAGTTGATTGGAAGGCCCGCCTTGGAAATATATGCCAATCCTGAAGATCAAAGGATATTTTTGAGCGAGATCTATAGAAAGGGGGAAGCGATAGATCATGTAATCAGATTGAAAACCAAGGACGCACAATTGATATACGTCTCGGCAAATGCTCACCTCCTGTATGATTCGATGAGAAAACCCTGCGGTGTTGAAGGCGCGCTGCGGGATGTCACCCAACGTAAATTGGCGGAAGAGGCGCTTATAAGATCTGGTGAAAATTACAGGAGCATCGTCGACTTCGCACCCGTCGGGATCTATCAAAGCAGTTGGGAGGGGGAATTGATCACCGCCAACATAACCCTTGCCCGGATGTTAGGATACGACTCAGTGGCGGAGCTTCTGGAGAAGAATCTGGGTGACGATGTCTATTACGACAAAGACGATCGGGACAGATTGATTCAGAAATTCCAACCAATGGCATATGCTGTTGATTTCGTCGTGCAGTGGAAGAAAAAAGACGGAGCCCCAATTTGGATTCAACTCGATACCCATGCAGTAAAAGACGAAACCGGCGAGACAAGATATTTTGAGGGTTTTGTCCGTGACTTCACCGAGCGCAAGCGGGCGGAAGAGGCTGTAGCCGCCAGTGAAGCAAGCTACCGCGGCTTGTTCAATGGCGTCGGCGAGGCGATATACGTACAAGACCGCGAAGGTCGTTTTCTCGATGTCAACTCCACCGCCGAACGTATGTATGGGTATTCACGTGAAACGCTGATCGGCAAGACGCCTTTGTTTGTGTCCGCGCCAGGCAGAAACGACCTGGATAAAGTGGGTAAAATGATAGAGCGCGCTTTTGCCGGCGAGCCCCAGCGTTTTGAGTTCTGGGGCAGGCGCGCAAATGGCGAAATATTTCCCAAAGAAGTCCGCCTGGTCCGCGGCACATACTTAGGGCAGGATGTAATCATCGCATCAGCCGACGACATCACCGAGCGCAAGCGGGCTGAGGAAGCGATTCACAAACTGAGCTATCAAAACACACTCATCCTGGATTCATTGGGAGAAGGGGTGTACGGAGTCGACGTATCAGGGAAGGCTACGTTCGTCAATCCGGCCGCGGCGGCAATCACTGGCTACACAACGGAAGAACTCCTTCGCCAACCCATGCACGAGATTTTGCACCACTCGAAGCCTGACGGAACCCCCTATCCGCGAGAAGAATGTCCTATCTACGCTGCGTTCAAAGACGGCACGGAACATCGTGTCAAAGACGAGGTCTTTTGGAGAAAAGATGGCACAAGCTTCCCAGTTGAGTATGTGAGCACGCCGATTCAAGAGCGGGGCGAGTTGGTTGGCGCGGTGGTCGTTTTCAAAGACATCACCGAGCGCAAGCGTGCAGAGGAGGTGCTGGGTCGGTCCGAGAGCTTATTCCGTTCAGTTTGGGAGAATTCCAAGGATGGTATGAGACTTACGGATGCAAACGGTGAGATGGTAAGGGTCAATCAAGCATTCTGTGATTTTGTAAGCAAGCCGCGAGAAGAGCTTGAGGGTAATTTACTGGTAGAAATCTACACGGAATCGGAAAGGGAGCGAATTCTGAGTTCATATCTCGAGAACTACTCTAGCAGCGAATTAAAACCGTATCTCGAAAGAAAATTCAAACTATGGAACGGGGAAGAAGTATGGTTTGCGATTACCACCGCGCGCTTAAATAGTAATGAGACCCATCCATTAGTTCTGAGCATATTCCGCGACACCACGGAGCGGAAGCGGACAGAAGAGGCGATTCGAGAAAGTGAAGAACGGTTCACGGCGTTTATGGACAATAGTCCAGCAGTTGCCTGGATGAAAGATCCCGCAACGTGGACATTCAGTTACATTAATAATGCATTTGAAAAAGTTTTCGACATAACACGAGAAGTGATTAGCAAAAAAACCGACTTTGATCTGTGGCCCGAAGAAGTCGCACGACAGCTTCGTGAAAATGATTTGAAGGTTATGTCTTCGGGAAAAACGATTCAAACATATGAGGATGTTCCACTTCCCGATGGTACGGTTCACCATTGGTTAGTTCTTAAATTTTCGTTGCATGCACTTTCCGGAAAACGCTTCTTGGCAGGTACCGCAGTTGACATTACTGAGCGCAAGCGGGCTGAAGAAGCGCTGCGCGCTTCGGAAGCAAAATACCGTTCGCTTTTTGAGAATGTTCTTGAAGGCATTTACCAAAGCACAGCCAACGGCCGACTACTCACAGCCAATCCTGCTCTCGTACGGGTGCTCGGGTATGGATCTGAAGAAGAATTGAAAAGAGTCGATATTGCAAGAAGCCTCTATGTCAATCCCGCAGAGAGAGAGGCATGGGCGCAAGAACTCGAGAAAGAGGGAGTCATCCAGAATGTTGAGCTTACTCTGAAACGTAAGGACGGGAAACACATTACAGTGCTCGAAAATGCGCATGTTGTTCGCAATGAGCAAGGCGCTGTGCTGTACTACGAAGGGACACTTACAGACATCACCGAACGCAAGCAGGCGGAGGAAGCACTGCGTACCTCGGAAGAGAAATATCGAAAGCTTATCAATCAAATGAACGATGGCTTGTTGGTTGCAGACAACGATGATGCTATTCAATTTGTGAACGAAAAACTCTGCAAAATCGTCGGATACATGCAGGAAGAACTGATCGGAAAGATTGGCTATAGGATGCTTCTACCCGAAGGAAGTTGGAATCTCTTGCAAGAAAAGAATCGCCAGCGGATGCAGGGGATTTCGGAGACGTATGATCTCGAAATGAAGAAGAAGTCAGGGGAAAGATTTTGGGTATCAGTGAGCGCGTCGCCAACTCATAATCCAAAAGGTGAAGTGATTGGTTCGACCGCTATCATAAGCGACATCACCAAGCGCAAGCAGGCAGAGGAAGCATTGACAGCAAGCGAAGAACGACAAGGGTTGATACTGCAGTCCTTGCCGGTTGCGATCTACACTGCACCGGTTGACCCTGGAGTAGATGCGATTTGGATTAGCGGAAACCTTTTTGAATTGACCGGATACTCATCCGACGAGTTTGTTGCGGAGAAGGATTTCTGGCGTCGGCGTTTGCACCCGGAGGACCGTAGCCGAGTTCTGGAAGCGTTCCAGCGGGCTGCTGTTTTAGGCGAGGTCAACATAGAATATCGTTGGCAAATTAAAAATGGTCAATACAAATGGTTCCTCGATAGATCTGTAAGACACAAAGTAGGTAAGGAGCAGGAGTATTTCGGTGTTCTTACCGACATCACCGAACGCAAGCGGTCAGAAGAGTCAAGAAGAAGTTTAGAGACGCAGCTCCAGCAAGCCCAGAAGCTGGAAAGCCTTGGCACGCTCGCCAGCGGCATTGCTCACGATTTTAACAACATCCTCGGGATCATACTTGGCTATTCGTCGCTGATGGAGCGAACAGGTCGTGATCCTCAATCGCTCTCTCAAAGTGCCCAAGCGATCAATAAGGCAGTTCAACGGGGGGCTAACCTTGTCAGTCAGATTCTCACATTTGCCCGCAAGACAGAAGTCCTTGTCGGTCCCATTGATCTAAATGTGATGGTCAAAGAAATATTTAAGATGTTGAAAGAAACATTTCCGAGGAAAATTGAGTTGTCGCTTCAACTCAGCAAGGATATTCCGTTCATCAATGCTGACGCGACGCAAGTACATCAGGTGCTTCTTAACCTTAGTGTTAACGCAAGGGATGCGATGTCCAGCGGCGGCACATTGACTTTCAAAACGGAAGTCGTCAAAGGTACTAATCTTCGGAATGTTTTCCCCGATACATCCGATGGAGACTATGTGCACCTCGGCGTGAGCGACACCGGAATCGGGATGGACGAGAAGACGCGCAGCCAGATCTTTGACCCATTTTTTACAACGAAAGAAAAAGGAAAAGGGACCGGACTTGGTCTTTCGGTCGTCTATGGAGTGATGAAGAATCACAACGGTTTCATCGATGTGCAAAGTGAACCGGGGAAGGGAGCGACGTTCAATTTGTATTTTCCGATTTCGGAGGAGAGCTTGCGTGCCACAGGCAAACAGGCTGAAGATCGTGAGGAGATCCGAGGAGGCACCGAAACTATTCTCATCGTTGAGGACGAAGAGGCGCTCCTCACGATGTTGAAAGTGATTCTTGAGGTGAAAGGGTACCATGTACTCACAGCCGTGGACGGACTCGAGGCACTTGCTCTTTATCGAAAACACAAAGATGAGATTGCGCTGGTGATGACCGATGTGGGGCTCCCCAAAATTAGCGGCGACCAGTTGTTCTTCGAATTAAAAAAAATGAACCCGTCAGTGCGGGTTGTTCTTATGAGCGGATATATCGATGTGGGGATCAAATCGGAGATTTTTCAGGCAGGAGTTCATGACTTTGTGCAGAAGCCGTATGATCCCAATGAGATCCTCAAATCAGTCCGCGAGTCAATCGATAGAAAGTAGTGCCGCTTCCAAAAATTAATATTGTATTTTGAACTACACCACAATCCTTCGACGCAGCCGCGACGGTCATCCTGAGTAAGCGGAGCGCATCGAAGGAGGGCGTCGCGGCTTTGCTCAGGATGAACAGATCGCTTGCCCATCCTGAGTAAGTGAGTCCCGCCAAGGCGCATTGGCGTCAACTTAAGGAAAAAAGTAATTATTCGTCGGACAAAACGCGTGCATACTTTTGTGAATCCTCTACGAGGATTTTGTAT
>JAGVPT010000257.1 GCA_020052095.1 Bacteroidota bacterium | reverse complement strand
TTCACTCGCATCGCTCGAGAAAGGTTAGAATGTTTCGGATCCGACAAAAAGCGTCGGATCCTGAAAATTTCATGAAGTTAGCTTCACTCGCATCGCTCGTTTGCTAACTTCAGAAATTTTCGGACAGGTAGCTCAGTCGGTAGAGCAACGGCCTGAAAAGCCGTGTGTCGCCAGTTCGATTCTGGCCCTGTCCACTTAACAAATGCCGGCTGAGAGGTCGGCATCTTGTTATTCAAGATGTCTTGCCGGCTTCTCCACTAGAATATTAGAAATTCTGATTCCGTCAAACGCCCTGATTCACTTGTTTCAACGATTGTTACTCCTACACATTGGCTCACAACATCCGCACGAGGGATTGTTCATCCCCATAACCCTACTCCAACTTAGCCTAATCACGCCTCATGAAAAATCACTTCTTTCTTGCTATTTCTTCGCTCTTCATCGCATTCGCCCTTCATGCGCAGGATGACGCCCGGGAATTCGAGGCACTCCGGAATGCGGAGGCACAAAGATACCAGTTACTCTCGAGGTACCTGAATAAGGCCTCCGTCACAAAACCCGGGATCAATGTGAAATATTACAGGCTCAACATCCGCATCGCCGACCAGAAAAACTACGTCCGCGGAGACGTGACGACAATTTCAACCGTTCTTGAGCAGGCATTGAACGAAGTCTCTTATGATCTCTTTAATACCTTGACAGTCGACTCGGCATTCGTCGACAGCGCGAAGGTTTCATCAACTTCCACAACAAATACTATTTCCCTTTCTCTACCCAGGACGTATCATGCAGGTGACACACTGACGACGCAGGTTTATTATCATGGATTCCCGCCCCACACGGGTTTGGGGAGTTATACCGACAGCGCCCGCACTGATGGAAGTCGCTGGATATTCACCCTCAGCGAGCCCTACGGCGCTCGTGACTGGTGGCCATGTATTGATCACCCGAGCGACAAAGCCGACTCTATTGATATCTGGATCACCTGTAACCAGAACTATCTTGCCGTGACAAACGGGCGGTTGACCCAGACGCTTCAGAACGGCGACGGGACGAAGACGTACAAATGGAAACACCGCTATCCCATTGCAACATATCTTGTTTCCGTGACTATTGGCAATTTCAATTCTTTCTCGGATTGGTACAAATATACATCAACCGATTCCATGGAAGTCGTGAATTACGTATTGCCTAATATCGCAACTACTTCTCCTGCGTATCGCGAGAATGCCGCTCTAACTCCTCGGATGCTGCAAATTTTCTCTTCGCTATTTGGACCTTATCCATTTCTGAATGAGAAATACGGACATGCTCAATTTGGGTGGGGCGGCGGAATGGAGCACCAGACATTAACATCACTCGGCTCATCCGCGTTTACCGAAGCTACAATCGCGCACGAGCTTGTACACCAGTGGTTCGGTGACATGATCACGTGCCGCACTTGGCCCGACCTCTGGCTCAATGAAGGATTCGCTCAGTATTTTGAATGTGTGTACAGAGAGAAACAGTACGGAATGTCATCCTACTGGTCTCGTATCTCGAGCCGGCTCACCAGCGCAAAGAACGCCGTGGGGACTCTTTACGTACAGGATTCCGCCAACGTCAACAATCTCTTTACCTCGAGTCGAGTTTACAACAAAGGAGCGTCAGTTCTCCATATGCTGCGGCACGTGCTCGGAGATTCAATTTTCTTCGCCTCGATCAAATCCTATGCGTCCGATCCAAAGTTGATGTACGGAACGGCGTCCACCGCAGATTTTCGAGCTTCTTGCGAAATCATTTCCGGCCGCGATTTGGGTTGGTTTTTCAACGAATGGGTCTTCGGAGAACGCTACCCGAAGTACTCCTATTCGTACTCCATCGCCCCCGAAGCGGGAGAATTTCGCTCGACAGTCCGTATCCAACAAACCACCGGAACCACAAATCCAACTTTTTTCACGATGCCGGTGGATCTCAAGTTCCACGGAACCGGATGGGACTCGACTGTCACTGTGCTAAACAATGCGGCAGACCAAACCTTTCAAATACATCTCTCACATAAGCCCGATACAGTGCAGTTTGATCCGGATGTGTGGATTTTGAGAGATGTCACTAAGCTTTCAAGCGTAATTGGGGATGGCCGCATTCCTCAAAGATTTGAGCTGTATCAAAATTATCCCAATCCCTTTAATCCGTCGACCACATTTCGTTTCAGCATTCAGACCCGCAGCCGGGTTCGACTTCGCGTTTACGATATTCTGGGGCGGCTCGCAGAGGAAATCAGCGATAGTGAAATGGAGGCGGGGCAGTATCAAAAAACATGGGCTGCAGATCTCCCCTCTGGTCTCTATTTCTATCGACTCGAAGCGTTTCCGATCAGCAATCCCTCGAACCGGTTTGTGGACGTGAAGAAAATGATAGTAGTCAAGTAGATGCGAAGTGTCTTTGTGAATTCGCGGGCTGTTCTCTTTCGATCTCCAAGGGGAACCTGGATAGGTTTGAGTGTGTTAGCAAGCTAGTAACCCTATCCATCACTTAGGAGAATCAGTGTCAATACGACCCATCAAGAGTATCGTTTCAGCCCAGCCAACAATTGAAGGCGCAGGCGTAAAATTGCGCCGGGCGTTCGGTTTTGGGAAGACTACCGAGTTCGATCCGTTCCTTTTGTTCGACGACTTCCGCAATGAAAGTCCCGAAGACTTTCTCGCCGGTTTCCCCTGGCATCCACATCGGGGAATCGAGACCATTACGTACGTCCTCGCAGGCACGGTTAATCACGGCGACAGTTTGGGAAATAGCGGCACTTTGGGATCCGGCGATGTTCAATGGATGACTGCAGGGAGCGGAATACTTCATCAAGAAATGCCGAAAGGCGACCAACGAGGAAGGATGCACGGATTCCAACTTTGGGCGAACCTCCCTTCTTCGCTCAAGATGTCTACCCCGCGCTATCAGGACATATCAGGCAGCGAAATACCGGAAGTGACTGACGACGACGGGACACGAGTTCGAATCGTTTGCGGAAGTTTCTGGGGGAAAACAGGTCCGGTGGAAGGCATTG
Source organism: Bacteroidota bacterium (assembly GCA_020052095.1). Classification (GTDB taxonomy): domain Bacteria; phylum Bacteroidota; class Ignavibacteria; order UBA10030; family UBA8401; genus JAGVPT01. The sequence goes on along the minus strand of JAGVPT010000257.1, from coordinate 20,506 downwards.
CCGCTGATCCAAGCTACCTCGACGTTTGGATTCCCCCGGGCAAGCGAAAGATACTTCCAGTCGAAACCACGCGGCATGCATTCGCGTACGTTTTCGAAGGAACGGGCACCTTTCGCGGCGCATCATCACCTCAGAGTGTACAAACTGAAAAAGTGGGAGATGCGAGCAACGTGTCGGTCGAGGAGACAGGGAACAGATCGCTCGTCCTCTTTGACAGCGGCGATGAAGTGGTGGTGCAAGCCGGAGATGCCGGAATTAGATTCTTACTAGTCTCGGGAAAACCGATCGAGGAACCGGTCGCGTGGTACGGTCCGATTGTCATGAATACCGAAGAACAATTGCGCCAGGCCTACGCCGAACTCCACAATGGAACGTTTATTAAGTACCGTTCCTGACCCTAATTGAGTGATTAGTACAATGCGCCTGTCGAGAAGTCGACGGGCGTTCTTATTTCAGTTAAAAATCAAAAGTTGTAACTACTCAGCCATAGGGGTGACCACTCCCTTCCCAAATGCCGTCAACTTAAGGAAAAAGGTAAGTAACTGCTCAGTGTTGCAAAAGAGTTTTATTGATCCTCTACGAGGATCATGAAGAAAGTGGGGTAGAGTCTTTTACAATAATGAAACATCTACGATGTTTTTACTGCCTCGTAGAGGCAGTATTATTGTAACCGCAAACCTGCCCGTACATACAAAATCCTCGTAGAGGATTCACAAAAGTATGCACGCATCTGAATAGCTCCCTCGCTAATTGTCAGAAAGCAAAAGCGCTGTTAGACGTTGGATTTCAATATTCACTGAGTAGTTACGAAAGATTAAAAGATGGTTTCTACAATCTGTTTTTTCACTATGCTCTTCAGTTTCAATCTCTTTTCGAGTGTCTCACTTTGTCATTCCGGCCACGCTTACGCGGGTGGTCACAACGGAGATTATCGGATAATTGCCATCCGGTGAGTTCAAAGTGAGTCACCATCTCAGTTCAGCCGTTGTTGCACCTTATGAAATTATTTTCTATATAATGGTCGCCAAGTGGAGAAGTGGAGGCCCAATGTGTGTAGATTTCCCTCCCCTCATCTTCTCCTCTATCAGAATATGTTTGAATAAACCAAATATGGAGGTTCCATGGAATTCATGGATCTTGCGACCGCACTTTTCCGTTGGCTCCACATTGCCACAGGTTTGCTCTTTGTGGGGCTTCTCTGGTGGTTTAATTTTGTCTTCGCGCCCTTTAGCTTGGCGACGGACGGAGAAACACGAAAGAAAGTCGTTACAGAACTTATTCCCCGTGCTCTCTACTGGTTTCGCTGGTCGGCCCTTTACACCGCAGTTCTAGGGACATGGCTCTTGTTTGTGGTCTTCTACGAAGGGGGACAAACGCTCGAGGCACAGCAGCCCTGGTCAATCGGGGGTTATGTCATGATTGTAATAGTATTATTGCTCTATCGTGTGTACGTGCTTCTTGCAAAAACCCCGATCGGAAAAGACCTCCGTCTATTTGGCGCAATTGGCATCGTTATCGTTGCGGCGCTTACATATTACATGATCGAGTTCGGGCATTTCAGCTATCGCGGGTACGTAATTCACATCGGCCTGCTCTTCGGGATAATCATGGTGGGAAATGTGTGGGAGATCATCTGGCCGGGGCAAAAGAAAATATTGGAGTCTATGAAATCCGGGTCAGCGCCCGATCCCATCATCATGGCCCGGGTGATGCAGCACTCGCGCCACAATACGTATCTCTCTGTTCCTCTATTATGGACAATGATTGAAGCGCATACTGCCGTCCCGGCGGCGAACAGTTGGCTCTACTTAATTGTCATGATTCTTATAGGATGGGCTCTCGTCTCTCTCGTCTACAAAAAGGCAGGAAAAATTCAGGGGTGATAATATGCACAACGGAGGTAGTCATTTCGCTTCATGACAACGTTCTCTTAGCTATCCTTGTCTTACCCTGTGGATTGAATAGACTGAGGGCATCGTACCCGATTTACCGGGGTCAACATACGTGGCGCGCTGCGTTCCGCCCCCTTCCCTTGATATGAAAACGGAATCCGTCGCGCCGGTTGCACCATGAGGGAGCCGGCAGGTTCTGCAAACTCATCGCCGGCGATCTTTGAATTGCCTGCTAGTACGAAATGTGAGCGACCTCGATGAGCTCCGCGCTGGGATCATGCTTCCTCAGGAACTCCGCAAAAGCCGTGTTATGGTATTCCTGATGTGTCTTCTCGTACTTCTTGAGCATTCCTCTGATTTTCTTTTCCTGAAAAATGGTCTTGAAATAGTTGAACTGCTCTTCGTCGTCGTATATTCTATAGTAGTAAAACCGCGTTTTCTTTGCCATCGTTTGTATCCCTTGAGTTTATGATATGTTTATTGCAGAATTTTCTCGGCGTGCATCAGATCGGCGAATAGCTCACTCTTTATTGCCTCTGTATTTTTCCTGGCGTTTGCGAGGGCTGTCACGATGTATCGGTTTGCTATGAAGATCTTTCGGGGATCAACTTCCGCCTCTTCCATCAGGAGATAGCCGACGTGGAGATAACTGTACATTTCCACGAGTTCCTTTGCGGCAACTTCCTGGAAACTGTTGTCCTTCTTTTCAGTGACATACTTTAAGCTTGCGAGAAACAACTGCCGAATCTCTTTGAGATGATCGGCTAGCTTTGTAAGTCCGCCTTTGTATTCTCTCCTTTCTTTTTCGTCGAAGCGATCGCCGAGCACATCATTCATGACGCCGCCGGACGCCGCCACGATTTGCAACTGGGACGTCCCTTCGTAAATGTTTGTGATCCGTGCATCACGTGCGAGTTGCTCAACATGGAATTCCCTCATGTACCCCGTGCCTCCGTGAATTTGCAGCGCATCGTACGTGATCTTATTTGCACTTTCCGAGAGGACATATTTTATAATAGGTGTCAGCAGGTTGGCAATCTTTGTGATTTGCTTCAGGCGTGCAATTTCCTCAGAAACGGATTCATCCCTTGCCTTTCGTTTCTCTATCAGGTCTTCCAATTTCTCTTTTTTATCCACGCACGTTGCCCCGCTGTAGAACAGCGAGCGATTGCTTTCAAGCATCACACGCATATCGATGAGCATGTTGGCAACCATTGGGATGTCGCAAATGGCTTTCCCAAATTGGCGCCGTTCACGGGCGTACTTCAGCGCTTCCTGATACGCCGCCTGGGAAATCCCCAATGCCTGCGCAGCTACTCCCATCCGTGCACGATGCATCAGATCCATAGCGTACTTGATAAGCCCGAATTTTCTGCTGCCGATCAACTGAGCGGGGGTATCATTGAACTGAAGCTCACATGTGGGCGAGCCATGGATTCCGAGTTTGTTCTCGATGCGCCGGATCTTCACGGTGCTGTCGCCATAGCATGCAAAGAGGCTAAGTCCACGGCCGTCTTTTGTCCCCTGCTCCGATCGCGCAAGAACGAGGAGAAGCTGAGCATTGCCATTCGTGATAAATCGCTTCACACCCCGAAGAAACCACTTGCCTTCTTCGTTTTGGTGCGCTTGCAGTTTGACTGCCTGAAGATCTGAACCGGCGTCGGGTTCGGTGAGCGCCATCGCCCCGGTATGTTCTCCTGTGCTGATTCTCGGTAGAAATTCCTGTCGCTGTTCTTCGGTTCCGAATTTCCGGATCGTGTCGCCGATATCCTGCAACCCATAGATATTCATCAACGATGCATCGGCGCGGCCGAGTGTCTCGGTGATCATCATATAGATGGTAAAGGGGAAATTTAAACCGCCGTACTTCCGCGGCAGGATCAATCCCATGAGGTCTGCTTGTGACAATTCCTGGACATTCTTCCGCGTTCCACGCGCGTACGAGACGTGCCCATCGGTAAGCGTTGCCCCTTCATCGTCGACGCCGGCGGCACGCGGCGCGATGTAGTTTCCCGCCAGATCCCCCGTAACCTCGAGCACCTTCCGGTAGTTCTCCATTGCGTCTTCATAATTGACCGGCGCATAGTTGAACTCCTTCGCCTGCGCATAATTATCCTCAGCCAGTGCCACAACTTCTTTGAGGTCGAGGTTGTTAAAATGGAAAAGGACGTCAGGATTATCTAAAAAATAGTTCGGCATCAGTCGCTCACTTCAATCTGCTTTTGAATGCTTCAATGAATTTAGGGATGACATCCGTCGCATCCCCCACAATGCCGTAATGCGAAACGTCAAAAATTGGAGCGTCGGGATCGGTGTTGATTGCAATAATCTTTTTCGCCTCCTGCATCCCTGCGCGATGTTGGATCGCCCCCGAAATGCCGATAGCAAAATAGAGCTTGGGACGCACGGTCACTCCGGTCTGCCCAACTTGTCTCTCGTGCGTGATGAAGCCTGCGTCTACCGCGGCACGGCTGCCGGCCACTTCCCCGCCGATTGTGTGTGCAAGCTCGTGAATCAGTCTGAAGTTTTCCTTCGTTCCCATCCCGTACCCCCCAGCAACTATAATGGGAGCGCTCTTCAGATTGACCTTGCTCTCTTCTCTGTGCTGTTCGATGAGCGAAACGAGACCATCAATGCCGTTGGGTGAGAAGGGAACGTCCGATATTTTCACCTCATGAGGCCGAGCAAGCGGATGCATTTCCATCACGCCCTCTCGCACGGTGGCCATCTGAGTTGGGACATCAGGCGCAATAATCGTCGCAATAATGTTCCCGCCAAACGCCGGCCGGATTTGAAGCAGCAAGTTCTTGTATTCTTTTCCAAGATAGGAGACATCAGAAACTTGAAGGTCGGTACAGTCTGCGGTCAGGCCGCTGCGAGTATGGGAAGCAACGCGGGGTGCAAGATCTCTTCCTGTGATTGTCGCGCCGAAGAGAACAACCCTCGGCTTATGGCGCTCGACCAGTTCATTTAAAAGTCTGCTATAGGGTAATGTTGCATAATTCTTGAGATGCTTATGATCCACGACGTACGCTTCATCGGCGCCATAACGAAAAGTTTCAATGGCCAGAGATTTCACCGCTTCGCCGATGACCACCGATTTCAGGGTGCCATGCATAGTATCGGCAAGTTTTCTTCCCTTGCTCAACAATTCCAGGCTCACATCGGCGGGCTTGCCATCCCGCTGTTCGACAAATACCCAGACGTCATTTGAGAAGCCAATCATGCGCGTTACCCTAGAATCCGGTCTTCCATGAGTGTGTCAATCAGTGATAGCATCCCCGCTCTTGTGTTATCGATCTTTACCGGCTCGCTTCCGCCTAGCACAACAGATTCTATTGCGTACACTTTCGTCGGCGATCCTTTGATCCCACACCGCGCGACATCGATGTGCAGGTCATCAGCAGTTAGCGTTGGAATGAACAATGAACGGCTTTTGTATTCATACACGAGCTTATCGATATAGAGGAGTGAATTGCCTTCTGCCATCTTTTCCAATTCCAGCAAAGACTTCGCTCCTTTGTACGCCATGACCCGCTTTGCGCCGAATGGCCGAGGCTCCGCCGCGTCTTTGAGGACGGTCATCAACACCGGAAGTTTGCATTCAAGTATCTCATATCCACCATCGATCTTTCTTCTCACTCGGACACTGTTGTCTTTGATCTGCAAGATTTCTTCTGCGTACGTGATCTGCGGGATGTCCAACTTCTCGGCTGTCTGCGGACCGACCTGGGCCGTATCACCATCAATCGCCTGCCGGCCTGCGAAAACGAAATCGTAATCGCCGATCTTCTTGATCGCTTCACTCAGCACGTACGACGTCGCCAACGTGTCCGCTCCGGCGAATTTTCTATCGGTGATAAGGTACGCTTCATCCGCTCCCATGTACAAACATTCGCGTAAGACATCTGAAGCGCGCGGCGGTCCCATCGTCACGGCGGTGACCTTGCCGCCGCATTCGTCCTTGATGCGGAGAGCGAACTCGAGGGCAACTTTATCTTCAAAATTGAAAATAGCGGGGAGCTTGGCACGGTTCACTGTGCCGTCTTCTTTCATCACCTGTCCCGAGATGTTTGTCGTGTCGGGAACCTGTTTCACTAAGACAATCGAATTGTGCATGGACAACCTGCGTCGATATGAGTACTGCCGGTACCCCTTCGCCCAAAGGTGGGAATGAAGGAAATGAAGTTCCGGCATTCGAGGAGGAACTGCTTTATTCAGAAGTCAACTCCGCCATTTCTGAAATACACAAAAATTGCGCCGAAGTTTCGTGAGTGATCCCCCTAGATTCCATGATTCGGCGGCGCATCATTGTCAAATTAGGGAAATTAGGTATCCGGCCTATTATTTTTGACAATAGGATACGAGAGGTATCCTTAAAGAGACGTGGAATGGTGCGTGAGGCTATTTCGAACCAGGAATTCGGATTAGAATTTTAAAGGGCGGTCGGGGGAATTATTACATTCCGGCGCTGCGATATGATGCGACGCTTTCCTTCGTTGCACCACTAGAGTAGACTGTCTTCCGAGACCCAATTCGCTCGACGATCCGATCAAACGTGGTTGCCGGATAAATCCGGCGTCTCCTCCGGGTCTCGAGGAGTTGCTTCTGCATGGCCTGCTTTACCTCGGCGGCGCACTCCCGCTACGGCCGCATTGAATTGATCACCAAGATATTGACGATGTTCACAATGATGATGCCGGCGAACATAAGAGATGAGCGCGCTGGTGTGAGCGGTGCATGATTAGAGAGAGGATTATTGAGCTCAAATTCGCGGATTCTCTTCAAGTGCCTTCTCGAATCCTCAATGTCTTTCAGGCTGACGGAAAACAATATCAAGATCAGAAGAGCCGCCGCGACGACCATGTTCAATAGGAGAATTGGTCCCCCAAGAAGAGACACTTGTCGTTGAAGAGCGTTCTCTGCGAGTGGTGAAAAACGAGAAAATAATAGGACAGCTTCAATTATCGCGGCGGTCCGAAAGCGACTCCACATCAATCTGTCCTGGTGTCTGTAGAATTCGCAATCTTGTCTATAGATTTCGAATTCCCGATCGTCAGTCGGAACTTTGGTAAGCTTCGATATGGCGGATTTTGACATTTGCTCATCCCTTTCTTATCTACTAATGAACTTGACACTGGGAAAAAGACCAAGACAAGCGGCCGCGTAGCGATATTGATCCGCGATTCGAAAGCAGTGGGTGCAAATAGTCAGTGAATGAGCTCCCACGATTTTATTGTCGCGCTGTCGCCGCGCCGCTCTCCCCTCTGTGCGCCCGAAACAAAAAACTCTCCCCCTGCCTATCGCGGAAAAAGGGTCTTGATTTCTTATCTAAATATCACAGATCATCTGAATTCCCGACTTCGAAAGGCCGGGGTAGAACAGTTGGCTATCTGATAGTCGCAAAATTATCTTTTAATGTCAACACTCAGTGTTTGCCCCATATTACGCCCATTTTACCGTATTCTTCTCATCGTTTCGACACCAAGTCAACCGCAAATAGATCAAACAATACGGTCTCTACAGTAGTTGTTCTGCACAGCGGTTACGTAGTTCCCGAATCCTGTTGCCCCAGCCCTCTCCGTTCTAAACCGTAATTTGCGTAAATACGTTTAATACTGCATTGATTTGTGCAACTTTCCGATGTATTTTTCGAACAGTTGAATCAGAGTAAAAGAGAAACACCACGTTCGTGGAAAAATTAAATATGAGGCGCTAGATGGGAACTTCAAAAATAGTTATGGGAGCCGGCGTATATGTCATCATCGGCTTGTACGCGTTGGGTTTCAGTGCGGCTGATCAGGCTGTCTATACTGTTGCAAAATCTGAAGCATTCCACGATCAAGCACGGCAGATTGCGAATGTCGGTACGAAATTCGCGGTGGGCGACATGGGCTCCAATTCATCTCCTGCGTTTCCTTCGGGGACGGTGAGTCTGATTGGCGGCGCGGTTACGTACACCGGAGATCGCCCGGCTGGTCTTGCTGCTTCTCAAGTACGAGTGACCTCAAGTGGAACCTACAATGGATATCAAGTGACGGTCGTTGCGATACTTTTTTACAATGGCGTCAAGTGGACCGTCCAGAGAGTCTATCAACAAGCGGACGCGGCAGAATATTCCCGGATGAGTTAGGTCTTCGGAAGGTAGCTGTTGCTGTCCCCTGCGAAATGCGATGCACATGCCCGGTGCATCGCATTTTTTATTATCAACTCTTCAAAGCATCTTTGTCCATCGCACAATACAGGGTGGAGTAGATAATAATTTCCTTCTACATCGTTGCTAATATTAGATAAGCGAGAACGGTCCGATAACGATCGTACGGATCCTGCTGACTGGATTGCAGCAGCTCCGCGATGGCCACGTCGCTCTTCTTTTTAGCAAGGGCTATAGTTCCCGCGAGTTCGTGCGCGAGTTCGACGTTATTTTGGGTCTCGATCTTTAGGTCCAGCTTTCCACCGCCGGCAAAGGGCCAAGAGCGGACAACCGACTGTATGTGGAGACGGCATGCGTTTGCCTTTAAGAATCGTTTGCCAATATTGCAGAGTGCGATCCGCCGAAGTTTTTCCTGCAAGAGTTGAAAAATATTTGTACTTTCTTGTTGTCGTCTTTGTGCTCTGCATAAGCGCAGTTGCGGCAACGGTCTAACCTACTTTCCAGTATCCAGAAAACATGGAGATGTCTCTATTGTCCATTCAGTTCTCAAAAGTGCGATCGTTCTCATTGGTTGCGGCGAGCTGTCTGTTTTCAGTCTTCCCTTTTTTGGTCGCAGCCGAGTCATTGACAACCTATGCACGCCATCGTTTCGACGGACAAAGCGTCATATTCACAACGTCAAGCGGCCAACGGCTGCGCATTACTCCCTACGGGAACAGTATTGTGCGTGTGCAGGCGGTGAGAAAGGGGGAAGACGTTTATTCGGATGACCATTATGAAATGATTGAGTCGCATCATTGGGACGGCTTTTTCACCATGGCCGACCATGGCTCATTCTTCATTCTCGACACTGGCGGCGATACCCGATTGAAGATGCCGATTCTTTTACTCCGGGGCAAAATAGATGGAATTAAGTCGGAAGCATTCTGGTTATAAATTTTGGACGTAGAGAACTTTCGACGAGTACATTATCCCCCACTAACGTTTACAAGCATGGATCTTTCGTTAACGAGTCTTCAGCAAGATATCGTACGTGCTCTGGCATATTTCGATGTCTTCTTGTACCCCCTCACCAAAGAGCAGGTGTACGCATACCTTCCTCGCAATTCTGTTCCGATTCAGCAATTGGAGAACGATCTGAAGGATTTAGTTTGCGCCGGTCTGCTGAAGGAATATGCTGGCTACTATTTCTTCGCTGATCGATCGTCGGCGGTAGCGACGACCCGCCGGGAAGATGAGCGCCGCGCTGCCGCTATGTTGAAAAGAGCATTCTGGATTTCGCTTTTTTTAAAGCAGATACCATTTGTCAGGGCTGTATTCATTACCGGCTCATTATCAAAGAATGTGGCAAGCCCTTCTAGCGATGTGGACTTTATGATTGTGACCGCTCCAAATCGACTATGGATCTCAAAAATGATCCTAACGGGAATTCGACGGATATTCTTCTTTAACACGATAAAATACTTCTGCTTCAATCTTTTTGTGACGAAAAAAGGCTTTTCATTTCCCGAAAAGAATGTTTTCAATGCGATCGAAATCGCGACAACACAAGTCCTTTGGAATGAAGCTGTGCATGACAAATTTCTCTCAGCCAATTCCTGGGTCCGTATGTTCTTGCCCAATTGGAATAAGAATCACCAAGGTTTTCGACTCCTGCGGAGCAAAGCATCCCCAATCCAAACGATCTTAGAATTTGTTTTGAACGCGCTCCCGCTTAATTCGTTAGATGATTTTCTTTTGGACACAGCCCGCAAGTTTTGGAAAAAAAGAAATTCGCACCTCGACGAAGATAGATTCGACGCACTTTTTCAATGCAAGCCCGACATCTCTTCGGTCTGGTCCCATGACCATCAGACGCAGACAATGAATGAATACCGCCGTCGGCTCGCACAGTTCGGCATTAGAGAGACGGCATGATTGACATTCTCCTCACACATTCGTACTTCATCCACTTCGATCCGAAACAGGAAAGAGCGATGATGCCCTATCCCCCGCTAGGTACATTGTATGCTGCGAGCTATTTGGAGCAGCGACATTTTACCGTGGATCTTTTCGATACCATGCTCAGCGAGTCTGAAGAAGACCTGCGAGCCGTTCTTCAACGCACACGTCCTGCGATTGTCGCGATCTATGATGACGATTTTAATTACCTTAACAAAATGTGCCTCGGCAGGATGCGTGAAGCCGCATTCAGGATGGCGAAGATTGCGAAGGAATTCGGCGCGTTCGTCGTTATCCATGGTTCCGATGCCACGGATCATGCACAAGAATTCCTCGATCAGTCGGCGGACGTTGTGATTATCGGTGAAGGTGAACAAACCCTGTTCGAAATATCTCAGCATGTCATTCGTGGTCATAAGCAGGAATTTGAGACAATTCCTGGTGTGGCATTCAAAGCAAAAGGAACCGTTACGCGATCCCCTCGTCGGATTCCCTTAAAGGCTCTTGATAATCTCCCCTTCCCGGCCTGGCATTTGATAGATATCGCGCGGTATGAGAAGGCGTGGAAAAAACGGCATGGATATTTTTCCATAAATGTGGTAACAACGCGCGGCTGCCCGTATCATTGCAATTGGTGTGCGAAGCCAATTTATGGGCAAGTGTACAACTCCCGCTCACCTGAGAATGTGGTCGAAGAGATCAAAGTGCTCAAGCGGACTCTTCGGCCCGACCACATTTGGTTTGCGGACGATATTTTCGGTCTGAAACCGGGCTGGGTGACCAAGTTTGCCGAGTTGGTGGAGCGTGAACAACTCGGGATCCGGTTTAAGATTCAATCTCGCGTCGACCTGCTGTTGGAGGACAACACGATCGATGCTCTTGCAAGAGCCGGATGTGTAGAAGTGTGGGTCGGGGCGGAATCGGGATCACAACGAATCCTGGATGCAATGGAAAAGGGCACAACCATTTCACAGATTTACGGCGCGCGCGCGTTGTTGAAAAAGTACGGGATTAAGACATCCTTCTTCCTGCAGTTTGGATATCTCGGCGAAGATAAAAACGATATTGATGCGACAATTCAAATGGTGAAAGACCTGATGCCGGACGATTTAGGAATTTCAATATCCTATCCGTTGCCCGGGACGAAATTTTACGAGAAAGTCAGGCAGGATCTCCGAGATAAACAGAACTGGGTCGATTCAGACGACCTTGCGTTGATGTTTCACGGCACATTTTCGCCAGCCTATTACCGGCGGCTGCATCGTTATGTTCATAGGCTCTTTCGCTTCCGGAAAGGACTTCAACTCATCGCCGACTTATTGACATTGAAAGTCTCTTTTCATCGCAAACAATTGAGAGCAATCTTTTTAACCGGCTATTTTGCACCGGCAGCGCTCATCGACCGGTGCAAATTATTGTTCCTCGTCCATAGATGATTTCCCCCGCACTGTACGACAATTCAGGTAATATAGACCAAGCACGCCTCGCGTTTTCTGCTCAAGCACCTGTTTTTGATTCTTACGAGAGGACAAACATCATTCTGCAGTGGATGCGCCGCCAAGTGCACAAGCACGAGGAGGAATTCCTTTCGCCTGGAGACAGCATCTTTGAGTTGAATGCCGGGACGGGCATTGATGCTGTGCATTTTGCGCAGAAAGGCCATTCCGTTTTCGCAATTGATATTGCCGAGGGAATGATCGCGGAATTGCAGAAGAAGGTGAACTTTTTGCAGATGGCGGAGAGGATCAGTTACGCGCGCTGCTCGTTCACGGATTTACACTCGCTCCCCGCACGACGTTTCGATCATGTACTCTCAAACTTCGGCGGACTGAATTGCATCCCCGATTTAGCATTAGTTGCAGACCAATTGCCCGCTTTTCTAAAGCCGGGTGCGACAGTTACCCTTGTCATCATGCCACGCGTGTGCCCGTGGGAATTGCTCCATATTCTGGGTGGAAATTCAAAGCTGGCATTCCGGCGATTGTCAAAGAATGGAGCTGCGGCCCACATTGAAGGCTATCACTTTCTGAGCCATTATTTTTCGCCCGATGATGTCATTCGAAAGTTCGGTAACAAGTTCATCCTTGTCAAGCTTCGTGGACTGGCCTCATTGTCACTGCCGCCATATATGCTCCCCTTTGCAGATAGACATCCACGCCTTTATAGGGTGCTCACCAAGCTCGATGAGAGGCTCTCCACGCTTCCGCCTTTCAACAAGTGGGCAGATCATTTTATAATTACATTGAAGTACTCTAGGTAGCAGAAAACCATCCGAAGGTTTGCCGCAGGATCGTACAACTTGTTTAGCGCAGACTCTTTCAAAGCCTTAACCTTCGGACAGTTTTTGTTCACAATAAATATCCAATGATTGCAAAGCTTCAAACACTCTGGGCAAATATGATACGAGTCTCGCTCTCTCTGACTCGCCGTCAGAAGAGAACGTACTTCGTCTCCCTCCTTTTCATGTTCTTGAATTCCATTCTTGAGTTATTCACGCTTGGACTCTTCATCCCTTTCATTGGAATTATCGTCTCTCCCCAATTACTGCTGCAATCTTCCTTGGTTCCGCCATTTCTGCAAGCCATCGCCCCAAGCGACCTTATCTTCGCCTTCGGGGGGATCGTTATTCTATTGTTCATTGCAAAAAATATTACCGCCTATTTTTTGTACTCGTTCAATAATCGATATGTATATTCCATCGCAACGGATCTGTCCCGCAGGAAGGTGGACGAATATTATTCGTTTAGCTTTGTGGATTTTCAGAAAAGCAACACAGCCGAAATGCTGCGAGATATCGCGTATGTTCCCGTTGAGTTCGCGCATCACATAATCCTCGGCAGCATGATTGTATTTTCGGAATCGATGATTCTCGTAATTTTTGGCGCTGCGATTGCGCTGTTTCAGCCTGGCGTTGTCGTGATGCTCGTGTGTACCCTGCTTCCGTTCGCACTTCTGGCCTCGTATCTCAGTGTCCGCATTCTGCGTCGAACAAAACAGACCATCCAGGAAACAAGTCCGGTCAACCTCCGGAAGCTCTCCGATGCGTTGTCCGGGTATCAAGAGGCAACATTATATAACAAGAAGCAATTTTTTACCGATCGATATCTTCTAGGACAGGAGAAACTCAACGTCCAACTGGGAAAACTCAATGCGGCGAATACCATCCCACTCCGCCTTTCGGAGGTATTTGCCATTGCAGGAATTATGGTAATCCTATTTTTCAATTATAGTATTGAAGGACGCGTCACGGCCTCTGCGCTATCCTTGCTGACGCTCTTCATCGCGTTTGCATATCGAGCCATTCCTTCGATAAATCGGATACTGAACGCCGTCGTCCACATGCATACATATTCTTTTACAATTGATTTGGTCCCCACTTTTCGCGTTAGAGACGAAACAGAGAAACCAGAAAATAATAGAGAGCGGCCATCTCATCTCCGGTTTAGGAAATCGATCGCGCTGAGGGATATAACGTTCTCATATCCCGACCGAAAAACTCTTCTCTTAGATCGTCTCTCGATGCATATAGATAAGGGAGAGACGATCGGCCTCATCGGCAGGTCGGGATTGGGTAAGTCTACCTTGCTCAGAATTTTTCTCCAATTATTGAAACAAAACTCAGGGATAATCACCGTTGACGATAAGCCGATCGATCATACCAACATGCTTTTGTGGCAGAGCCTCTTTGCGTATGTCACCAACGAATCGGCTATCCTTTCCGACTCTGTTGCCGCAAATGTCGCTTATGGTGTACCGCAAGCGTCGATCGATGTCGACAAGGTCAATTCTGCATTGCGAAAAGTCGGGCTGACCGGATTTACGGAGCAACTCTCCCAGGGTATCATGACTCCTGTCGGTGACCAGGGAAAACAGATTTCTGCGGGTCAGAAACAACGATTGCTGATAGCACGCGCGCTGTACCGCAACGCGAGCATTTTCATTTTTGATGAAGCAATGAGTCAATTGGATGCCAGATCGGAGCAAGACGTCCTCGACACGATTTCATCGCTCCGCCGGGACGGAATAACAGTCATTATCGTCGCACATCGAGAACATACATTGATGGAATGCTCAAAAGTCTATTCGCTTACGCATGGCAAATTACGCTTGGTGCGAAAAGCGAAACAACCACCGAAAGGTAATTGAATGTATCAATGGATGTTCTTTGTTTTTTTGTTTTTGACTATTTGCGCATTGGTCTACTCTCTTGGTCATTCGAAGTTCCATCGTCTCAGGAGGACGATAGTACTCACGAAAGGACACTACTCGCGGCTTTTGGAATTGGCAGAACGCTCACTTGAAGCGTCCGATGTACCCGTCGGTGCGCTCCTGCTTTACAAAGGAGAGATTATTGGGGAAGGCTTTAATACAGTTATGCGCAATGCGAAGGCAGGAGAACATGCAGAGGTGAATGCAATTTCCGCCGCAATTAAAGATCTTGGCATGGAGAAATTTACAATGCTGGAAAGGGACTCCCTGATGCTCGCCACGACTTTTGAGCCATGCCTGATGTGTGGAGGCGCGTTCATCAATTACAACATCCAGAATGTCTTCTTCATGAAAGAAAAGGACTTTTCCTATACTGCTAAGGAGGAAGCGCTCTTTGTCCGTTACTTACTGCGCCGTAGGCAAATCAAGAGTGGCAACGAGCAAGACGTCCTGTTTGAAAAACATCCCGACTATCCTCAAAAGAATAAATAACTCACGTTACGCACAGCATAAAAACCTTGCCACGAACGCTCTAAGTGACAAAGATTTCATAGAGAACTCCTCACCGAGTAATGTTGTTTAGCAAAATTCTTTTCGTTTCTTCGTGCCCTCGTGCCTTTGTGGCAATTTTACTTGCACTTTGCGTAAGACCGTTAAATAATTCTCGGTGTTTTACGGCAGAACCATTTGTCACACAATTGCAATGGCGAAGCAGGTTGATGTGTGCAAATCAAGTCCCCGCGCGCTTTAGCGACTTTGCCGCAAAGGGATATGATCTTTCGTGTCCCGCGTGGATGGTGTTTTGATTATGCCTACTTCTTCACCACTTCTTCGTACAGCCTGCTGAACTCAGAACAGGTCCATTCGATTGAATAGTCCTCCGCCAGCTTTCTATTCTTCACACGCATTTCTTGCAGTCTCTTCGGTTGTGAGATCAGACGATCGATCTTCTCCGCCAATCCTATCGCATCACCCGATTCAACAGTGACATCGTCATCTCCAACATCGGCAAGCAATCCGACTCTTGTCCCCGCTACGATAACGCCGCAAGCAAATGCTTCCATGACAACGACGGCCTCTCCTTCGAACAGCGACGTCAACAGCAGAAAATCTGTTGAATGGAGTAAGGAAGGGATCGTTTCGTGGCGCACTTTTCCCTTCCACTCGATTCTCTCGTAAACGTTGAGAGAACGTGCGTATTCCTGGACGACCCCCGCCAGTGTATCTGAACCGACAACTGTTAAATGACAGTCGCGATTTTTAGTAAGAAGAGAAAACGTGCGAATAGCGGTGTACGGATCCTTCACCCTATTGAGATTGCCGATAAAAATGAATTCGAGACACCCAGACGTTGCATGCGGACGGAACGAGAACTGAGTGATGTTTACACCAAATGGGATGATCGCTACGTGTTCCCGCGATATTCCATTCGCTTTCATCACTTGTTCTTGGAACCTGGTGAGAACCGTGACACGATCGGCGTTCTGGATGCACCATGTTATCATCTTCTTGTGAGCAACAGTCCGCACGCTCCCATAGTTTATCGTCGGGAAATAGACAACATCTCCACCAAGTAGGCTGACGATGCTTGGGATGCGCAACATCTTTGCCGCCAGGACTGCGGTAATACCCTGGCTCATTATCCAAAAACCGTGCGTCGCGCTGAATGCTCTTTGCGCATGATCCTTCCTGATCCGCCAAAGATAAAAGAGGATTTTGAGGAGGCTGTTATTTCCAAATAACGCTGGTGGATATGAAATCGTGCAGTTGTTTGTTCCGAGAGCCGGATGAGAAGTGAGACGTGAGAAAGAATAAATACTCAAATCATACAACGCACCAAGGCGACAAAGGATATCAAGCAATGACGGAATGTTATCGTTTATTCCGATTCCCCCCGGGACAAATACTGCAAGACGTGCTCTATTTTCCAATCTGCCCTTCTTTCGATCAATGGGTTTGCCACCGAGTCACGAGGTCACTAAGAACTAGGAGTGTCTTTTCCAAGAGCAGAAGTATTTAAGATGCCATCAACCAATCTTGGCGTCTTCGTTTCTTTGTGGCAATGGAATGATCTTATCAATGGATCCAGTGCTTTATTGGTCCCGCCTCGCCAGCAATTTCTGAGCCGTTTCTATCACAAATTCCGGACTGTATCTCGTCAAGCAGTGGACATCATCAAAACGACACGTCGGTTGAAGACATTCGCCGCACTCGAGATCCGACGAATCTAAGCAGACGGACTTGCCAAGCGGTTTTGACCATGAGCTACGGGACGATCCAAACAAAGCGACTACAGGAACTTGAGCAACCCAGGCCAAATGCATGAGACCGGAGTCTTCGGAGATAACTATCTCCGCCTGTCTCAATATATTGAATGCCTCGGATATCGTCGTTTTCCCTACAAGGTTGATAACTGCTTTCCCCAATTTTTCTTCAAGATATTCCGATTTCTCCCGCAGTCTTTCCACACCGAGCATTAAGAATTGGACACTGCTATCGACGGTGTTGATCCAGCCCTCTGCGAATCTGCGATAGCTCTCTATTGGCCAGCTTTTCGTGATGAAGTTACCCGCGGGATTCAGGACTACAAGGTTCCTCCCCGGATCATACCCCGCTTTCTCCAAGCCGCGATCGTTCTCGCGTACGTCGAGCCTCGCAAGCATTTCGGGGAGAGGCGTAAATCCGATTTTGTTAATTGTAGCCCGCGTTCGATCTCCCGCACTGTTTAAAGAAAACCGGTCAAACTCGGAAACACTCCTTGGAAACAACATTCTCCGAATCGTGCGCGTCAACAAGTTCCTCTGAAGATCAATCACCACATCATATTTTTCTTTTTGCAGCCTCGGAATAAGAAATGCCGCGCTCAGAAACTGCCGACTGATGTCGAATCCTCCTTCTACAGCATATACCTTATCGAACATCTTCATATTGCGAGGAAGATCAGCGAACTCTTTCCTGGTTACGAAATGGAATTCAGTCGCAGGCAATATGTTCTTCAAAGCCTGCAAGTACGGTAACGTAATTACAGTGTCGCCTAATGCATGCAAACGAATAGCAAGGAGCTTTTTGGGAGGGATTCGATCGGGCCAGGGTCGCGAGAGAATTGATTCTTGGGTGTCGATCCGGTTCATATTATTCGCTTTCTCGCCGCGCGACGACTTGAGGAGTATCCTCATCTGCCAGGGAAACAGATATCGTGATTGGCCTGCAGCATACTTCACAATCTTCGATATATTCCTGCTCTTCCACTGAGCTGTCAACAACCAGCTCAACCATTTCCCCGCAATAAGGGTATTGAATCGAAACGGATTTAAGTGGTTCCAAGGATTTTCTATTTTGTGAGATGTTGTAAGTAACGTTATGTGAAATGCAAATCAGTTGCCACTAAGTCACTAAGGCACAAAGAGAAATGAAGGGTTATTTCGGACGTGTGAAATATTGAATCAATTGTTAAGAAGTCTTTGTGACTTAGTGTCTTCGTGGCTAAAACTCCAGGACAATCTTCTCAACTCTTCCTTCGAGATAAAGACAGACCACATCCCTTGGCGACCGATTTGGCAAGCTTCTTCCCTGCAACACTAAACGCCCAATAAAAGAGATACTTAATCGGATGCTGTTTCTGAATGGACTTAATTGCTTTGATAGTTAATTGCCTGGCGTATCCCCTCCCTCTATGCTCCGGCAGGACAAGAGCCGAACATAAATACAATGCATCACACTTCGTCCGAAGAGGAGTAGTATATAACAACTCTTGCTCGTTGATTTGTTTCAATATGAATTGTTTCATCAATTCATGTGTCGTGGGAATTACTAACATCCACGCGATCGGCCCCTTCTTCGTCCTTCTCTCGGACATCGTGGCGGGATGGAGCCGCCTCAGCCGGGCGATCGATTTTGCGTTGATGGAGATTTGCGTGGGATCGTTTTTCGTTTCGAAGAACTCTCCCGCAAGTCTGATCATCCGTTCTAAATTTTCGTTTCCCATTACACTTTCTATGCCCATCCGCTCCTAACCGACCGGGGCATCTGAAAGCAGTGTGTGCAAAAATTCTGCGGCATAGTAGACTACTCCACCACCCACGGCTCCAATAAATTCTCTCCAATCCCCTCAATAAACCGGGATGGCTTCGAAAGGACCGATCCGCTTTCTCTATCAAAGATATTTATTGGATACGTGATAAAGAGATGATCTTTGGCGCGAGTGCATGCCACATACATCAATCTCAATTCTTCTTCTATTTCGTCGCCATCCCCTTGCGCTTTCATCGACGGAAAGCGTCCCTCAAGGGCATAGATAATAAAGACGGCTTTCCATTCAAGGCCCTTTGCACTGTGAATAGTGGATAAAACAAGCATCTCCTCCTCTTTTCCCGGTGATTCAATATCAACAACACTTTCGGTCGGCGGCTCAAGGGCCATCTCTGTCAGAAACGTCTCAACATCCTTGTATCGCTCCGCGATGTTCTGAAACATCTCGAGGTCTTTGATCCTTTTCGCATGATCGTCGTACTGAGATTTGAGTATAGGCTCGTAATAGTTCAGGATATGAAATGACTTGTCCGCTGGGGACATTTTTGACGAAGCAGCGCTCTTGAGCGTTTCAAAAAGCTTTTGAACTCCCTCAGGGTAAGCATGGTATCCTTGCCAAAACTTTTCAGACACTATAGCTTCCCGTCCATCTGCGGTTGGGCCAAGTCTTTTATTCATGATGTCGTCCGTAACAGTCTCAGCGGTTCGTGGTCCGACACCGTCTACCAACAAGAGAATACGGTTCCACGAAACCAGATCGCGCGGATTTTCCAGCACACGAAGATATGCGATCATGTCCTTGACGTGAGCTGTCTCGATGAACTTAAACCCTCCGTATTTTACAAAAGGGAGATTCGCTTTCGCCAATTCAATTTCCAAGTCGAACGAAAGGAACGATGATCGAAACAGCACTGCCATTTCTTCTAGTGGAATTCCCTCTTCGCGAAGTGAGAGGATCTTCTCCACAACAAATCGCGATTGCATGTTCTCATTTTCTGCAATCACAAGTTGAGGTAGGTGACCCCCCTCTTTTTTCGAGAAGAGCTCTTTGTAATAAAGTCCGTTCATGGAGACGTCACCGCTCGCTTCAGAATCTCATTTGCTAAATTCAATATGGGCTGCGAACTGCGAAAATTTTCCTCGAGCTTGATAATTCTGCATTGGGGAAATTCATCGGGAAACGTCCGGATATTCTCAATCGTCGATCCTCTGAACGAATAAATCGATTGCGCGTCGTCTCCCACGACCATGACATTCTGATGCTTACGTGCCAAGAGGCGCACAATTTCTGCTTGAATCTTGTTGGTGTCCTGATACTCATCGACCATGATGTACTTATACCGATCTGAGAGCGTCGAACGGAGAGGTTCGTTCTTTTTCAACAAAGTAACGATATTGAGCAACAGATCATCATAGTCCATAAGGTTGTTGCTTGCCTTGTAACGCACATAGCCATCATGAACTTTCTTGATATCATCAAGGATTTCGATATAGTGCGGATAGTCTTTTGCGAGCAATTGATCGACTGGCGTCAACGTATTGACCGAACGGCTGTAGAGATCATACAGGGTAGACTTGCGTGGAAACCGTTTTGCTTTCGAATCGAACTTGAGCTGCGTCCGGATTAGATTAATAACATCCTCTGCGTCTCCCTGGTCAAGAATCGTGAAGTTGCGGGCATAATTCAACTTGTCTGCGTACTTTCGCAGAATACCGTTGGCGAATGAGTGAAAAGTTCCCCCGGCGACGTTCTCGCATCGCGCATCGAGGAGGATCACAGCGCGGCGAAGCATTTCTCTTGCTGCCTTCCGCGTGAACGTGAGGAGGAGAATACTGTCCGGACTGACACCGCACTCTATCAGGTATGACACCCTATAGACTATTGTCCGCGTTTTCCCCGTTCCTGCTCCGGCAACGATCAGAAAGGGTCCATCGACGGAGGTGACCGCCTCGTATTGGGCTGGGTTAAGCTCCTGTTTATAATCTATCCTAAAACTCTGAGGCGTGACGAGCCTCAGCGGATGCGCAGGGGTTTTTGTGAGGGTGTACTTTTTCATGATTGAACAAAGGTAACTGCTCAGCGTTGCAAAAGAGTTTTATTGATCCTCTACGAGGATCATGAAGAAAGTGGGGTGGAGTTTTTTACAACAATGAAACATCTATGATGTTTTTACTGCCTCGGAGAGGCAGCATTATTGTAACCGCAAACCTGCCCACATATACAAAATCCTCGTAGAGGATTCACAAAAGTATGCACGCGTTTTGTCCGCTGAGTAGTTAC